>JBBQTY010000007.1:0-40560 GCA_038234445.1 Lysobacterales bacterium
GCTTTCTGATATCAAGCAAAAGCATCGCGGCTGAAGCCGCTTCCCACAGAATCTCGCCGCTGCGCGTTTGCTATTCCCTATTCCCGACTCTCAATTCCCGATTCCCGACTCAATCTACATTTGCCGCCGCTTCGTGCGGCAGCACGCGGGCGGCAAGCTTGGTGTCGTGGTGGATCAGATCGATCTCATCGGAAAGGATCTGCGCGGCTTCGTTGAGCACGATATCGCGCTTGGCCTTGCGCTCTTCCTCGCGCGCCAGATCCTTCGAGATTTCACGTTCGTCCGCCTGCAACCCGTCATCTTCGCCCGACACAGCGGATGCTGCATCGGCTTCACCCTGAGTGCTGACGACCGGCTTTTCAACCTCGATCACGACCTTGCTGGCCGGTGACTTGCCGTTTTTCTCGAGCGGTTGGGCGCCTGATTTCGCGGCCGGATCGGCCTTGGCTACGCCGCCGCTTTCAATGGCTTCACGCGCCTTGCGCTTGGCTTCCTGATCGTCTCGCTCCTTGATGCGCACGGCCTCATTCAACGAAAGTGTCTTCTCGGCGCGAATGCGTTTGGCGTCGGTGATTTCGGCTTCCAAATTCTTCCACTCGGCATCTTTTTCCGCACGTGACTCATGACGCGCGAGCAACATCGGAATGACCGGGGTCAGATCCGCGACCGGCTTGTAGTCGGCCTTGCTGATAGACGTCCACGGCAAGGCATTGTCGTAACTCGATTCACCGAATTCGTCACTGGCCACGGTCAACGGGAAGCTGATTTCGGGGGTGACGCCGCGCAACTGGGTCGATCCTCCATTGATGCGAAAGAATTGCTGCACGGTCATCTTGAGATCACCGTAGGTAGGTTTCTCGTTGCGCGCCATGTCATCCATGTTGAGCAGGTTCTGCACCGTGCCTTTGCCGAAAGTCGGTTCACCAATGATGACGCCGCGACCATAGTCCTGGATCGCCGCGGCGAAGATCTCCGATGCTGAAGCCGATGCCCGATTGACCAAAACGGCGAGCGGGCCGCTCCACGCGGTTCCAGCGCGCACATCGCTCTTCTCCTCGACGCGACCGCTGGCGTCGCGGATCTGCACGACCGGACCCTTGTCGATAAACAGGCCGGTCAGGTCGGTCGCTTCATCAAGCGAGCCGCCGCCGTTGTTGCGCAGATCGACCACGACACCATCGACCTTCTCCTCGCGCAACTCGCCGAGGAGTTTCTCGACATCGCGCGTGGCGCTCTTGTAGTCCGCATCACCGCGTCGGCGCGCATCAAAATCCTGATAGAAACTTGGCAGCGTGATGACGCCGATACGTCGAGTCGTATCGCCATTCTTGACGTCGATCACCGACTTTTTCGCCGCACTCTCTTCAACACTGACCTTGTTTCGGGTCAGGGTGAGCATCTCGTGTTTGCCATCCGGGCCCGCCGAATCGGGCAGGATTTCGAGGCGAACCACGGTGCCCTTGGCGCCGCGGATCTTGTCGACCACGTCATCGAGACGCCAGCCGATCACGTCGGTGATCGGACCGCTGTCTCCCTGGCCCACGCCGACGATACGATCACCCGCGCTGAGCTTGCCCGAGATGGCTGCGGGCCCGCCCGGAATGATTTCGCGAATCGCCGTGTATTCATCGAGGCGCTGCAGCACCGCACCGATGCCTTCAAGAGACAAACGCATGGCGATGTCGAAATTTTCGGACGCACGCGGACTGAGATAGTTGGTATGCGGCTCGATTGCGGTCGCATAGGCATTCATGAAGGTCTGGAAGACGTCTTCACTGTTGAGCTGGCGAATCCGATCGAGGTAGTTCGAATAGCGCTTGTCGAGCGTCTCCTTGATGTCCTTGGCCGGCTTGCCGGCGAGCTTGAGGCGCAGCCAATCGTTCTTGACGCGCTTGCGCCACAGATCATCGAGCTCGGCAGTATCCTTTACCCAGGGTGCCTTCTCGCGATCGTATTCGTAGGATTCATCCTTGTTGAAGTCGAATGGTTTGGCGAGTAGTTCGCGCGAGTAGTCGAGCCGTTCGGCGACGCGCTGCTGGTACAGATTGAACATGGCAAAGGGCGCGGACAGATCACGCTCGAACACGGCATCGTCGAGCTTGTCCTTTGCAGCAGCGAATTTGTCGACATCGGCCTGAGTAAAGAACAGGTGATCGCCATCAAGGCTGTCGAGAAAGCCCTTGAAGATCTTTTCCGACATCGCGTCATCAAGCGGCATCGGCTTGTAGTGAAATCGCGAAAGAAAACGCATCGCCCAGATCGCCGCCTCGGCCTGATCGGTAGTCGGCTTGAGAACCAACGGCGTGCTGGTCTCGGCAGCCGGTTGGGCGAAGGCGATGCCGCAGACAGCCAGCAGCGCAAAAGTCAGGGGAATGCGACGCATGAAACTCTCCAATGATGCTCGGTGACGCGAGTTGTGATGTTCAGGCGCTTTTGACGAATCCGGCTGCATGCGCCATTTCATCCGCGTGGTAGGAAGAACGCACCATCGGACCGGATGCCACATGCTCGAATCCGAGCGCCATGCCGTACTCTTCAAGTGACTTGAATTCTTGCGGTGACCAGTAACGCAGTACCGGATGATGATGTGCGGTGGGCTGCAGGTACTGACCAATCGTGACCATATCGACCGCATGCTCGCGCAAATCGTTCAACGTGCGCTGAACCTGGTCGAGGGTCTCGCCAAGTCCGAGCATGATGCCGGACTTGGTAGGTATTGTCGGATGCTGTTCCTTGAAGCGCTTGAGCAACTGCAGCGACCACGCGTAATCGGCACCTGGGCGGACTTCGCGGTAAAGATCGGGCACCGTTTCGATATTGTGATTGAACACGTCCGGCGGATACTCCGCAAGCAGTTCGAGGGCGCGGTCCATGCGTCCCTTGCCACGGAAATCGGGGGTCAGGATCTCGATGCGGATATCCGGATTCTCGAAGCGCACGGCGCGAATGCAGGCGGCGAAGTGGCCAGCCCCACCATCACGCAGGTCATCACGGTCGACCGAAGTAATCACCACGTAGCGCAGACGCATGTCGCGAATGGTTCCAGCCAGTTTGGCCGGTTCGAGCGAATCTGGCGCTTTTGGGCGGCCATGCGCGACATCGCAGAACGAACAGCGCCGCGTGCAGACTTCACCGAGAATCATGAACGTCGCGGTGCCCTTGCTGAAGCACTCGTGGATGTTTGGGCACGAAGCCTCTTCACACACGGTGACCAGGCTGTTTTCGCGCAACTTGGATTTCAACTGAGCAACCGCATTGCCGGGCGGAATGCGCACGCGGATCCAGGCAGGCTTGCGCAAGGTCGGCGCATCGGCGAAACCGGCGCGGTTGCGCGCAATCTTGTCGCTGCCCTGCTGCTTTTCGCCGACAACGGTCAGCGGGATGATCTTGATCGGTTCGTTCATTCTGCAGGACTGGCCGCGGCATCCGCGAAAACGGGAAGTTCCGCAGCACCAGGCTGCGGCGTGAAACCGAACTGCCGTGACAGCTCGTCGACGAGCACATCCTCGACCGCGCCAAGCGATCCAGAACCGCCCAAGTCTAGCATCTGGGTCACCTGCAAACCTTGATAACCACAGGGATTTATTCGTCTGAAAGGCTCCAGATCCATACCGACATTCAAAGCCAGGCCATGAAATGAGCTGCCGCGACGAATACGCAGGCCGAGTGCCCCGATCTTGGCATCACCGACATAGACTCCGGGTGCTCCGGGTCGACGCACGGCGATAATATTCCAGTGATCGAGGGTTTCAATGATCGCCTGCTCGATCCGTTCTACGAGTTCACGCACACCGATACCGAGTCGGCGCAGATCGAGCAAGGGATAGCCGACAATCTGGCCTGGGCCATGGTAGGTCACCTGGCCGCCACGTTCCACGCGAATGACCGGAATATCGCCCGCCGCCAGCACGTGCTCAGGCTTGCCCGCCTGACCCAAGGTGAAGACTGGATCATGTTCAAGCAACCAGAGTTCGTCCGTCGTTGCCTCATCGCGCCGATCGACAAATGCGCGCATCGCGTTCAGCACCGGCACATACGGTTGGCGACCCAGGTGGCGAACGATCAGAAGGCGTGACATGGCAGAGCACGTGGGTGCCAAATGGTGATTCACAAGCTCGCTCAGCAGCGAAAGAAAGGTGTCAACCGTTCGATTGCCGTGCCAATTGGTCAAGCCCAATGATGGCAATCGAACGGCCTGCAGGATTCGCCAGTGAAAGCAGCGAGCCCGGAAAACTTCGCCGCTCCAATTGAAGGTTTCTACAAAGTCCAGCGAATCGCTGGATCTGCACGCAAGGCGGCATGGGCGGCATCGTAGCGCTCACGATCCGGGCAGGTAATGGTCACCGATACCGAATGATACTTTCCTTCGCGCGATGGTTTTGAACGCAAACTGCCCGCAATCACGTTCAGGCCGAGGCCCTCGATGATCTGAGGGACACGCGACTCCATATCGGCATCGGCGAGACCCAGCGCGGTGATCTCGAAAGCGCCTGGGAACTGAAAGCCCTGATCGGGATTTTGCGGTTCGATGTCGTCGATATTGCGCATGCTCAATCGCCCTTCACCGGCGCCTCGGTGGATACCGATTTTTCATCGCTTTCAAACCAGAGCCTGACGCCGTCGTAGAGACGCGTGAAAAAGCCGCCTTCTGGCGCATCGGCGAGCACGACGATCGGTCGCTCGATCAAGGTCTTGCCATCGAGCTGCACTTTCAGCGTGCCAACTTTCTGGCCTTTCTGCAGGGGTGCGATCAGGCGTGATGGCAAATCCATGGTGGCTTTCAGGTCGGCATAGCGCCCGCGTGGCAGGGAGATCGACACGTTTTCAGTCACCCCAAGGGCAACCGTCGGCGTTTCGCCTTTCCAAAGGGTCTGAGTCGTCAGCGGCGTGGTGACGTCATAAAGCTTATGCGATTCGAAGAAACGGAAACCGTAGTTCAGCAACTCCTGATTGGCATCAGCGCGTGCTTTTTCGCTCTGGGCACCCATGACCACGGCGATCAGGCGCTGCTCGCCACGCATGGCTGAAGTGGCCAGACAATAACCCGCTGAGCTGGTATGGCCGGTCTTGATACCGTCGACCGAAGAATCGCGCCACAGCAGCGTATTGCGGTTGTGCTGCTTGATCCCGTTCCACTCGAAATCCTTGATCTTGTAGATCGCGTATTCCTCCGGGTAGTCACGGACCAAGGCCTGCGAAAGCAGCGCAATATCGTGCGCTGTGGTGTAGTGGTTCTCATTGGGTAGGCCGCTCGCATCAACATAGTGCGTGCCCGTCATGCCGAGCTGGGCGGCATACTGATTCATCAGATTGGCGAACATTTCCTCGGAGCCGGCGGTGTGTTCAGCCAAGGCAATCGCCGCATCATTGCCCGACTGGATGATCATGCCGTAGAGCAATTGTTTGAGCGGAACTTCGCTGTTCAGCTCAAGAAAACTCGTCGAACCGTCGGTTCCAGCACCACCCGAGCGCCACGCGTTTTCGCTGATCCTGACCGGATCCTCCATGTGGATCTTGCCGTGCGCGAGTTCGGCGGACACCACATATGAGGTCATCACCTTGGTAATCGATGCCGGCTCGACGCGCTCATCGGCATTGCCATCGAGCAGGATCTGGCCGGTTGCATAGTCCATCAGCACCCAGCTTTTGGCGTCCAGCGTGGGTGGTGGTGGTGTCGGTGTCGCGATGGCGGGAGATGCCGGTTGCGGCATCGGTCTTGGCACGGGCGCGGCTGGAGTCTGCGCGGATGCTTCGACAACAAACGCTGCGAGCACAGCGACCAGAAAGACACTCACGAACTTGTTCGGCAAAACAGACTCCTCAAACAGCTAGGGTGAAGCGCAAAGCGCCTGGAACAGCCGGCATTGTCGCCGGTTCAATCTTCGATGGCCACGCGCGGCATGCCGAAACCCAGTTTTTCGATACGCACCACCAAGGCATCGGCAATAGCGACGGTCGAAAGCGGGCCGATGCGCACTCGGTGGATTTCACGCCTGTTGATGCGCGTGGTCACGATTTCAGCACGTCCAAGCCCGGCCTTTTCTATCTGTTCAAGAACGCGCTGTGCATTGTCGCGCCCGGCGAACGCACCGAGCTGAACGAAGATCCTCGAATCGCCGCGGTGAATTGCCGAATCGCTTGAGACATCGACACGCGGCGACGGTTCCGCCTCCGGGCCATCGAGCACGCGCACTTCCACCTGACCGGTACCCTTCGGCCATACACCGATGCGCACCGCAGCGGCGTAGGACAGATCAATCAGACGGTTCTCATGGAAGGGGCCACGATCATTGATCCGCACCACCACACTTTTGCCGTTTTCGAGATTGGTCACGCGCGCATAACTCGGCAGCGGGAGGGTCTTGTGTGCGGCACTGAACTGGTACATGTCGTAGGGCTCAAGACTCGAGGTCATATAGCCGTGGAACTTGTTCCCATACCAAGAGGCGGTGCCGCGCTCGACATAGTTGTGGGAATTGGACATCACGGTGTAGGACTTGCCGAGCACGCTGTAAGGCGATTTGTTGCCATAGCGTGCACGCGGTTCAGGCGTGGGCGTGGGCTCGACGAGTTTGCTGACATCGATCTCGGGCGCCTTGGGTCCGCCGTCGCTGGCATCGCGATAGCGGCGCGACTGTGGCAGGCTGGTTTCATGGACATCCGCAGCAGCAGGCACGACTGCGGTCCGCGTCGCCGCAGGTCCCGGTTTCGGTTTGTGTACCGCGCATCCTGCGAGCAGGATCACAATCGCAATCGCCGGAAGAGCCTTGGTCACGGTGTTGCGCTGGCCACGCCAGCCGCGATTTCCTGAGACAACTGCCACACGGCCATCGAGTACAACGGACTGCGGTTGTATCGCGAAATCACGAAGAAATTGTGAAAGGTCAGCCAATTTTCGGTGCCGTCCTGACCTTCAAGACGAACCAGGGTAGCCAACTCCGTGGGACTGGTTGCGTCGGTGGGCGTATAACCCCAGGTTTTCAGTTGCTCGATCGGGTAGACCGGATCGAGTCCGTCGGGACTGAGCGCGCGCGCGTCGGCACGCGTTATTGCCAATGTCGCAACCGGCTTGCCTTTTTCCCATCCATGCACGGAAAAATAGTTGGCAACGCTACCGATGATGTCGGGCAGCGAATTCCACAAATCGATGCGACCATCGCCGTCATAGTCGCGAGCGAAGTTGGCGACACTGGTCGGGATGAATTGCCCCCAGCCCATCGCCCCCGCATATGAACCGACCATCTCGTCGATCGGATAGGCCATGTGCATATCACCGAGCAGGAACAGCTGACGCAGTTCGCCGCGAAAGAATTTGGCTCGCGGCGGATAGTGGAATGTCAGGGTAACCAGGGCGTCGAGCACCTTGTAGCGACCATAGTTGGCGCCATAGCTCGTCTCGACACCGATGATCGCGACGATGATCTCGGGAGCGACGCCGAACTCCTCGGCGGCACGCTCGATCAACTCGCGATTGGCGAGGTAAAACGCGATGCCATCATCGCGCCGTTTGTCGGTGAGAAAGATCGGTCGGTAATCCTTCCACGGCTTAGCCTCGGCCGGTCGCGACATCGCGTCGAGAATACTTTGCTGAACTTGCGCCTTGGCCAGGGTGGCGAGCACATCGGACTCGACCAGACCGCCTTCGCGATTGAGCTCGCGGGCAAACTCAAGGAACTCGGGATCCACCGTTGCTGGCGCCGCTCCCTCTGCATCCTTTGATTTCGCATGAGCTTCACCGACCGCCCCTGCGAGCAACATACCCAGCGTCAGCCAAATGCAAACCACAATCCCGCAATGTTTTTTCAATTTGGAGCCGACCTTCATGATGTAAGCAGTACTGTATCGCGTCGGGCGATCACCCTGCCACTCGCCGACGATGCGCATGTATCGACATCAGCACTCCGAATCCTGCCAGCAGAGAAACCGCCGAGGTCCCTCCATAACTGACCAGAGGAAGCGGCACACCGACGACCGGAAGGATGCCCGTGATCATGCCGCCGTTTACAATCACGTAGACGAAGAAGGCCATGCTGATCGCACCGGCGAGCAAGCGTGAATAGGTATCCTTGGCGTTGGCCGCGATCCACAGGCTTCGACCAATGATGAACAGATAGAGCACGAGCAGGAGCAGCACGCCGATCAAGCCCCACTCTTCGGCAAATACCGAAAAGATAAAATCGGTGGTGTGCTCGGGCAGGAATTCAAGCCGCGATTGCGTGCCGTGATGCCAACCCTTGCCCCACAGCCCACCCGATCCAACCGCGATTTTTGACTGGATGATGTGCCAGCCAAGACCGAGTGGATCGGATTCGGGATCCAGCAGCATGCGCACACGATTGCGTTGATATTCATGCAGAAAATGCCAGGCGACCGGCGCTGCAGCGATCACGCTGCCGAGAATCAGACCAATGCGCCACCAGGCAAGGCCGGCCAGAAAAACCGCAAACAAGCCACTGGCCACGATCAACAGGGCTGTGCCGAGATCGGGCTGCTTTGCGATCAGCGCAGCTGGAATCGCAATGAGCAATGCAATCACCGCGAGCGTCGTCCACGAAGGTGGCATCGGACGCTGATTCAAATACCAGGCAACCATCATCGGCATGGTCAGCTTGAGCAATTCCGATGGCTGGAAACGAACGATGCTCAGATCCAGCCAGCGATCCGCACCACGACCCTCCCCATGCATCGCGACCAGGATCAGCAACACTACGCTGCCTGCGAATAACCAAGGCGTCCAATTGCGCAATGTGGACGGCGGCACTCTCGAGATCAGCGCCATGAGGACGCCACCCAGCAGAAGGCGAGCCCCTTGGGCGATCGCCTTGTCCCGATCCAGATCGCTTGCACTGTACTGGGTTGCCAAGCCCACGATGGCCAGCAGTAACAAGGCGCCGGCCAGCGGCATGTCGAATCGTGGTCGGCGCACCATCGCAAGCACGCGATAACGAAGTTGGCCGAGTAATCCATGCATCAGGGCGTGACCTCTGGCGTCACGGCTTTTTCGGCGTGCATGGACGCATCGTCGATGACCCACGCATCCATCATCTTGCGCACGATAGGCGCCGCATCACGCCCTCCGCCATGGCCCGCTTCAAGCGCCACGATGACCGCGATGCGTGGGCTGTCCGCCGGAGTAAACGCTTCAAAAAGCACTTGGTGTCGCTCGATGGCCACTTGGGCGATATGCTGCCAGACCTCGTTGGTGCGCGAGTAGCGCTCGGCGGTACCACTCTTTCCCGCGATCACATAGGGAAATCCGATGCCCATCGTGCGCGCCGTTCCGGTCGGGCCGTTGACGACGGCGATCATGCCCTCACGGACCGCATCGAAATTGGACGGATCGTGAAAATAGGTCGGCCCCGGTGCAACCGGCGGCGACAGAATCGGTGCATCACCCAGGCCCTGCTGGGTCGCGCGCAACAAATGCGGACGGTACGAGACGCCGCCGGCCGCCAACATGGCTACGCCATGCGCAAGTTGCAGCGGCGTGACCACCCAGAATCCCTGACCAATGCCTGCAATCACGGTTTCACCGGGATACCAAGCCTGATTCATTCGCGCTCTTTTCCATTCTCGCGAAGGCAACACACCCTCGCCCTCACCAACCAGGTCGATGCCGGTTGGTTTGCCGAAACCAAATGGTGCCAACGACTGGGTCAATCGGTCGATGCCCATGTCCAAGGCCAGTGAGTAGTAGTAGGTATTCACCGATTGGGCCAGCGACTGGACCAGGTCGACGCGGCCGTGGCCACCTGCGCGTACGTCGCGATAACCGCGCTTTTGTCCAGGAATGAAAAACTCGCCGGTCGACAGGATCGTATCGGAAGGTTTGCGCAAACCCAGCTCGAGACCGGCTGAAGCAAGAAACGGCTTTACCGTCGAGCCCGGCACGTAGGCGCCGCGCAAGGCGCGATTCAACAAGGGTTTGTCGGGCGCCTTGAGCAGCGCATCGTAGTCGGCCTGGCTGATGCCATTGACGAACAAATTAGGATCAAAGCTCGGCACACTGATCATGGCCAGCACTTCACCGTTGCGCGGATCGATCGCGACCGAGGCACCGGCGCGATCGGTGAAGGCTTCCTCACCGGCTTCCTGAATGCGCGAATCAACGGTCAGATAGAGATTCTTGCCCGGCGTCGGCGCGGCGCGTTCGATCACCCGCAACGGACGCCGATCGGCATTCACCTCAACCAGTTCATAGCCAGGCTCGCCATGCAGGATGTCCTCGTAGGATCGCTCGATTCCGGTCTTGCCGGCATGCGTCGTACCCGCGTAGCGCGACGCGTCCAGTCGCTGCGTGTCCGCTTCATCAATTCGCCCGACGTAGCCGACCAGATGGCCAAACTCCGCGCCCTTGGGATAGAACCGCGTGAGATAGGGAACCACGTCTACACCCGGGAAGCGCCAGCGATTGACCGCAAACAGCGCGATATCCTCCTCGCTCAGTTTGAGCCGCAACGGCACGCTCTGGTACGAACGTGTGGACTTGACCAAGGTCTTGAAGCGTTCAGCATCATCTTCGCTGACACCCATCGTGTCGCTGAGGCCTTGCAACAAGGTATCCATATCGCCAACCTGCTCGGGGATCACCTCGAGTCGGAAAGCGGCGACGTTCTCTGCCAACAGTACACCGTTGCGGTCGTAGATCAGACCTCGCGCAGGTGCCAGCGGTCGCGTCAGGATGCGATTGGCGTCGGAGCGCGCCTGGTATTCCTCGTGTTGCTGGACCTGCAGGAACCAGAAGCGAAAACTCAAAACAACAAGGGCGAGAAAAATAGCGAGGAAACCGACGATGGCCCGTCGCAAAAACATCGCAGCTTCCTGGCGACCATCCTTGATCGGCCCAAATCTCATGACTCGTTGGCACGCAAGCGTGCTCGAATGTCATCGAGCAGGAGGAACACAAACGGCCACGCCAGCATGCCGATGAATGGAGCAATCCAGAATCCGATCGTCGGGATTGGATCACCGGAAAACCCGCGCACCATGATCACGACAATGCGATCGTTGAGCATCAGACCGAGCACCGCCAATGACTGTTGACTCATCGGGAAGAAGCGCAATCGGGAACGAAAACGCAGCACGATGAAGGCCAGCACGATCAGACGCAACGCCTGTTCACCGAGCAACTGCCCGGTCAGCATGTCACCACAGAGACCGATCATGAAAGCAAATCCGAGCCCGACCCGATCGGGCGCCTCGATCGCCCAATAGATCAGCACCAAGGCGATCCAGTAGGGCTTGAAAGGCAGCATCGATTGCGGCAGTGGGGTCAGTTGCAGGAGGAACGCCAGCACGATGCTGCCGATGAAAATCAGGTTCTGCGCTCGCCTGCGGTTCATGGCGAGGTATCCGGCTTGGCAGGCGCAACGGCGGGATCGACGGGATTTGCGGCGGTGTCCGGTACCGGCGGACCCATCGGCTCCGGCATATCCTGCAACAAGAGCACCTCGCCGCTGCGGTCCAGTGCGGCGGCTGGCTTGGCCATCGCGGCGGCGAACATGCCGCTTTCATCGTTGCTGATTTCAAGAATCTCACCGACCGGGAACCCCGCCGGGAAACGGCCACCGAGACCTGAAGTCATCAGCGAGTCGCCGACCTTGATGTCCGCGCTGATCGGAATATTCGGCAATTGCAGGCGGTCGATCGATCCTGTCCCGTAAGCGATCGTCCGCAAGCCCGTGCGCTTCACAATGACTGGAATTGCATGGGTCGGATCGGTGATCAACAAGGCTACCGAGGTATTCGGCAGCACTTCGACGATCTGCCCCATCACCCCGAATGCATCGAGCACGGGTTGGCCCACCTTGATTGCCTGAGCGCTGCCGGCATCGAGAACGATGCGGTGCCGAAACGGATCAAGATCGATATCGATCAGACGCGCGAGCCGCACACCGAGACCCAACTTCTTTTGCACATCGAGAAGTTTTTTCAACCTGTCATTTTGTGCAGTGAGCGCCGACATCCTGTTTAGCCGAACCTGCGCGAGCAACAACGCTTCACGAAGCTCCTGATTCTCATCGACCAGATGACTTTGCGTCGCCACTGCAAGTCGGCCTGCGCGCGCCACATCCGAAGGCAACGCGGCGACCCGATAGATCGGCTCGACCAGTGCGGAAGAGAACTCGCGCAAACGTCCGAGATAGCTGCCACGGTGATCAATCACCATGACAATCATCGCAAGGGTCAGGTAAGCAATCAGGCGCGCAGTACTGACCGCACCCTCGGAAAACAGCGATACCTTGTCAGGATTTGCAAGCGGCATGTGATCGGATCACATGACTCACTCGTGCGCGAAGAAGTCACCGCCGTGCTGATCAACCAGCTCGAGCGCGCGTCCGCCACCACGGGCAACACAGGTCAGCGGCTCGTCGGCAACATGCACGTGCAGGCCGGTTTCTTCCGACAACAGTCGATCGAAATCGCGCAGCAGCGCGCCGCCACCGGTCAACACGATGCCGCGTTCGGCGACATCCGAACACAGCTCGGGCGGCGTCTGTTCGAGCGCACTGCGCACGGCACTGACGATGCCGGAAAGTGGCTCGTGCAAGGCCTCGAGAATTTCATTGGAATTGACCGTGAACATGCGCGGCACGCCTTCGGCAAGGTTGCGCCCTGATACTTCGATCTCGCGAACCTCCGATTGCGGAAATGCGCAGCCCACTTCCATCTTGATGCGTTCCGCCGTTGCTTCGCCGATAAGTGTGCCGTGGTTGCGACGCACGTAATTGATGATCGCCTCATCGAAGCGGTCGCCGCCGATACGCACTGATTGCGAGTAGACGATGCCGTTGAGCGAAATCACAGCGACTTCCGAGGTGCCACCGCCGATATCGAGCACCATCGATCCACGCGCTTCGCCGACCGGAATGCCGGCGCCGATGGCAGCGGCCATTGGTTCCTCAACGAGAAACACGTCGCGCGCACCGGCGCTCTCGGCCGATTCCTTGATCGCACGGCGCTCAACCTGGGTCGATCCGCACGGCACGCAAACGAGCACGCGCGGACTCGGGCGGAACATGCGCGAACGATGCACCTTGCGAATGAATTGCTTGAGCATCTCCTCGGTCATCGAGAAATCCGCGATCACGCCATCCTTTAGCGGTCGCACGGTGACGATGTTGCCGGGCGTGCGGCCGAGCATCTTCTTCGCGTCAGATCCGACCGCGGCGATGCTTCTGGGGCCGCCGGGCCCACGATCCTGGCGGATTGCGACGACCGAAGGCTCATTGAGGACAATGCCCTGGCCACGAACATAAATCAGGGTATTGGCCGTGCCGAGATCGATCGACAGGTCATTCGAGAAGAGACCACGCAAGCCTTTGAACATGGGTTGACTTAAATCCGGAAGGAGCTGCAGAGAACGCGACAGTTTAGAGAGGCTAACCAGTGCAGGCAAGCCAAATCGGCGTTAATAAAGCGCTTAACGTCGACGATGCCCCGCCAATTGGAGTCGGCTTGACGAACCACCGAGGGCAAGCCGCAAACGATTCCGGACTTCGAGGATCGGGGGGAAACAGTCGAGCCGTCGCCTCCCCGGCTGACCCGGACCTTTTGGGCTGATAGAGTGCGCGCCTCACCCAATTCCGGAATCTTCATGTTCAAGATGTTTGCCCGTGCCAGCTTTGTCGCAACTCTGGCCATCGCTGCAGGTGCCTGCAACAAGGACGACACCAACGTCGCGAGCACTGGCGTCAGTGGTCCGGAACAAACCATCCAGCGTTCGGTGGCGATGATGCGCGAAAGCGATGTCGCCGGCTTGGTCGAACAACTGTTGCCGCCCGCAGAGTTTGCACGGATGAAATCGGATTGGGTCACCAAAGTTGATGCGACGCCGTCTGATACCGCTGCCAAGGCGCGATTCGTTGACACGATGGCCAAGCTCACCTCCGAGGATGCGGTCGAAAACGTCTACAAGGAGATAGAACCGGAGATTCGCCAGTTTGATGCCCAGTATCAGCAACAGATTCCGACGCTGGTGGCGATGGGGCGTGGCTACATGAAAGGCCTGGTCCAGCAGAGTGAGGGGCTTTCGGCCAGCGAGAAGGAGCAAGCGGCAAGTATCATCGAGGCTGTTTCAAGTTGGGTCGAGAAGACCCGTTTCACCGATCCGGATCTGGTCAAGAAGGCCCTTGGTGTAGTCACCAAGACCGCGCGTGAATTGAATCTCAAGAGCCTTGATGAAGCGCGCAGCCTGAGTTTCGAGCAATCGGCACCGAAGCTTCAGGTGGGTTTGGACGGACTCAAGCAGGTTCTCGATGTGTACGGCTTCTCGATCAATCAAGCACTGGATTCGGTGAGCACCAAATTGGTCTCGAGCAGCGGCGACAACGCGGTTGTGAAGATCAGCTACACCTTGCTCGGCACCGCTCTGGAATCGACCATGGAAATGGTTCGCATCGATGGCCACTGGTACAGCAAGGACACCATCGACAAACTGAAGGTGCGCAACGCAGAGCAGGCGCCGTCGACGCCCGAACCGGCTGCGAGCCAAGGATGATCCGCGCTGCCGTCAGGTTTGACGGCAGGTGGAAAACACCATGCAGCAAAATCTCCCTCTCCATCGCGCGGCCGATCCCGCAGCGCGCGCTCCGTTCTGGCTGAATATATTCAGTGCGATGCTGAGGCCGTGGATTCGTATCCGTCGCGAGCCACGCGAGCCGCGCGAATTGCTTGCCGACGATGATGTACCAACCGTCTATGTCGTCGAGAGGTATGGCCTCTCGGACAGCCTGATCCTTGAGCAAGCCTGTCACGAGGCGAATCTTCCTTCGCCCTACGAAGCGGCTACGCGGCTACCGATAAAGCGAACCCGCGCGATCATTGCGCTGACGCCACGCCCCAGTCTGTTTCGCGCCCGCGTCCATCCATCGCGCTCCGAAACCCTCAGTCAACTGGCGGAGATGGTCAGCACAGGTCGGCAGGACGATATCCGACTGGTTCCTGTATCGATCTTTGTAGGCCGCGCGCCGGATCGGCAGTCGGGCTGGTTCCGCGTGTTGTTTGCCGAGAACTGGGTGGTGGTTGGTCGATTCCGGCGCCTGCTTGCGATCCTGCTCAATGGGCGCGACACCATCGTGCAGTTTTCCGCACCGATTTCGCTGCGCCAGACCCTGAGCGAGCAGGATGGTGTAGCCCTTGAGCGAAGCGTGCGCAAACTTTCGCGAGTGTTGCGAGTGCATTTTCGCTTGACCCGAACCACGATCATTGGCGCCGACCTTTCGCACAAGCGCACCGTTGTCGATGCTGTGGTCAACGCGGACTCGGTTCGCCAGACGATCGAGGCTGTAGCGTCCAAGGAAAATGCAAAAGTTGAACAAGTGCGGCGGCGCGCACGCGGCTACGCCTTGGAAATCGCGGCTGACTACTCGCATACGGTCGTGCGTTCGATCTCGTTCATCCTGATCGCACTTTGGAACAAGCTGTACGACGGGGTGGTCATGCATCACTTCGACAAACTGCGCACGATCGCACCGGGCCATGAAGTGATCTATGTGCCCTGCCACCGCAGCCATGTCGACTATCTGCTGCTGAGTTATTCGCTATACCAGAATGGTCTCGTTCCTCCGCATATTGCTGCCGGGGTCAACCTCAACCTGCCAGGGCTTGGCGCGATCCTGCGTCGTGGCGGCGCTTTCTTTCTGCGCCGCAGTTTCAAATCGAACGCGCTCTACTCGGCCGTGTTCACCGAATACGTCAGTCAGTTGTTCGCGCGTGGAGTCGCGCTTGAGTACTTCATCGAAGGCGGTCGCTCACGGACCGGGCGACTGCTCACTCCTCGTAGTGGCATGCTCGCGATGACGCTGCGCAGCTTTCTGCGCGAATCGCGCCGACCGGTGCTTTTCCAACCTGTGTATTTCGGCTACGAAAAACTCATGGAAGGCAAGTCGTATATTGGCGAACTTTCGGGCAAACCCAAGGAAAAGGAATCGCTGATTGGGCTGTTTCGTTCGTTCGGCGTGCTGCGCCAGCGCTATGGCAAGGTGACGATCAATTTCGGCGAACCTATCAACCTCGGCGACCTGCTCGACGAGGTCGCACCGAGCTGGCGTGCGTCAATTGATCGGCCCGACGCCAAACCGGAATGGTTGTCCGCTACGGTCAACACCTTGGCCGATCGTATCCAATCGAATATCAACCGCGCCGTTGACGTCAATCCGATCAACCTGCTCGCCTTGGCGCTTCTGGCAATGCCCAAGCATGCGATTGCCGAAGCGGATCTGCTTGCCCAACTCGATCTGTACAAGGATCTGCTGACCAGCTTGCCCTTCGGTGATCGCGTGACGGTGACCGAAAAATCACCTGCCGAAATCATCGCTTATGGAGAATCGATGCAGTGGATCAGGCGCGTCAGCCATCCGCTCGGTGATGTGTTGATGACCGAAGGCGACAACGCCGTGCTGCTCTCGTACTTCCGCAACAACGTTCAGCACGTTTTTGTTACTGGCGCGTGGATTGCGTGTTGTTTCCTCAACAACAGGCGCATGAGCCGATCGAGTGTGCTGCGTCTTGGTCGGCTCATTTATCCGTTCATCCAGGCCGAGTGGTTTCTGCCTTGGAATGAGGATGAATTCAGCGAGCGCCTGCGCGCATCGCTCGACTTTCTCGTTACTCGTGGCCTGCTCGAAAGTGATTCCGATGGTCGCGTGATCGAACGCGCGCCGGGCCAAAGCGACAATGCCTTTCGCTTGCGCGCGATGTCGCACAGCCTGCTGCAGGCGGTCGAGCGTTACTACATCACGCTCGCTCTTCTGGTCAGCAATGGTCGCAACACGCTATCCGCCGCCGAGCTGGAGAATCTCTGCACGCTGACCGCGCAGCGCCTGTCACTGCTGCATGAGCTCAATGCCCCGGAATTCTTCGACAAGTCGTTGTTCCGTGGCTTTATCCAGAAGCTGCGGGAGCGCCGCGTGATCTGGGCCAATGCAGAAAACAAACTCGACTTCGATGTCGGCCTCGAAGAATTGGTCAAGGAATCGAAGGTCATTCTGAGTCGCGACATCCGCCACGGAATCCTCAAACTGACGGGTGAAATGCCGGGAACCGTCAGCGCCGAAAACGCCGAGAAATCCGACGAAGCCGCTTAGCAGGTTTAGGCATCGAGATCGGGAATCAGGCGACTTTGGAGCATCGCGATCGAGTCTTTCAGGTGCAGTTTGCGCTTCTTCAACCGCTTCAATTCGAGCTCGTCGTTGCCGGGGTCGATGACCAATCGCGCGATCATCGCGTCGAGCTCTCTATGCTCGGTCTTGAGTATGCTGAGCTGACTCACGGTGCGGGCGGGATCGTCGGAGTTCATAGGCAACCTTTGGTCTGTGCGCAGTCTAACGCCGAGTCTCTCAAGTGCCCATCCGGCCAAAGCGGATCACATCGGCAAACGGTCGTTCGAGCGACGTGAGAGCGACGTGAGTTGACTTGGAGGCAAGGCTTGCGGATCGCATATCTGACTTCCTGAATCATGGATCGGCATTGATAAGGCAGCATTCGCGTTCAGGCCCTCGGCGTGAGGCGTCGCGACCGGTATCCTCACGAGCTCGACCCAATGTGCAACCTGACCGGTCAATCGCTGTACCGTCTCATGGCGTGATCCGCTACCCGGCCAGGATCGCGCCTCACTGGTTTTCTCCCCAAGGAATCTCACTCCCTCATGTTTTTTCGCAACTTGACTCTGTTTCGCTTCCCGAAAAGCTCGACCAAGAATCTCGCCGAAATTGAAAGTCTGCTCGATGCGCATCGCCTGCGGCCCTGTGGCCCGATCGAACTGGCCACGCGCGGATTCGTCTCGCCGTACGGGCGCGATTCCGATGAGCTGACCCACCGCGCCGGAAAATTCACCCTGATAGCCATTGGCAGCGAGGACAAATTGCTGCCGTCGTCGGTGGTCGGCGAGGCACTCGCGGTCAAAATTGCCGAGATCACCGACAAGGAAGCACGCCGAATCGGCGCACGTGAACGCAAGCGGCTCAAGGAAGAGGTCATGACTGATCTGCTGCCTCGCGCCTTTGTCCGCCCGTCGCGCGTATTTGCCTATCTCGACGAGGCTGAGGGCTGGATGGTTATCGACACGGCCAGTCGCAAGTTGGGCGAGGAAGCAGTCACCCAGGTACGCGAAGCGCTCGGGCGATTTCCAGCAACGCCGATGGCTCCGTCCGATTCGCCAAGAACCCTGATGACGGACTGGCTGGTTAGTGGCAAGCTTCCACCAGGATTGAGCTGGGGCGACGAATGCGAATTGCGCGATCCGGCCGAGGCCGGTGCTATCGTCCGCTGTCGCCGCCAGGATCTTGAATCGGACGAAGTGCGAGAGCATCTGAAATCCGGAAAGCAGGTGTTTCAGTTGGGCCTTGAGCTCGATGAGCGCATGGCCTTCGTGCTCGGCGAGGATCTGACCATCCGCAAGTTCCGCTTCCTCGATGTCGTCCTCGACGAGATCGGTGAGGATTCTTCAGAATCTGCGCGCGCGGAACTTGATGCACGATTTGCCCTGATGACGCTGGAAACAAAGCGCTTGCTGAAAAAACTGGACGAATGGTTCGGCCTGCCAAGACCGGATGAACGTGAATAAGGCGGCATCGCATGCGGGTTGAATGATGAATCCGGAAACCGAAAGCCAGTATCTGGAGTTGCCGACCACATCCGGCGAAATGATTCGCGTGCTGCGTCGCAGCCATCCGCAGGCGCGACGGCTGCGCCTGACGGTTACTTCGGGCGGCGCCCGTGTGACCTGTCCCAAAGGCACGCATCCCGCCCAGGTTTTCGCGTTTCTGCGCAAGCATGGCGAATGGCTCGAACGAAAGCTCGATGAACTTCATCTCGGCTCTCAGCCTCCCGCGCTCGAACCCGGTATGACCACGGTGATTCCGCTGCGCGGCGAAACCACGCGTCTGTGCTGGAACGCAGGTCCGTTCCCGCATATCGAACTGCTAGGCGATCGCCTGCAATTGACCTTGCCGAGCCCGCATCGGCGAGCGCTGGAATCGGCCCGCGGTTTGCTGCATTCCTATCTCGAAGCACAAATGCGCAAAGACGTGTCGCGCTGGCTCGCACTCTACTGTCCGCGCCTTGGCATCGCGCCGACGGTCATTCGTGTCCGTCCGCTTAAAAGCCTTTGGGGAAGCCTCGACACGCGCGATCGGGTCACCCTCGATCTCGCCCTCGCCCTGGCGCCACCCGCGGCGCTCAAGTACGTGCTCGTCCATGAGCTTTGCCATCTACGCGTGCGCAATCACTCCCCGCGATTCTGGAAGCTGGTCGCCTCGTTTCTGCCGCATTGGCAGGAGCAGCGCGACTGGCTGCGCGTCAATGGACAAGCGTTGAAAGCAGAGCTCAGTCGATTGGTTCAAGCACCATGAACCTGATTGGCAGAATTGTTTTCAGTTGACGCCAGCTTTCGCTTGAAGAAACGCCCGAATCACTGATGCCACCGGCTGCGGATCTTCAAGATGCAGATGATGGGTACCAGCAAAGCGGACGACTTCAATATCTCGCACCAAGGCGATCCGCGCCTGCATCATCTCCGGCTGCAGATATGGCGCGTTAGGCTCGGCGAGCACAAGCAGTGTTGGAGCGTCTATCGCCGGCAATACCGCCGCAAGCTGCTCCTCGGTCAGGCGTGAGGGGCTCGCCACGGTCAACTGCGGATCCGAGGCCCAACTGAGGCCGGTTAGCGCTTGCGCTGGCTCGAAACCGTAATGTGCATCGCTGATCCCATGCATGCTCGTATCGCCAGCGGGCGAATGATCGCTTCCATGCCGGGGATCGACCGGCTTTACTCCGCGCTCGACAATGCAGCGTGCCGCCTCTTTCGAGAGGTTTCCCGAACGACATCTCGCGTCGATCGCTTCATCGATATTCGCAAAAACGCGTAGTCCCTCGCCGTTGAATGCGGTCCTTGCAGAGTGGGCGCGACGCAATTGATCCAGGGTTTTCTCGGCAACTTGCGTGAGTGGACCGAGGCCTTCAATCAGCAGCAATCGGTGGACGCGTTGCGGACAGATCGCGGCAAACGTGCTGGTCAGCGTTGCACCGAGGGAATGCCCGAGCAAGTCGACGTGCGACCAGCCAAACCAGTCGATGACCGCCGCGATGTCATCAAGAAAATCTGCATACGGATACCAAGTTGCCGGCGGTCTGTGACCGGATCGGCCATGCCCGGCCAGATCCAGTGCAATCAGGTAGTGCCCTTCGAGCAATGGCGCGAGGCGATCAAACGTTCCGGCATTGTCGAGCCAGCCATGCAATGCAAGCATCGGCGGGTCAGACGGTTTTCCCCAGGCTTTCGCGGCCAGCGTCAGATGGCACAACGGAATACTCAGTTCTTCGCACATTGGCGGGATCATGATTTCTCATCAGGGCTCGAATCGAACTCAGGCCATCCACGACAGTGGCGGAGGATCAGCGCCTGCATCGCCTCGACCTGATCGTCACTGGAATTCAGACAATCGATGTAATGGAAATCTTTTCCCCCTGCCTCGAGAAACGTATCGCGCCCCTCCATCGCGATCTCCTCCAGCGTTTCCAGACAGTCCACGGCAAAACCAGGACACATCGTATCGACCCGGAGCACGCCCTGAGCAGGAAGTGCAGCGAGCGTCATGTCGGTGTACGGCTGAAGCCAGGGCTCCCTTCCGAGTCTTGACTGATACGCGAGCAGGAGTTCGCTTTCACTCATGCCGAGTCGCGTGCGCAATAGCGCCGTTGTCTGCTCGCACTGATCTCGGTAAGGATCACCATTTCGCACATAGCGTTGCGGGATGCCGTGAAACGACAGCAGCAGGCGATCCGCCCGTCCATGGGTTTGCCAGTGACGCTCAACGCTTCGCGCCAAGGCTTCGATATGTGCCGTCTCGCGGTAGTAATCCATGATGAAACGCAGTTCCGGGGGGCGCCGCCAGCGGCGGAATTCAGCTGATACGGCATCGAACACAGAGGCCGTAGTGGTCGCGGAATATTGCGGAAACAGCGGCAATACGAGCAGTCGTTGCATGCCTGATCGGCCGAGCTCAGCCAGAGTGTCGGCGATCGATGGAGAGCCATAGCGCATGGCATGGCGGACCATGACGTCGGGACCGAGTTGAGCTTCCAGTGCCGTCTGCAGTCGAGCAGCCATCGCGGTGGTTTCGACCTGCAGGGGTGAGCCCTCCGGAGTCCAGGCCTTGGCATACGCGAGCGCCGAGCGCTGCGGACGGGTTCGCAGGATGAATCCATTCAGCAGCAGCCACCAGAGCCAGCGCGGCTGCTCGACGACACGGGGATCCGCAAGAAATTCAGCAAGATAAGTGCGCACCGACGCGGTATCGGGTGAGTCAGGCGTACCCAGATTGACCAGCAGGATGGCCAGGCGACGGGGCTGCGAAGGTTCGGGAAATGCAATGAAACGCGACATGGAGAGACTCGATCCTGTCAGGAAGGGTGAACTGGCAGGAATCGCTCCAAGGCCTTGTCGGCATAGAGAAAACTGCTAGACTCAAGCTAGCCTCGCGAGAACATTGAGGCTGACGATTACCAATAACATAACAAAAGAACGTCACTATACGCATGCGTGCCTGCCTCTTCGCAGCTGTGCTTTTCATCGCCCCATTTTCGCTGGCCAATGCGCAAGCGGTGGGCTATGGGGTCGCTTTTGA
The DNA here is from genome assembly GCA_038234445.1 of Lysobacterales bacterium. GTDB lineage: Bacteria > Pseudomonadota > Gammaproteobacteria > Xanthomonadales > Rhodanobacteraceae > Dokdonella. Next base: position 21,627 of record JBBQTY010000007.1, read on the forward strand.
CCAGCTCTACCGCATTCAAACCTCCCCGCCTGGCGCCACCTACGTGGGCGACGCGGGAAATTTCGGTGGTCAGCCTTACGGGGCTTTGAAGGGGCTCACATTTGGCCCCGGTAACACGCTTTACGCCCTATCCGACAGTCTAAGCCAGAAGCCCGTGGTGACGCTGAACCCTTCCAACGGCGCGGCTACCTATCTATCCGCGCTGAATTTGACCGGAGGCTCGGGCCAGTTCAATTCCCTGGATTTCGCCTCGGCTTTCACTTGCGATGGGCAAATGTGGTTGTCTTCTGCCACATCGAAACAGCTTTGGCGGGTGAGCCCGTCAACCGGACAGTCGACCGTAGTCGGCAATCTCGGGACTACGATTACCGGGCTCGCTGCAAGAGGAAACGAGCTGTTTGCAGCGGGTGGCCGCGGCAATAACAGCCTGTACCGAATTGATACGCAAACCGGTGGGGCGAGCCTCATCGGCGGGTTTGGCGCTGCAAGCACCGGTTGGATCAGCACGATTTCGATCAGTTTCGATGCCGGCGGCACCCTATGGGCCGTGCTGAATTACCTCCCACCCGCACCTGGGGGTAGCACATTGACCGATTGGAGCGATCTGGCCCGGATTGATCCGACCACTGGCTTGGCTACGATTCTGGGGCAAATCACCGGTCCGGAGAGCCTGCGTGGAATTGGCATTGCCGGCTTCACCATGGGGCCCACCCCTTGCGCGGTGACGCCTCCCCCTGGCGGCGGTGATGGCAGCCCATCTCCGGCAGCGCTGCCGTTGAATGCCTCATGGAGCCTGTTCTCCCTCCTCGCTCTCCTGCTTGTTGTTGGCATCAATCGAGCCAAAGGTCGAAACGCATCCTGTTGATCGGAAACGGCACGTATCATTGCCAGATTCCAGTTTCTGCGGTTGACGTGTCCGCGCGGCGTTTGGCGCAACGGCGGCGCAACCTTGCACGATCCGCTAAACCTACTCGCTTCGCTGGAGTTCCCGGATTGACAACGAGCGCTTCATCATCCGCTCAGCTTGACCTGCTAGCGTGTCTCGATTTCCTCATGCGGAGTCAAACATGTCCTGCCAAGCGCGCCTGTTTGCTTGCTTGCTTTTCCTTTTTGGCGTCACTGTCCACGCTGCCGAACCGGAACTGAAACGCGCTGCGAATGCGATCCGCGTGCTCAACGAAGTCATGCAGGCGCCGGACAAGGCGATACCTCGCGATTTGCTGCAGAGCGCGCACGCCATTGTGGTTGTACCCGATGTCTTGAAAGCTGGATTCGTCATTGGTGGACGCCGGGGCGAGGGGCTTATTGCGGTCAAATCGCCAGATGGCACCTGGTCCAATCCCAGCTTCGTCAACCTGACGGGTGGAAGCATCGGATTTCAGGCAGGGGTGTCTTCGACCGATGTCATCCTGGTATTCCGCACGGAACGCGGTGTCGATTCGATCGTCCACGGCAAATTCACGCTTGGCGCAGATGCGTCGGCCGCAGCCGGTCCGGTCGGCCGAACCGCGCAGGCCTCTACCGACGCGCAGCTCAAGGCGGAGATCTTTTCGTATTCGCGTGCTCGCGGCCTGTTCGCAGGTGTTGCCCTCGATGGCTCGGTCCTGTCGATAGACAATGGCAGCAATCAACTGATCTACGGGGAAGGTGTGACCCCTCGACGCATCTTCGAAGGCGGTGTCAGCAATGTACCAAGCGCGCTGGTTGACTTCCGTGACCGTCTTGAGGAGTACACTGCTCGCTAGTCCGGCGCGAACGCTGCGCCATCACGAAGACGGTCGCGATCATCGGTCATTCAACGGCTTGTGCCTTGAAGCAACCGCAGTCGACCTCAGCAAAATTTCCACGGAGTATTCAAGATGGGTGGTTTCAGCATTTGGCATTGGCTAATCGTCCTGGTCATCGTCGCCCTGGTATTTGGCACCAAGAAGTTGCGCAACATTGGCGAGGACATGGGTTCGGCCATCAAGGGCTTCAAAAAGGGCATGCAGGAGGGCGATGAGCCATCCAAACCGTCCGAACTGAAAGCAGATCCGCCGATGGAATCGCAGTCGGTCAAGGATGCGGAGACGGATCGCTCCCAGCACTAGATCTTCGCAGGCACCCATCATGTTTGATCTAAGTTTCGGCGAGTTGGCGCTGATTGCGGTCGTGGCCTTGCTGGTTCTCGGCCCGGAACGCCTGCCTGGCGCCGCACGAACAGCAGGCGCGCTGATGCGTCGCCTGCGCAACAGCTGGCAGGGCGTGCGCTCTGAAATCGAACGCGAACTGGCCGCCGAAGACATCAAGCGCAGCATCCACGACACCGCGCGCAAGATAGACGTCCGCGAGGAGCTACGCACCACCGCCGATCAACTCCGCAACGCCGTGAGTGGCGAACCCGAAAAGCCCTCATCCGATGAGCCACGCTGAACAAACCGAAGAGAAGGAACAGTCTTTCTTCTCACATCTGATCGAACTGCGCTCGCGTTTGCTGCGCGCGGTGGCAGCAGTACTATTGATCCTGCTCGTCTTGATCCCGTTTGCGAACAAGCTCTATGCGTGGTTGGCCAAACCGCTGATCGATCACTTGCCGGTCGGCGGCGCGATGATCGCCACCGATGTCGCATCGCCGTTCTTCGCGCCGCTCAAGCTGGCCTTTTTCGTCGCATTGTTCTTGGCAATGCCTTTCATCCTGTACCAGTTTTGGGCGTTCGTATCGCCTGGGCTGTATCGGCATGAGCGTCGGCTGGCGATTCCGCTGCTTGCCTCGTCGGTCTTGCTTTTCTACATTGGTTGCGCGTTTGCCTACTTCCTGGTTCTTCCTGCCATTTTCACGTTCATGACGAGCGTCGCTCCGGCTGGCGTTGCCGTGATGCCGGATATCAGCCGCTTCCTTGATTTTGTCCTAGTGCTTTTTCTTGCTTTCGGCTTTTGTTTTGAGGTGCCGGTCGCGCTGGTCATCCTCGTTGCGATCGGAATTACGACCCCCGAACAACTGACAAAAGGCCGTCCATACGCGATTGTCGGTGCCTTCGTGATTGCCGCAGTGCTGACACCGCCCGACGTTGTTTCACAACTACTGCTCGCGATCCCCATGTGTCTTCTATACGAAGTCGGGATTTTCGCATCGCGGTTTTTGGCAAAACGATTGCCAAGCGAAAGCGACGCCCCGAGCGTCTGACCCGCTCACTCGCAGCGTGAAAAACCACGTCTCGGGAACAAAAAACGCAAATTGCTGTCCACTTTGGGTGGATAGGGACGCGTTTTGTTCACAAATCCTTACCCAACCCAACTTTCGACACGTTTATTCCGGGCCGTAAAGGCGCTACACTTATAACCGTGGCGAAAAAGGATTTCGTCGCAGAAAACTCTTTATCACTATCCCTAAGGGGGAAACATGGCAACGAAGAAGAAAGCAGCTCCAGTTGAAGACGACGCCCGCGATGCCAGCCTGCGCGTATCCAAGCGCATGCGTGACAGCCTCAAGGCTACCGCAGCCGTCATGGGTCGTCCGCTCTATGATGTCACCAACGAGGCGATCAACAGCTACCTGTCGACCGTCAAGCTCGGTGACCCGCTGAAGGCGATCCGTACCAACGCTCGCGGCCGCAAGTAAGCAGCAGCGCTGGTCGATTGCGCCGTCCGGAATTATTCGGACGGCGCAAGCTTGTCAAACGCCATCCGGATTGGATGGCGTTTTCATTTGTGGCGCACTCAAGATCGACTTCGTTGGTCGACTCTCCCGTTCAGACTGCACATGAATCGGGATACTGGTCCCCCATGTGGAAACTCACCTGTCCAAAACAATTGAAGTTTGAGGATTGCCAGAAGAATCCACGCTGCCAGCAGGCTGCGTTGGCGAACCCAGGCATTAAGCGCGGCGCAACCGACCGCGTCATTTCCGAAGCAGCACTACTATCTGCCCCTACTCCATCGGCGGCAGTACGTTCATGACTTCACGCAAGGTCGTCACGCCGCGTGCGACCTGTGCCGCCGCTGAAACCCGTAGTGGCCGCATTCCCTCCGCCAACGCAGTCTCGCTGACCCTCGCAAGATCCATGCTCGGCTGGATCAGCGCGCGCAGAGGTCCCGATATGCGCATCATTTCGTAAATTCCGGTTCGCCCCTGAAAGCCGGTCTTGCGACATTCCACGCACCCCTTGGGGCCGAAGTTCTGCTCGGGCGGCGGCAGATTCCAGCGCGCGGTCATGGCCAGCCAACCACGCTCGTCAAACGGCACTTCCACTTTGCAATGCGCACACAAGGTGCGCACGAGTCGCTGGGCAACAACGCCGGTCAGGGTCGACTGGATCAGATAATTCGGCACACCCAGATCAAGCAGGCGCGTCAGTGCACTTGGCGCATCATTCGTATGCAGGGTCGATAGGACGAGATGCCCGGTCAACGAGGCCTGGACGGCCATCTGCGCGGTTTCCAGATCACGGATTTCTCCGACCATGATGATGTCCGGATCCTGGCGCATCAGGGTGCGGACGCCGGCCGCGAAATCCAGATCGATCGCGTTATGCACCTGCATCTGGTTGAACTCGGGACTGACCATTTCGATCGGGTCCTCGACCGTGCAGACATTGATGTCCGGGGTCGCGAGCACCTTGAGTGTCGAATACAGCGTGGTGGTCTTTCCCGAGCCGGTTGGACCGGTCACAAGAACGATACCGTGCGGGCGCTCGACCATGCCGCGCCAGATCGATTCTTCCTCGTTGGTGAAACCCAGCTGACGGAATTCCTTGACCACGATGTCCGGATCAAAGATGCGCATGACAATCTTTTCGCCGAATGCAGTCGGCATGCTCGACAGGCGCAGCTCGACTTCGCGCCCGCCCGGTGATCGCGTCTTGATGCGGCCATCCTGTGGACGCCGTTTTTCGGCCACGTCCATGCGCCCGAGAATCTTGATGCGCGAGGTCACGGCGGTCATCACCGGCGTCGGCAGTTCGAACACCTTGTGCATGACCCCATCGATGCGGAAGCGGATCGCGCTGGTATCGCGACGTGGCTCCAGATGAATATCCGATGCACGCTGCTCGAAGGCGTACTGCAATAGCCAATCGACAATATGCACAACATGGCGATCATCAACGCCAAGGTCGCCGGTCTTGCCAAGCTCGACGAGCTGCTCGAAATTGAGCAGGGCGGAACCTTCGCCCATGTCCGCCTTGGCGTCTCTGGCACGCTGGATCGAGCGTTGCACACCCCACCACTCGGTCAGGAAGCGGCTGACGTCAATCGGGCTCGCCACCATGCGCTGAATGTCACGGCGCAGAATGTGGCCAAGATCGGCCATCCAGCGCTTGTCGAACGGTTCCGACGTGGCAAACACGACCTGCATCTCGCTGACCGCCACCGGCAAGATCCGATAGCGCAAGGCATAGGCGTGGCTGACCACCTGGGTTACCGCCGGCACATCGATCTTCATCGGATCGATCTTCAAATAAGGCAGCTTGGCCTTGCCCGCCAACCAGTGAGTCAACACTTCCAGACTCAGGGGTTTGCTCGGGTCGCGCTTGTCGAAAAGCTTCAGATTGGCGATGAGGATCAGCGGATGCAGCTCGAGCTTGCCACGCGCCGTGCGCACATCGGCGCGGACGCGGCGCGCGTCATCCTCGGAAATGACCCCATCGGCAAACAGCGCCGCGAGCGTTTCATCGATATCGATGCGGTGATGCAGGCCGAGCGCCGGTGCTTGCGTTGAAGCGCCAGCCGCCGGGTTATCGATGACGCCGGGTTGCACCTGTCGTGTAGCCATGCCGCGCCTATCCTCGGAGATCGTGACCGCCCGTTATACTAGCGCGCTTTGCCAACGCTACCGTGATCAAGAACATGTCAGGACTCAGCTTCCAGGACGTTATCCAGACCCTCAACCGCTACTGGGCGGAGCAAGGGTGCGTGCTGATCCAGCCGCTCGACACCGAGGTCGGCGCCGGCACGTTTCATCCAGCGACGTTTCTGCGCTCACTCGGGCCCGAACCTTGGGCCGCCGCGTACGTCCAGCCCTCGCGGCGACCGACCGATGGCCGCTACGGTGAGAATCCAAATCGCCTGCAGCACTACTACCAATATCAAGTGGTGCTGAAGCCGAACCCGGATGACATTCTTGATCTGTACATCGGCTCTCTGAAGGCACTTGGCATTGATCCGCTCGTGCATGACTTGCGCTTCGTCGAGGACAACTGGGAATCGCCGACTCTCGGCGCCTGGGGCCTTGGCTGGGAAGTCTGGCTCAACGGCATGGAAGTCACCCAGTTCACTTATTTCCAGCAAGCCGGCGGGCTTGAATGCCGACCAGTCACCGGTGAGATCACCTACGGCCTCGAACGTCTGACCATGTATTTGCAAAATGTCGACAATGTTTACGATCTCGTTTGGACCGACGGCCCACGCGGCGTGGTCAGCTATGGCGATGTCTTCCATCAAAATGAAGTCGAGCAGAGCACCTACAACTTCGAGCATGCCAATGTGGCCAAGCTGTTTGATTGGTTCGATACCTGCGAGGGCGAAGCGAAGAAACTCGTCGAAGCTGGACTACCACTGCCTGCCTACGAGCAGGTGATGAAAGCCAGTCACACATTCAACCTTCTCGATGCGCGTCGCGCAATCAGTGTAACCGAGCGTCAGCGCTACATCCTGCGCGTGCGCACGCTCGCTCGCGCTGTCGCTGAAGCCTATTTTTCCCAGCGCGAAAAACTCGGCTTCCCGGGATTGCGCAAGCGCAAGGAAGTCGCATGAGTACGAACAAGAAACCCGCTTCCCTGCTGATCGAGATTGGCACTGAAGAGTTGCCGCCGAAAGCACTCGATACGCTGGCCGATGCCTTCGCCAAGGGCATTGTTGATGGTCTCATGAGGCATGGCATCCCGTTTGATGCCGCCAACACGAAGACCTACTGCTCGCCGCGCCGCCTCGCCGTGATCGTTGCAGGCGTGGCTAACGACCAACCCGATCAGGCCATTGAACGTCGCGGCCCTGCCCTCGCTGCTTGCCTCGATGCGGATGGTCAACCCACGCGCGCACTGACCGGCTTCGCCGCAAGCTGTGGTGTCGATGTATCAGCGCTGGAAAAGCTCGAAACCGACAAAGGCTCCTGGTTCGTCCATCGTGCGATCCTGGCAGGACAAACAACCGTCGATCTACTTCCGGAGATTCTTGCCGAAGCGGTGAAGGGTTTGCCGATTCCGAAGGCGATGCGTTGGGGCGCTCATGAGTTCACCTTCGTCCGCCCAGTACATTGGCTGATCGTATTGCACGGCAGCGAAATCGTCCCCGCCGGGTTGTTCGGACTTCATTCGGGTCGACAATCGCGCGGTCATCGTTTCCACCACGAAGGTCCAGTTCACATCGTCGACGCCGATTCGTGGCTCGATGCCTTGCACAATGCGAAGGTGATCGCTGATCCGGCGATGCGCCGTCGACGCATCGTCGACGAGGTCACACGCGTCAGCAAGGAGATTGGTGGCAAGCCACAACTTTCCGCGGATCTGCTCGACGAGATCGCCAATTTGAATGAATGGCCGGTGGCGATTGCCTGCGCCTTCGATCAGGAGTTTCTCGACGTTCCGCAGGAAGCGCTGGTGATGACGATGGAGGCCAACCAGAAGTTCATACCGATGTTTGATGCCGCCGGCAAACTCGGTGAGCACTTCATCGGTATCGCAAATATCGAATCGAAGGACCCCGCGGAAATCCGCAAGGGTTATGAGCGTGTGATCCGGCCACGATTTGCCGATGCCAAATTTTTCTACGACGAGGATCGCAAGCAAGGACTCGAATCGTTTCAGGAATCACTGAAGTCGGTGACCTACCAACAGTCACTCGGCAGCGTCTGGGACAAATCCGTTCGCGTTGCCGAACTGGCTCGCGTGATTGCCAACCGGATCGGCGTCGATGCCGCACTGGCAACACGCGCGGCGGCCTTGAGCAAGTGCGATCTGATGTCGCGCATGGTCGGCGAGTTCCCCGAGCTGCAAGGCGTCATGGGGCGTTACTACGCGAGCCAAGGCATGAAGCCCGAATCGGCGGAAGTCGCCAGTGCGATCGATCAATTCTATCGCCCACGCAATGCCGGCGATGGCATTGCCGAAGGCAAACTCGGCCAGGTGGTGGCTGTTGCCGAACGCCTCGACACCTTGACCGGAATCTTTGCTGTCGGCATGAAGCCGAGCGGCAACAAGGATCCTTTCGCACTGCGCCGTGCGGCACTTGGACTCGCGCGAACCTTGATCGAAGGTGGACTCGATCTCGATCTCAAGGCGCATCTCGCCGAGGCACTGGCCAGTCTGCCGGAGCCAGCGCTCATTGCCGGGCTTGGCAAGGGCAAGGATGGCAAGCCTCGCGAGCTTGATGCAGGCAAGCGACGCGACGAGCTCGGCAACGAAATCTTCGACTTCATCATCGAGCGTCTACGCAGCTACTACGCCGATCAGCACATTGGCAGCGAAGCCTTCGAAGCAGTACGCGTGCTATCCCCATCCTCGCTCGTCGATTTCGATCGACGCCTGCGCGCCGTGGTCGAGTTCGCCAAGCTGCCCGAATCGCAGGCATTGGCTGCGGCGAACAAGCGAATCGGCAATATCCTGCGCCAGGCGGGTGATGGCATTGCGGGGCCGATCAACAACGCCCTGCTCGAATCCGAAGTCGAGCGCGATCTTGTCGCGGCGGTGGTCCAAGCCGAGTCCGATGCCTCGCCGCTGATTGCCGAATCGGATTATGTCGGCCTGCTTCAGCGCTTTGCCAAACTGCGTGGTCCGGTCGATCGCTACTTTGACAGCGTCATGGTCATGGCAGAGGACGAAGACGTGCGACGAAATCGACTGATTCTGCTGGGTCGCTTGCGCGCGATGTTCCTGCGTGTAGCCGACATCTCGTTGCTGCCTTCGGCGTCAACGGCCTCGTGAGGAAAGCGGTGCAGAATCATGCGGAATGATCGCGTAGACTCGTGACCGATCGCCTGTTGATCGATTCGTACACCCGGTTTCCGGAGAGTGTTACGCCGCATGACGCAACGCACGAATGACGCCAGCACGACCCAGCGCCGCACCATGCACCCGCACCGACGTACGGGTGGCGGCGAGGTTCCGGCCTGTCTCGTGGTGCTACAGGGGCAGCGTCTTGGTCAGCGGATCAATCTCGGTGACGAACCGCTGATCATCGGGCGCGCACCCGAAGCCGAATTCCAGATCATCGAGCGCAGCGTGTCCCGCGCACACTGTCGGATCACCCGAGAACCGGCTGGCTATCGAATCAAGGATCTCGATTCGACCAACAAGACGTTTCTCAACGACCAGCCGATTATCGAGGCTGAGCTCAAGGATGGTGACCACATCGCCGTCGGAAGTTGCGTACTCAAGTTCATGGATCGGTCCTCAGTCGAGGCGCGTTACCACGAGGAGCTGTACCAACTGGCGACGGCCGATTCGCTGACCGATCTCTACAACCGCCGACAATTCCTCGAACTGATCGATCGTGAAATTGCGCGCGCCGCCAACTACAAACGACCGCTGACGCTGCTGATCATCGACCTCGATCATTTCAAATCGATCAATGACCAGTTTGGCCATCCAAACGGTGATATCGTTCTGAAAAAAGTTGCGCTTACCTTGCGTGGTCACTCGCGCGAAGAATTCATCGTGGCCCGAATTGGTGGCGAAGAGTTCGCCATCGTCCTACCCGAAAACACGTTGCAGCAGGCGATCACTTTCGCCGATAGCCTGCGGCGCGCACTGTCGGAGCTCGAGTTCATCCTCGACAATACGCCCAAGAAGATCACCGTCAGCATAGGCGCCGCATCGTGGCTTCCCGGCATGTCCTCCACGGGCGATATCATGCGAGCAGCAGACGACCAGCTTTATCGAGCCAAGCAAGGCGGCCGCAATATTGTTCGTTCCGCCCTCTCACTCGCAGATGACGCGAAACCCGCGACGTTCCCCTGAGCCGCTAATCGCCAACAGAGTCGCGTCATCATCTGGCGCAGCGCCTTCCGTATGGTTTTGCAACGCCTGCCAAGCCAGCCTGATGACCTCTTCCGGTGACGACGCTTGCGCAATCGACGCCCTCAATCCGTCGCTGGAAAACTCGGCACCTTGCGCATCGCGTTGTTCGATGATGCCATCGCTGTAAAGCAACAGGATTTCTCCGCGGGAAAGCTCAAGGAATTCTGCGCTGAAGTTCGCGTCGACATCGATGCCGAGCGGAATGGCACCCTCGACAGGAACCAACTCGATGCTACCGGCGCGAATGCGCAAGGCATGACCATGACCGGCATCGACAAACCGGCAACGAATGCCATCGCTTTCAAACACGCCAAGCCAGAGCGTTACAAATCGACCGCCGCTGGATTGCAGGCAAAGGTGACGATTGAGCAAGGTTGCGACCTGTGCAGGATCAATGTCTCGCGCAAACGCAGCGCGCAGGAAAGACTGCACCGAGGCCATGACCAAACCGGCGCCGAGTCCGGCACCGCTGACATCGCCGAGAACGACAACAACCCGCTCACCTTCGATTTCAAACACATCAGCGACGTCGCCAGCCACGACCCGTCCGGGATGCAGATGGACGGCGTAATCGCATGCAGCCATGCGCCCTGCAGGCGGTGGCAACAATCGCTGCTGAACTTCACGCGCACGATCAAGATCGGCTGCGAACGCCGCGTGCTCTCGCTCACTTTCGAGGCGATGAAGATTGGCCAGCGCTAGAGCCGCAAGACGGGCTACCGCATGGCAGAAGGTGGGTGCGTCTGAGTGTCGGCGCGCGCCGGGCCGATCCGAATCGAGATAAAGGAAGGCTTGCGCACGCCGATCAAGCATCAACGGTGCGCACAGCGCGCGGCGTACATCTTTTTCGACGTTGGCTACGCAATCGTCATTGGACGGTTCCGCCTCAATTCTCGCGATGTCACCACTGCGCGCTGACTCGACCAAGGAATCATGATATTCCCAGGCCTGCAACGTCGACGCCGACACTTGTGGACGCTGGCAACTGACGATCAATTGATCTCCCCTGCACCAAAGCACGGTGGCACGAGCGTAGCCGGACCCAAGCAAGGCATGCTCGGCCATGATCTCGGCGAGCATCGATTCGTTTTCTGCCGCGGCGATATCGCCCGCATAGCGAAGCAACAATTCCAGTCGCTGCTCGGCCAGATTTCCTCCGGACCGTACGAGGCTGATTCGCGTTTCAGATTGCGCCTCACGCGGGATTTCCGGCGCCACTGCATGAGAGTTGAAGCGGAACCGCCATGCTCCGATCCCAAGTACATCTCCGTCGCGCAGCATGGCTGTCGTGGAAGACTGCAAAGCCAGTTCGTTGACGAGGATGCCAAGCAAGGTTCCACAATCGCGAACGAACCATCCTTGGTCGTCGCGTTCAATCGATGCGTGGTGCCGGGAGATTCCCGGATCGAGCAATTCGAGATCGTTGCCTTCGGCGCGACCAATCCGAAATGGCGAGGCCACCGACCAGCGGTGCGCTTTCATCAGGGGACCGTCGATTTGCTCCAGCTCAACTGCGCGTGTCATCAACCCGATTGTCCACTGCCATCCCTGACCTCGGGTGAATGACCATCAACAACGCACTTCACTGTGCCAGTTGGCTGTGTTTTCCGATTGCGCCGAATCATGGGTTCAGCTCGCATCAAATCCCTTTGAGAATTGCGCCTCGAGCCAATTCCATGCGCGGCCTGGGTTCAACCGCGCAACTCGCAAGTAGGTATAAAGGCGGCCGCACAAAGTCCAATCGAGTAACAGCGGATTGATTCCCTTGGGTCCGCGCATTATTGTGCTCGGCCGGCGAGTCTGCGCCAAGGCTCTCGTTGAAGCGTAACCCCGCGTGCGCCTATGGCTCGTTCATGCAACGAGCGGTATGCTTCGCGAGCAAACTACGAGACATTTCGTTTATTGTTATCTGAGGATCCCGCCATGAACAAGCTCGTCGCCACTGCACTGACCGCGCTGGCCTTTCTCGGAGGTTGCAATTCCTCCAATCAGCCCGCCAGTGCGCCCTCAGCGAACAATAGCGGAGCAGCATCTCAGACCCAGCATTCGTCCAACGCTCCGATACCAGATCACATCGATGGCACGATCACGTTGCGCGAAGCAGCGGTGATCAATCCTGGGTCGAAACTCACCGTCAGCCTGGTGGATGTCGCGCAACAGGATGTCATCCTGGATCAGACCACGCAGGACGTCGCCTCGCAGCCACCGTATCCATTCACACTCTCGGTGAAACCGTCCGATATCGATCCCACGCGCGTGTACGTCGTCAACGTATTGCTGGTCGACGGTGAACGACGCTACGTGCAGGCGCTGCAGTCTCCGGTGCTGACAGGCGGAGCAGGCTCGACGATCAATGTCGTGCTCAATGGCGAGGCCACCCCGGGTGAAACGCTGAAAGAAGCGTTCAACAAACTGAAATCTCATATCGGCGGCATGAAGCGTATTCAGGATTCCTTCCTCGATGGCGAGCTTTCGGTAGCCTGGGATGGCTTTGTCGAAGCGGGCAACAAGCTTCGTTTCATGCGCGTGAATTCCGAGCTCGGCGACGGCGACACGGCGGTGCGCACGAATATCGAGTACGCCTTCCTCGATGGAAAGCCGATGGCGATCCTGCAGAAGGGCCGCGTCACGACACGCGCTGGCTGGGACGAAAACGGCAAGGTCGTTCTCAACGAGAAGAGCGGCGGCGAGAGCCTCAGCGATGACGAAGTCAAGGCGTACTACGACGGTGCGGTCAAAGCATTCGCCATGGGTGAAAAGAAACTGCCGAAGAAGAAATAATTCGCAGCGGAAATTCAACAGCGCAGAAAAAAGGCCGGCAATCGCCGGCCTTTTTCATTTGCGACGATGCCTCAGTTTTTCGCCTTGGCGAACGCGTCAGCGAAGGCACTGTTGGATGCCGGCGGAGTTGGTCGCGCGGGTTGCGCCTCGCGCGGGCGCCGAATTTCCTGTCCAATTCTCGGTGCGCTGGAGCGCGACTCACCTGGCTCGTCTTCAAGCCGCATGCTCAGGCCGATACGCTTGCGCGCAACATCGATTTCGATAACTTTCACCTTGACGATGTCACCCGCTTTCACGACTTCGCGCGGATCCTTGACGAACTTGTTTGAGAGTGCGGAAACATGGACGAGACCATCCTGGTGCACACCAAGGTCGACAAAGGCGCCGAAGGCGGCGACATTGCTGACCACGCCTTCGAGAACCATTCCGGGCTTGAGATCGCGAATGTCTTCAACGCCGTCGGCAAACGTAGCTGTCTTGAACTCGGGACGCGGATCGCGGCCGGGCTTTTCAAGCTCCTTGAGAATGTCACGCACGGTCGGCACGCCGAATGTCGCGTCGGTGAATTTCTGCGGATCGAGCGAACGCAGGAAACCGCTATCACCGATCAATGCTTTCACCTCACGCCCACACTGCTCGATGATGCGCTGAACAACCGGATACGCCTCGGGATGCACGGAGGAAGCATCGAGGGGATCATCGCCTGCGGGGATGCGCAAAAAGCCGGCACACTGCTCGAATGCCTTGTCGCCGAGGCGCGGCACCTTGAGCAAGGCCTTGCGATTGCGAAACGCACCATGATCGTCGCGATGGCGCACGATGTTTTCGGCAACCGCCGCGCTCAATCCGGCGACGCGAGCCAACAACGGTGCCGAAGCGGTATTGACATCGACTCCCACCGCATTGACGCAGTCCTCAACCCGCGCAACCAGGGCGTGTGCGAGCTTTACCTGGTTGACATCGTGCTGGTATTGGCCAACGCCGATCGACTTCGGATCGATCTTGACCAGCTCAGCCAGTGGATCCTGCAGACGACGCGCGATCGATACGGCACCGCGCAATGACACATCAAGGTCGGGAAACTCCTTTGCCGCGAGTTCCGAAGCCGAGTAGACAGATGCGCCCGCTTCGCTGACGACAATCTTCGCGAGCTTCAAATCCGCATGTTTGCGCATCAACTCGGCGGCAAGGCGATCGGTCTCGCGGGATGCCGTGCCATTGCCGATCGCAATCAGATTGACGCCGTGTTTGCGACTCAAGCTGGCCAGCTCGGCGATCGACTGATCCCAGAGTTTTTTGGGCTCGTGCGGATAAATCACTGAAGTCGCGAGCAGTTTGCCGGTGCCATCGACGATAGCGAGCTTTACGCCGGTGCGAATGCCGGGGTCGAGACCCATTACGGTCTTCGGTCCGGCCGGCGCGGCCATCATCAAATCCTTGAGATTGTCGCCGAACACGCGAATTGCTTCGGCCTCAGCGGCTTCGCGAGCACGACCGAACAAATCGAGCCCCAGGTGCAGGTGCAACTTGATGCGCCAGGTCTGGCGTGCGGTGTCGAGCATCCAGCGATCGCCGGGGCGGCCTTGATCGGCAATATTGAAATGCCGCGCGACGCGACCCTCGGCTTCAGCATGTCCAGCAAGCGATGCATCATCCAGCGCAGCCGCCGGATCCTCGCTGGTCGATGAAGTCTTGATTGGCGTGGTCGGCCTTGGCGCGAGTTCAAGATCGAGAATGCCTTCATTGCGCGCACGGAACAGAGCAAGCAGACGGTGCGAAGGAATTGTTCCGATCGCCTCGACGTGCTCGAAATAATCGCGAAACTTTTCGCCCTCGCTTTCCTTGCCCTTGACCAGCTTGGCGCGAATCACCGCCTTTGCCGTCAACCAGTCGCGCAAGCTACCGACGATGGCGGGATCTTCCGAAAACGATTCGAGCAGGATCGCTCGCGCGCCATCGAGCGCGGCCTTGATGTCGGCAATGCCTTTTTCCGCGTCGATAAATGCAAGCGCCCGCACTTCTGGCGATTCGGAAGGATCGTCACGCAGGGCGCATGCCAGCGGCTCCAGCCCTGCCTCGCGAGCAATCTGCGCCTTGGTCCGGCGCTTGGGCTTGTAGGGCAGATAGAGATCCTCGAGACGAGCCTTGTTGTCGGCATCGAGGATGTCCGCGCGCAAGCTATCGGTCATCTTGCCCTGCTCGTCGATACTCGCGATCACCGCGGCGCGGCGATCCTCGAGCTCGCGCAGATAGCCGAGGCGCTCTTCGAGCAGGCGCAACTGGGTGTCATCGAGCCCGCCGGTGACTTCCTTGCGGTAGCGCGCGATGAAGGGCACAGTCGCACCACCATCAATCAAATCGACAGCGGCGCGAACCTGTTCGATACCCGCGCTGATTTCAGCGGCAATTCTCTTTTCGATGCTCGACATTCTTTGCATGCATTCCTGGGTGGATTGAACAAAAGCACGACGAGCCGTCTAAGCGGCCCATCGTCCGGTTGAAACTTGATTCAGGCGACGCGCTTGTGCCGCTTGAGATGGACCAGCAACAGCGAGATCGCTGCCGGGGTGACGCCACTGATGCGCTGCGCCTGACCAATCGTGGCGGGCATCGTCGCCTTGAATTTGATCAAGACTTCGGCGGAGAGTCCACGCACGCCGTCGTAGTCGAAACTTGCCGGGATCCCGGTGTGCTCGTGGCGACGGCTGCGTTCGATCTCTTCGCGCTGACGATCAAGGTAGCCGGCATACTTGGTTGAAATTTCGACCTGCTCGGCGACCTCGGCGTCGGACACTGCCGGGCCAATGCCTTCCAGCGCGGTCAATCGGGCGTAGTCGAGTTCAGGTCGACGCAACAGCTCGAGCGCACTCGCATCGCGCGTGAGGGGGACATCCAGCACCGTGCTGACCGCGCAACCAAGCGCATTGCCCGGTGTCACCCACAATGCGTGCAGACGCGCGCGCTCGCTATCGATGGCCTCACGTTTGCGCTGCACCCGCTCATGACGTGCATCGGAAACGCAGCCAAGCCCATGACCGATCTCGCTCAAGCGCAGATCCGCATTGTCTTCGCGCAAATGCAATCGATACTCGGCGCGCGAGGTGAACATGCGATAGGGCTCGATCGTGCCATTGCTGGTCAGGTCATCGATGAGTACGCCGATATAGGCCTCGTCTCGGCGCGGCGTCCATGGGCTCAATCCGCGTGCGGCGCGCGAGGCATTGAGCCCGGCAATCAACCCTTGCGCGGCGGCCTCTTCGTATCCGGTGGTGCCATTGATCTGACCAGCGAAATAGAGGCCTTCGATCGCCTTGGTTTCAAGAGACGGCTTGAGACCGCGCGGATCGAAGTAGTCGTATTCGATTGCATAGCCGGGCCGCGTAATATGCGCGTTTTCGAATCCGGGGATAGAACGCACGAGTTCAAGCTGCACATCGAAAGGCAGCGAAGTTGAAATACCGTTCGGATAGATCTCGTAGGTATCGAGGCCTTCGGGTTCAATGAAGATCTGATGCGAAGACTTGTCGGCGAAGCGCACGACCTTGTCCTCGATCGATGGGCAATAGCGCGGACCGACCCCTTCAATCTCACCGGTGTACAGCGGCGAACGATCAAGCCCGCCGCGAATGATCTCGTGCGTGCGTTCGCTCGTATGCGTGATCCAGCAACTGACTTGGCGCGGATGCTCGTCGCGCGAACCCATGAAAGAAAATACCGGCGCTGGATTGTCGCCCGGTTGTTCTTCAAGTCCGGCAAAATTGATCGATCGACCGTCGATACGCGGCGGCGTGCCGGTCTTCAGGCGATCGACTGCGATTGGCAGTTCACGCATGCGTTCTGCCAGCCGTTGCGCAGGCGCGTCGCCCGCGCGACCTCCGGCATGATTGCTCATGCCGATATGGATCTTGCCGGCAAGAAAGGTGCCCGCGGTCAGCACAACCGTCGGCGCATGAAAGCGCAAACCCATCTGGGTCAGCACGCCGGTCACGCGACCTCCTTCAATAAGCAGGTCATCGACGGCCTGCTGGAACAACTGAAGTCCCGGCTGGGATTCGACGAGCGAACGAATGGCCGCCTTGTACAGAACACGATCGGCCTGACAACGGGTGGCGCGCACGGCCGGCCCCTTCGAGGCATTCAAGGTACGCCACTGGATCCCGGCGCGATCGGCCGCGTGCGCCATCGCTCCGCCAAGTGCATCAATCTCGCGCACGAGGTGACCTTTGCCAATGCCACCAATGGCCGGATTGCAGCTCATCTGCCCGATCGTTTCGATGCTGTGGCTAAGCAGCAAGGTGCGCGCGCCACTGCGGGCGGCAGCCAGTGCCGCCTCGGTGCCGGCGTGACCGCCACCGACGACGATGACTTCAAATTGATGGAAGGGGATTGCAGACATGGGTGTGAAGCACTGGATTCAGTCGCGCAATTCTAGCCCGGACTTTTCGCGAATACCCACGCTGATCGCGCAGGACCCTGTATTCGAGCGGTTTTTCGCGATTGAGGCCAGCGTGGGCGCTATCGCCGAATGAGCGTAATGTCTGGTGGATTCAAAGAACAGGCGAAGGCGTGCGTCATGCATGAACAGCCCGGACTATCGCGGCCAACCTGGCCTGCCCGATTGGCACGGAACCTGCTGGCGTTTCATTGCACTCCCACCGGCGCTAAGCGTATGCGAGCACGCGAAGGTCGGAATTCAGGGGCTGGCCACGTGCCGGTGGGAGCTTGCACCTTGACGACAATCGCGCATGCCTTTGCGCAGCCTTGGATGATCTCCGTTCGATTGGAGTGACAAAACAAGCAGCTCGCTACTCACGCTTGAAGCAGCGCATCCACTGGATGCGGATGCGTGAAATTCGCTCGGTTCGACCGCGCCGCCCAATTGCAAAGCAGACGGGCAACGAGCTCTTAGCCACTAATCCCTGGAAAGTCTCAAGCCTGCCGAACAGACGCGTGCTTTGAATCAGGCTGGCATCCGGCGGTCATAGGAACAGGGGGGATCCAAGAGGACCATATGCCGGATGCCAGATTTGACTGGTCACTGGTCCGATCACCCGATGCCGCACTGCAAAGGGCACGACATCTCGTTCGGACAGCGGATTGAACCATATCGGTAACAGCGATTGACAGACTGTGACCTAAATCGCGGAAAACCGGCAGACCCTGTTGCTGCCCGTCATCGCCGGTCATTTTACGACAAGAAACGTCAACCGGTTCTCACTTATCTCGATCATTCAGTCAAATTTCAGGATATGCCGTAGTTGGCACGCCCCTTGCTACTACTAAACATCCACCCGAATCCCAAGGAGTTCACCGCCATGCTTACTTCCGCCACGATGAGTCTGAACCCGCTCTTCCTTCGCCACGATTTGATGATCGAACTCGGCCGCCTTGAGATGGCCATGCAGGACATGCGCGGCACGTCCGTGATCGAACAAACCACATCCCAGTTGCAGCAGTTGGAAAGTCGCCGCGCTCGCATCAATGAAGCGCTGAGCCGCCTGCCAGCCTGAAGCAACGCCACACGTAGAAATCCCTGGGGGGATCGGTAGACCGCGCAGCAATGCGCGGTTTTTTTTCGTCCGCAATTTTTGACAGCTCTACTACTGACGCCGTGAAGAAGGGTGCTGCGGTGGCGCCGACAGACGCATAGGCGCTGGCGCCGGTGCGCTGCGAATAGCCGGTGGCGCGGATTGAATCGTCGACGAACTGCGAATGGGAGCCGAGCCACGGCTGAGCGGAGCGCGTTGATGTGATGAGGGCGTCCTGCCAGCCGATGAATTCGGTCGCGCATAGGGACTCATGAAGTTGGCGCGCGGCGCCTGCTGCTGTCGAAAACCCTTCGCCGAAGCGGGCGCCTGGATCGTGTCGCGGCGGGCAAGCGCACTGCGCGAGGCGCGCTCATACTGAGCGCGACTATTGCGCGAATCGGTCGGATCGTAGTGTGGATAGGAAGGAATCCACCAGACCGGTTGGTAGCCATAACCATAATACGAATACGGACTGCCATAACCGTAACCGCCAAATCCGTAACCGTAGCCAAGGCCCACACCGACGGAGCCGTAGCCGTATCCCGATGAATCGATCACCACGTCGGCGGACGTGGAATCGTAGTAATAGTCACCGCGGTCTTCGTAGCTGTAGTAGTTGCTGCCGGTACTCGCACA
>JBBQTY010000008.1:0-39540 GCA_038234445.1 Lysobacterales bacterium
AAATTTGACCACAGGGCTTTTGCTTACGGCTAACTTCTGTCCAACAGCAGTTTTGTCCCGCTTTTCACAGGGCAGGGTTAGGCAACAGCGAACCAATCGTACGGCAAGGTTCCATGCGGTGCAATCCCTCCCGAACAATCATTGTTGCCCGGATCCCCGAAAACAGCCGGTTGATTCCAGCAGGCTACTGCCCCTTGCGGGGCTATCGCTTGAATGCACTATACCCGGATCGCCTACTTGCGACCAGTAACCTTCTTGGAATCCGGCAGGAAATACCACTTGCCATGGGTGCGGATCCAGGTTTCGGTGACAAAACCCACCGACGAGACCATTTTGCCAACGCCAGGCATCTTGACGTCGGCGTCAACCTGGATACTGACAGTGCAAACGTCTGGCTTGTCGCAAACCTGACTGTAGGGCAAAACCTTTTTCCACTGCACGGGACGGTCATTCATCTCCTTGGCGTAGTCTTCGCGCTTCTTGGTCGCCTTGAAACCCGGGCTCAGATAGTCGTAGGCCTTGTCCGCCTTGTGCGCGATGAGGAATTCCCAACGCTCGATTGAGCGCTTGTTGACTATTTTGGCGGCTGCGTCTGCGCCGCCCTTGCCTGAAGCCGAATCGGTCTTGGCAGACTGGCTGGCGCAGCCAGAGACCAGAATGGTTGTCACCATCAACGTCGCCAGGCGACGCGCGGATACTTGAATCACGGTTTGACTCCTCGGATGACCAGGTTTATTCGGATTTCTTGGCGGCGCCATTCACTTCCGGGCGAAGCGGCACCAGGCTCTGGAATTGGCGCTTGTACTCTTCAGTGACCTCGCGCGCCTCTTCGGAATTGCTCACTACATGAGGCGTGATCAAAACGATTAGTTCCGTGCGTTGCTTGGAGTTGATTGTGCTGCCAAACAATTTACCCAAGATCGGTATTCTGCTCAGGCCTGGCACTCCTTCGTCGGATGTCTGATTGTCTTCAGAGATCAATCCGCCCAGAAGAATGGTCTGTCCGCTCTGAACCGCAATACTGGTATCAAGAGTGCGTGTATTGATTTCGCGATTTCCATTGGACGAAGTAGCACCCGGTTTGCTCACTTCTTGTGAGACATCCATATAGACGAGGCCGCCCGGATTGACCCGCGGCTTGACTTGCAGGATCACACCGGTGTCGAGATAAGTTGTGCTGCCAATGCCCTGCTGTGTGGTGGTGGGGGTTCCAGTCCCCGTCTGAACACCACCCAATCCGATCAGGCTTTGCGTTTGCACAGGAATGCGCGTACCCACATTGATCTGCGCTTCCTGATTGTTCATTACCATGAGCGAAGGAGCTGAGAGGATTTTGGCTTGACCACTGCTCTCCAGAGCATTGAGTGCGACCTGGAATTTGCTATTCAAGTACGAGTAAAAGAAATTTCCGCCCGTAGGCGCATTTGCAGCGCCCAGCAGGTAGCGCTGGCGATCGAGTCGGTTGGGATAGACCACACCTTGCGGATTCCGATACTGCTGGTCCGCGTAGCTATCGGAGCCGGTCAAACCCGCGAACCACCATTTGACGCCAAACCGCAGTTCGCCATTCAAGGAAACCTCAAGAATCTTGGTTTCGATATGCACCTGCAACGGCGCGATATCGAGCTTTCGGATCGCGCCTTGCATTGCATCCCATTCGGCCGGTGTTGCCATGATCAGCAGCTGGTTGCTTTCCTCGACTGCGGTAATGCGAATATCCGAATCCGCGTTGCCGCCGGCCGCAGCGCCGCCGCCCGACTTGGGCTGGCTGCTTGAGCGATTGCTGCCGAATCGACTCGACCTCCCGGAACTTGAGCGGCCGCCCGTGCTTGCGCCTCCAGCGGCAGTCGCCGCTCCGGTGCTGCCGATGGTCGCTGATGCCAATCCGGGCGCGACCGAGCCTGAAGTATCGGTTCGCCGCGAACTGCCGCCGCCGGAAGATCCGAGGAAGATCTGGCTGAGATAGTCCGAGAGGTCGACCGACTTGATGTTCTTGACGTCATAGACGAACAGCTGAGTAGAGCTCTCGTCGCCGGCACGATCAAGCCGCTTGAGCCATTCTTCCGCTTGTCGCAAATATTCAGGTTGGGCGGTAATCGCGATGATGGCATTCGCGGTGTCAAGCGGAATAAAACGGAACATCCCCGCAAGCGGCGACTCACCCGCGGCGCCGAAGACTTTTTCCAACTCAGGTAACAGGGTCGCCACTTCGACGCGTTGCAACGTGAATACCCCGACCGACATGCCCTTGAGCCAATCGACATCGAAAATTTCGATGGTCTGAGCGTAGTTGGTCAGCTCGGATGCCGTTCCAGCCAGCACGAGCATGCTGCGCGAAGTGTCGATATTGATGAACGCGTCGGCCTTGGCATAGGGCTTGAGCAGCTTGGCCATTTCGCTGGGCGAAATGTAGCGCAGCGGAAAAACCCTGACTTCATAACCATTGGCCAGGTTGGGCGCGCTGATCTTCGGCGTCAGATTGCCGGGCAAGGCATCCTTGATCTGCAATACGGTATAGCGGCCATCCTTGTAGATCAGCGTATTGCCGGTCCAGGAAAGCAGCATTTCGAGAACCGACATGGCTTGATCCGCACGGATCGGCTTGGATGTTGAAAACGACACGTTGCCGCCAACATTTGGCGCGATTGTGTAATTTTCCTGAAGCAAATCACCGAGTATCGCCTTGACTACCGATTGAATCGGATTGTTCTCGA
This sequence comes from Lysobacterales bacterium, assembly GCA_038234445.1. GTDB lineage: Bacteria > Pseudomonadota > Gammaproteobacteria > Xanthomonadales > Rhodanobacteraceae > Dokdonella. The sequence goes on from JBBQTY010000008.1 coordinate 2,715, forward strand.
AATTGAAATCGACCTGACCTTCGCCCTTGGCGACAGGTGCTGTGCGGCGTGCGGCCGTTTCATCAATGAATTTGCCGGTACCGAGCTGGATTTCCGGCTTCGGTGGTTCGAAGGACGCCTTCTCCTCCGACCCGACTTTGATTCCCGGCGCGTCGTTGGGGCCTTTGTCGACCTTGCTTGAATCAGCAACCAGGCTTTCGGCCGTCAGGGCTGTCGTCGGGGCTGAATAGGCTGCGGCGTCATTCTTTGCAGGCGCAGTCGAGCAACCCGCCAGAAAGGTGAGCGCCAGAGCGATCGAGAGATAGATGATTCTTGAAAGCACGTGGATCACTCCGTCAATTCTTTTGCCCAGGGGGCGAGTTGCTTCGCTGCGAACGCAAGCGCTCGGCCTCTTCACGCATTTGCCGTCTTCGTTCTTCAATGCGCTTCGCCAGATCCGACTCGGCCGCATTGTTCTGTCCTGGGTCAGGTGCGCCAGGCTTTGCAGGTGCCGGCATCCCAGGCGCCGGCATCGGAGGACGCTGCATTGGCGGTTTTGCCGCATTGGCCGCCGTATTCAGTTCAATCTCGGCCTTTTCGTCGCTGACATTCTTGAAAGTGGCAAGACGCGGCTCGACCGAGACCAGACTCCATCCCGCTTGATCACCATTCAAGGGCATACCGACCTTGAGAGCCAGCGATTCGTTCCGCAAATTGTCGTGGACCATGGCAATTCGGACTTCGGGCGTCGATTCCGATTTGCGCTGAATGATCACGCCGGTCAGGGTCACGTTGATCGGCACCACGGGTACCGCCGCTTCTTCGACCCCATCGTCGTCATGCGGAGTCGGCTGGCGATCCTCGTTGAACAGCGGTCGGTTCTCGACCTCGGCAAATGCGGACATGGGAGGCATCTTGATCGGCTTCTGATCAATTTCAGCCGAGACGCCCGGCGCCGAATCTTCGTCAGCCGCTAGCCAGCCGTAGCCTCGTCCATATCCAGCCAGCTGAATCAAGCCGACGACGATCAACAGGCCGCAGAAGCCAGCCAGGCCAAGAGTCACCATGCGTGCCGTTTTGACATCCATTACGGCGCCTCGACCGGTTTACCGGGTTGCCGCAAGTAGCCCGACAAATTGAAGCGAACATCGAGCGGACTGGCCACGCGTTTGCCGCCCGGGGGTACGTAGGTTTGCTGCTTGTAAATCATCAAGTCATCGATGAACAAATACGGCTTGCCATTTTCGAGGTCGTAAAGGATGGCCGCCAATGATTCGAGATCGCAGCGCAACCGGGCCTGGACAACCACCTTCATGTACTGCTCTTCCTGAGCTCCGGCAAAACCGGAACTGGTATTGACGACAGAGCAACGATTCGGATCGGACTGGTCGGTTTGCGACTGGCGCAGCCGGGTAATCAATCCCGCCGAAGCGGCATTGGCGTCGGCCTCGGCGAGAAATGCCTGGTTGCCCTGCTCATAGGCGCGCACCTCGGCAAGCTTCTTATCGATGGCCGGCCTTTCCGCGATGACGCGCGCATAGCGCTGTTGCTGCTCTCGCAAGTCACCCATTTGACTGTAATAATCCAAATGGGGTGAAACGAACCACCAATGCACGCCAAAGTAGTAAACGCAAAGCACGACGGTCAACAGTAAAATGACAGCGAGCAGACGGCCATCCTTTGGACGCAGATCAAGGCGCGCCATTGATTGCCTCCTTGCCTTTCTTCACGCCATCGCCTGTCTTCAACTGATCGCTCGCCTTTGCATCGTCGCGAGGTTTCAAAGGATCGCCTGCCTTTGCTTCGCCGCCTTTCTTCTCAGCGCCGCCTTTCGCCTCGTTTGCGTCGGCTGACGACTCTGCAGGCTTGCGCTCATGCACCACCGCCTGATCCACAGGGACATTCTTCGGTTCGGCAGAAATTGTGAAACGATCCTTGCCGGTCCTTGGATCAGGCTGGATCTGGCCTTCGAGCTTCGGATTGGAAATAAACGGCGAGGCACTCAGCACACTGATCAAGCCCGCAGCGTTCTTGCTCTGGCCCTGTATCTGAAACTGGTTGTTTTCGATGCTGAGCCGTTCAAGATAGGTGTCGTCATCAAGGCGAAACGCAACGTCGTCGAGCAAGGCAATTTCCAGTGGGCCATTGCGCTTCTTTTCGGCAAGGAAATTGGCGCCGTTGATGGAATCCTGCAGGGTTTTCTTGAGGGCCAGCACTTCGCGAGCGGCAACCGCGGCCTTGTCGACCTCAGCTTGCATCGTTTCCACCGCAACGGCGCGATTGCTCAACGATTCGGACATATTGAACACGAGCAGGATCAGTGCCAGCGCAGCGAGCCCAAGGTTCATCGGCAAGCGCATATCGCGGCGGCGTGCCCGGCGTTCGATCGGCAACAAGTTGACGCCACGACGAGCACCGTCGACACCCTCCACACGCACATCAACGCCGTCGAATTCGATGGCTCCGCCACCTACGGATTGCAATTGCGAATCAAGCAAGGCGCGGGGCAGCACGGTCAACTCGACATTCAGGCTACGCGTCGCCGCATCTCTTGACACTATTCGGGAATCGAAATAGACCTGATCGGCCTTGAACGGTGTCTGCCGATCCATTTCAAACGACAGCACCTGGCGCAACTTGTCTTCGGCTGCGGCTGGCAAGGTCAACGATCGGGTCAGCGCGCGAGAAGGCGGAACGCAAAGAATACTGCGCAATCCGGGGTTCTCGATTCGGCCGCGCAAAGCCCTGAACTCGACCGCCTGCTCCTCGGCAGTCGCGCTGGCTGCAATCGTTCCAAATTCCGAGATGACCTGTTCGCGCTCGCGCAACACACGGATCGTGTCGCCCTCGACTTCAAACAGCAGGGCCTCGGAATTGCCATTGAAGAATTTCCGCCAGCGCGGTGGCAGGCAGGCAAGCAGCTCCGATCCCCACCACGAGAAGAAACGTGGCAGCGGTGTCTTGGCAAGGCGCGTCCGCAGACGGGCCAGTTGTCTGTCCAGAATTTCTTTCACGATGATTACGCGTTCTCGTCGTCACGCCAGCGGAGCACCACAAACGGCCGCCCTGCTGAATTCATCCCGCCCATGCGGATGGTCGCATCGAGCACCGTACTCGCGCCATTCGGGAGCTTTGCACGGGATTTCACACTATACGTGAGGCCTCCACCGTCCGCCATGAGGGGGGAACCATCGGGCAGAAGCAAGCCAGACCCGCCTTGATTGAGTATGCCGGGACCCAGTTGTTGACGCTGCTGGATCAGCTGCTGGGCCACGTCGGCCGTCATGCCCGGAATGGCCATCATCGCCTGCATTGGCGCGTAGGCGGCACTCGGCGTGCTGCGTCCTGAAAACATCGTGATCGCCGGCTCGATCTTTGAATAGATCTCGTAGTTCATTCCAAAAACCTGCTGAATCTCCGAAAGCGTCTCGAACGGCGCATTGCGCGGACTGTAGGCCAGGCCAGCCGCGCGGTAGTCATCGCGCTCGGCACCGTGAAGTGACGTCAGATCATCCGGGTCGCGCCAATCCTGGATCGCATCGGCCAGCGCCTCGGCCTGCTCCTGCTCGATACCCGCACCCTTGAATAGATTGGTCAAAGCGATCGGATCAGCAGCATTGATGTCGATCTTGCCCGAATCGTCCGTCAGCGAGACCTCAATCTGGACATTGTCGAAAACGAACGAATACGGCCTGCCGTCGGCCATCCATTTCTGCTCGGGATCGGACTGACTGAGGCCGTAAATGGCCAGGTTGAGACCCGCCTCTGCCGCATACCGTGCCGTCGTCATATCGAACAGATGACGTGACTGCTGACCTTCAGTGCGCGCGACCAAGGCAAAGCTGCCGAGCAAAACGGACAGCATCGCGATTACCCACATGACCAGCACGAAGGCAACACCGCGCGGCTTGCGACCGACGATGTGCCCAGGATTTGTGATGGTGGCTTTGCGCGGACTCATCGGCCCGGACTCACGCCGCCGTTTCTCGGCAACGCCTGATCCTGCTGCGGCACAAGATCCTCGAATCTTACGGTCTCGGATTGGCGGGCGGCACCGACATCGAGCATCAACGGAATCTCCATGTCCGGCCAGCCGACCAGAGCTTCCTTGCGCATCTTCAGTTCGATGCGGATCATCACGGGGGTGATGCTCGGATCGTCCCATTTATCGGACCAATCCTCGAGCTTGCCTTGATCATCAAGCTTGCGGTACTCGAATTTTCCGCTATCGACCTGATCCATGAGAATCACCGGCTCACTATCACCCTTGTGGAGCTTGTCCTTGTCAAATCCGTTCAGCATCCAGTGATTGAATAACAACTGCTTGCCACTGCGCGTATTGGACAACTCCAGAGTTTGCACATAAGCACCACCGTTCGACAGATAACCCGGCATCGGAGCGACAAAGCGCATGAGATCGTGTTTGCCCTCGAAAGTCATGTTCGTTCCGGTGCCATGCTCCTGCCCGAAAGGCAGCGGCAGCGCACGACTCAATTGATGGCGGATGAATTCCTGGGCGACACGCAGACGATTGGTTCGATCCATGAGGTTCTCACCGATGTGCATGCCCTTGACGGCCGAACGAATGCCACCGAACGCCGCGGCGAGAAGAACCGCCAGCAGCAGAATCGACAGCATCACCTCGATCAAGGTAAAGCCGCGCTGTTTACCACTGGCTGCCAGGCGCATCACTTGCGCCCACCCGGATTGGGCGGCTTCGGACGCGCCCCACCCATTGGCGAACTTCCCGTTTGCACTGCGCGAAGATCGCCACCGCCGAGACCCTGGGATTTCGTGCTGTCGGTACTGGCCGTACGCAAGGTCGAGAACTCGGCCTTGCGCTCGTGAGCGTTGTCACCCCAGCTCACCGTGAGAGCCAAATGATAAAGGTCAATCTGTGGCATGCCCAAACCTGCGGTAGCCAATTGCAGCGACGATTGCGCCACATTTGCATTTGCTGCAACAGCACCATTTTGATTGACATCTGCGACAACCAATTGCGGATCGATCTGTTCGATCTGAAGCTCCCAGTGGTATTTCCTGTCGAACTCGCCATGGCTGCTGCCCGCCTCGATGCGCTCGCCAATGCCGACAATATCAAGCAGGGATTGCGCCCAAAGCGCGGCCCGCGTCTCGTCGGCCGAACGACGTGCGTTGTTCATCGACATCGTCAGAATCTGCATCAACGCGCCGACCGCAATTGCGAAAATCACGAAGGCCGCGATCATCTCGATCAAGGTAAATCCGCGGCTGGATCGGGAAGGCAGGTTTTGCATTCCCGTTACAGACCTCGCCTTGGTGACAGAGTTCGTCACTTCTCATTGTCCGGCTTGTCGAGAGTGACCTCACCGGTCAGCCAGCCAACATTGATCTTCCATTCGCGCTCGCCGAGAACAATCGCAATATTGCCGCCCGTTGAGGCCCCGTCAGGGAAAAAGCGGATGCCGCCAGCCTTGTCGCTGGTCAGTTCCTGCTGCGCTGTGGTCAGACGCAGGATCATGCCCTTGGGTAACTCCCTCGCCTCCTTGCCCGGCGCCGCCCAGGTATTCTTTTCAAGATCCAGCATCAGCACCTTCTGCTCGCCCTTGATGATGGCCTGACCGCGCGTATAGCGCAGGCCCGCAACGAGATCGTTGGCGGCCGCCTGAATGCGCGCCCCAGCCAGGCTTCTGGTGAACGAAAAAGTCACAACGCTGGCAACGATGCCGATCAGGACAATCACCACGATCATCTCGATCAGGGTGAAGCCTTTGTTGGAGCGGGGAATTGAGAATGGAGAATTGAGAATGGGAAAAGCTGAGCGCGAGGGATTCTCGCGAATCGTCGCGAATCGACTGCGGGTTACGCGCGATGATTGAGACTTATCGCTTTTCACGCGTTTCGATTCCCTATTCTCGATTCTGGATTCCCGGTCCAGTCACTCCCAACTTCCATAGTCCTTGTCAGTACTGTCGCCGCCGGGCTTGCCGTCGGCGCCGAGGAAAATGATGTCGAATTCGCGCCCTGCATCGCCGGGTTTTTTGTACAAGAACTGATGACCGAAGGGATCTTTCAGATCCGTATCCTTGGCGTAGGGACCAAGGCCTTCGCGCTTGGTCAAGTCTTCCAGAGAATTCGGATAGGAGCCCACGGCCATCTGGTATTGATCGACAGAGCCGGCCAACTTCTTGGCCTGGATGGTTCCGGCTTTGTACTTGCCACCCTTGAAGGTGTTCATCATGCCGCCGCCGACAATCGTGATGACGATGCCGAGCAGGACGATCACGGCAATCATCTCCATCAGGGTGAAACCCGCAGCGCGCGGGATCGGGCGCAGATTGCGCAGGGATCGGTTGTTCATGATCGGACTCCTTATTGAATCGAACTGGTCAGTTTCAGGATAGGCAGGATGATCGCCATCATGATGATGGCAACGACTACGGTCATTACCACGGTGGTCGCAGGCACCAGGGCGGCGAGCAGGCGCTCGAGCGAATTGCGCACCTCGACATCGAAGGTATCGGCGACCTTGAGCAGCATCGTGTCGAGCTCACCGGATTCTTCGCCGACGCTGATCATCTGTAAAGCGAGTTTTGGAAATTGTTTGGATTGTCCCAAAGCAAAGCCGAGACCGCTACCGGTCTTCACTTCTTCGCTGGCCTTTTCGACCGCGATGCCAAGAAACGCATTGCCCATCACGTTGCGCGCAACGTTCATTGCACCGAGCAGCGGGACGCCATTTTTGAGCAACGTGCCGAGGGTGCGCGAAAGACGCGCGGTTTCGAGTTTGCGCACGAGTTCACCCGCAATGCGCACGCGCAGCAGGCGCTCATCGATTGCCAGCCGGCTGACCGGATCGGCGAGCTTGCGCCGGAACCAGGCAATGAAGAAAACAGCTCCGCCCAGCATCAACCACCAGAAACTCTGCAGGGTCGAACCGACGCCGACGACGACACGGGTGAGCAGCGGCAATTCGACATCCATATCGGCAAACATCTGCTCGAACTGCGGCACGACAACGACGAGCAGAACAAACAGTGAAACCAGCACCATGCCGACGAGAAAAGCCGGGTAGATCAGCGCATTGATAACGCTCGATTTGAGCGCGCGCGAACGCTCCAGATAATCGGCCAGACGGCGCAAGGTGTCTTCAAGCGAACCTCCCGCCTCACCGGCACGCACCATGTTGATGTAAAGCCGCGAAAACGTGCCGCGTTCGGCTTCGAGTGCATCGGACAGGGTTGCACCGCCGCGTACGAGATCGCGAACGCGCTCGAGAAGATTTTTCGCCTTTTCGCTTTCCGGCAGATCGAGCAGGATCTGTAGCGCGCGATCAAGTGGCTGTCCCGCCCCGAGCAAAGTAGCAAGCTGCTGCGTGAACTGCACGATCTGCGCTTCGCTCAGCGTCGGCCGTTTCATCAGCGCCGCCAGCAGACCACCCGAATCAACACTGTCGGCGTCGCGAACATCTAGCGGAATATTTCCAGCGTCTTGCAGCTTGTTGATGACCTCTTCTTCCGAGGCAACATCCATCTGTCCTTCGAGGGTTTCGCCGGAAGGGCTGACGGCCTTGTAGTGGTAGAGGGTCATGGTTGGTGGTGCCGGGATTCGGGATTGGGGATTCGGGACTGGTGAACCGGCTGGGATTCGGGATTTGGGATTTGGGATTTGGGTAGGCGGGTTCGCGCAAAGCCGCCGATCGCCCGCTTTTCAACGAATCCCGAATCCCGAATTTCGAATCCCAGCTTCAACACTCATCCCTCCTGCGTTACGCGCAGGATTTCCTCGATTGTGGTCTGACCGCCTAGGGCCTTGACCAGACCGTCCTCGTACATGGTGCGCATGCCTTCGGCGCGAGCCTGGGCTTCTATGTCACCCATGCCCTTGCGTTGCATGATCAGGCGACGAATCGAGTCGGACATGACAAGGAACTCCATGATCGTCGTGCGCCCGTAGTAGCCACTCGCGTAGGCCGCGCTTGGCACTGGTTTGTAGAGTTTGATCGGGCGCTCGGTCGTCAGTTTCTCAAGCCCGAACTCCTTGACGACTTCGGGCAAGGCCTCATAGATTTCGGCGCTCGGAAGATCGAGTCGACGCAACAGGCGCTGGGCGAGAATGCCGTTGACCGTCGAGGTCAGCAGATAATCCTCGACGCCCATGTCGAGCAATCGGGTGATGCCACCCGCGGCGTTGTTCGTATGCAACGTGGAAAGCACCAGATGGCCTGTCAGCGCCGACTGGATCGCGATCTTCGCGGTTTCCAGATCGCGCATTTCGCCGATCATGATGATGTCCGGATCCTGTCGCACGATCGAGCGCAGCGCGTGTGAAAAATCGAGCCCGATCGACGCCTTGGCCTGGATCTGGTTGATGCCCTCAATCTGATACTCGACCGGATCTTCAACCGTGATGATTTTGACATCGGGCGTATTGAGCTTGCTCAGCGCCGTGTACAAGGTCGTGGTCTTGCCCGAGCCGGTCGGGCCAGTGACGAGCAGGATGCCGTGCGGGAGATCCAGCACCTTGTTGAATTTAGGCAAAAATTCATCGGTGAAGCCGAGTGTCTTGAAATCAAACACCACGGCTTCGCGATCGAGAATACGCATGACCACCGATTCGCCATGCGATGTCGGCACGGTCGATACACGCAGATCGAGCTCCTTGCCCTGCACGCGAATCATGATGCGGCCATCCTGCGGCAGACGACGCTCGGCGATATTGAGCTTGGCCATGATCTTGACGCGCGAAATCACCGCTGCGGTCGACGCGGCCGGAGGTGATTCAACTTCGTGCAGGACACCATCGATGCGATAACGCACCTTGAGCCGGCTCTCGAACGGTTCGATGTGGATATCCGAAGCGCGTTGTTCGACCGCACGCTGGATCACCAGGTTGACCAGACGGATGACGGGCGCTTCGGAAGCGAGATCGCGCAGATGCTCGATATCGTCCTCGCTGCGTGAATTGTCGTCGCTGAGGCTCTCGACGATCGAGCCCATCGCCGAGCGGCCCTGGCCGTAGAAGCGCTCGATCAGATCATCGATTTCGGGGCGTAGACCGACACTCAGCGAGACCTTGCGCCCGGTCGCCAGTTCAATTGCTTCGAGTGGATAGTGATCGGCCGGATCGGCGATCAACAGCTTGACCTCAGTATCGGTCTCGCCGATCGGAACGACGTGGTGATGCTTGAGAAAGCGCACCGAGAGCTGCACGTTTGGCGGCGGCGATTCGGGGAAATCCTTGGCCGCGAGCAGGGGCAAATGCATGATCTCGGCAACGGCATCAGCCATTTCACGCTCGGAAACCAGTCCGAGGCGAGTCAGCAAGGCGACCAGACGACCCGACGGGTCTTCCTCATGCAGGCGCCGGCCACGCACGAGATCGGCTTCTTTCAGACGCCCCTTGGCGACCAGAAACTGGCAGATACGCTCGTCCAGCGCGGGTCCACTGAGGGTGGGTAATACGCTTTCAACCACGGGCATTTCGGAAACGGCCGACATCAGGACTCCTGGTCATCGAGGGTTTGACCCGGTAAATCGGTCGCGGGTTCCGTAGCAGGATGCACCAGTGACTCGATGAAGTCCCGATTGAGCCCAACCCAGAGTGCAATCGGGGTCACGGCCGGAAGGATCAGATAGCCAAACTGGTAGGCCAAAGCGATCGGATCGGGCGCAATGCCGGCCGCAGTCACCGCGCTTGCACCCGGCGATCCAGAATTGAAAGCGAGAACTTTGAGGGTTTCGGCTACGACGCCGAAAGCCTGCGTCAGCCAGATCACCGTCAACGCGATCGCAAACTGAACAAGACGTCGACGAATCGTCAACGGTATCGCCATCGCCAAACCGCTGAACAGCGGCAATGAATATCCGTACAGCAGCGGGTTCTGGATCAACACGAGTTCGCCAATGCCGCTGCGTCCGTCGGGCGCAGTCTGGTTGACCAGCACATGGGTGGTGACCTCCATGCTGTGACCGTTCTGAGTGATGTCCGAGATCAGTGAAGGCCACAATGAGATCATGCAAAGTTTGGCCATGTGGATCACCGGCCAGATCAACGGCGAGGCAAAAGCAAACCAGATAAAGAAGCTCAGAGGCAGCCAGAGCAGCGCCCGCAAGCCGATTGCACGAACCTCTGAAGCATCCATCAGCCGACCCACTCCCGCGCATTGCGGAACATGCGCAACCATGGCGAGGCTTCGCTCCATTCGCGTGGATGCCAGCTCATCTGCGAAGTGCGGAAGACCCGCTCCGGATGCGGCATGAGGATAGTCACGCGCCCATCCGCTGCGCTGTAACCCGCTGCACCACCTGCCGAACCATTCGGATTGAGCGGATAGCGCTCGGTCGGCTTGCCTGCTCCATCAACGTAGCGCAAGCAAGGTTTTGCTTTGCGTGCAACGGCGGCATCCGCAAACACGGTGCGCCCTTCACCATGCGCAACTACAACCGGGATGCGTGAGCCACTCATGCCACGCAGAAAGATTGACGGTGAATCACCGATTTCGAGAGTGACCAGACGGGCCTCATATTGCTCTGACGCATTGCGCCGGAAATTCGGCCACTGCGCAGCGCCCGGAATGATGTCCTTGAGCTCGGACATCATCTGGCAACCGTTGCAGACTCCAAGTGCGAAATGCGCCGGATCGATGAAGAAATCCGAGAATTGTTGGCGCAAGGCATCATTGAACAGGATCGACGCAGCCCAGCCGCGCCCCGCGCCGAGCACGTCGCCGTAACTGAATCCTCCGCACGCAGCCAATCCTTTGAAGTCCGCCAGCTTGTGACGACCACTGGCAAGATCGCTCATATGCACGTCTACCGCCTCAAACCCGGCACGATCAAACGCCGCCGCCATTTCGACCTGACCATTGACACCCTGATCGCGCAAGATCGCTACGCGTGGGCGCGCCTTGCCGACAATGTGTTTCGCACAGACATCGTCGGAAGGATCGAAACTCAGGCGCGGCTTGATTCCAGCATCATGCTCGTCGCAGCGCCATACGTTCTCGGCATCCGCACACTCCGGGTTGTCGCGTAGGCGCTGCATGGCGTGACTGGTCTCCGACCAGGCTTCCATCAAATCGCTCCAGTCCCAGCTGATCACCTTCTCGTTGTCGTGGCGAATCTTCAGCTTCATCTTTGCGTTTGGCGCACCGACCCTGGCGATCAGCTTGCCGAGTCCGTGGCGCTGCATCACATTGACGAAGGACTCGCGATCACGCGAACGAATCTGCACGATCGCGCCCAGCTCCTCGTTGAACAGGCCGCGCAACATGTTGTCGGCCCAGCCGGCCAGTTCAATGTCCAGGCCGCAGTGTCCGGCGAGCGCCATCTCGATCAGGCAAACGATGGCGCCGCCATCGGATCGATCGTGATAGGCCAACAGCAGACTATCGGCATTGGCCTCCTGGATCGCCAGAAAAAATGATTTCAGACGCGCTGGATCATCGACATCGGGCGGCAGATCACCAGCGCGCAGGAAAACCTGAGTCAGCACCGATCCGCCAAGACGTCCGCGACTCGCGCCGATATCGATGATCCACAACTCGGAATCACCCTGATCGAGCTGCAATTGCGGGGTCAACACTCGTCGCGCATCACTGCTGCTGGCAAAGGCTGTGACAATCAGCGAAACCGGAGCGACCGTGCGCTGCGTCGATTCATCGTGCTTCCAGGAAACCTGCATCGACATCGAATCCTTGCCGACTGGAATCGAGATGCCGAGCGCCGGACAAAGCTCCATGCCGACTGCACGAACCGCGTCGTAAAGCGCCGCATCTTCGCCCGGATGATCCACCGCCGCCATCCAGTTCGCCGACATTCGGACTTCGTCCAGACGCACCGGTGCGGCGGCGAGATTGGTCAGCGCTTCGCCAACCGCCATGCGCGCCGAGGCCGCGGCATCGAGCAAAGCCAGTGGCGTGCGCTCACCGATGGCCATCGCTTCGCCGGCATGGCCGCAAAAATCATTGAGGGTCACCGCACAATCGGCGACCGGAACCTGCCATGGACCGACCATCGGATCGCGCGAGCACAAACCGCCGACGCTACGGTCGCCAATCGTGATCAGGAACGATTTGCTGCCGACTGCAGGAAAGCGCAGCACGCGATCAACCGCTTCGCCAAGCTCGAGGTTTTCGGTATCGGCGATGACTGACAGTGATTCCTTGATGCGCCTGGTTTGGCGATGCATGCGCGGTGGCTTGCCGAATAGGACATCCAGCGGCAGGTCGATCGGGTGATGTCGGGAATCGGAATTCGGAAATCGGGAATCCGTGAGCACGAGCGTGCGCTCGGCCGTTGCATGACCGACAACGGCAAACGGGCAACGCTCGCGCTTGCAGATCGCGGCAAACAGATCGAGATCATCGGGACGCACGCCGAGTACGTAGCGTTCCTGAGATTCGTTGCACCATATCTGCATCGGCGACATGTGCGGGTCGTCGCACGGAATCTTGTCGAGTTCGAGCGCACCGCCGACTGCAGAGTCATTGAGCAATTCCGGCAGCGCATTGGAAAGTCCGCCGGCGCCGACATCGTGGATAGAAACCAGCGGATTGGCGTCACCGCGCGCCCAGCACGCATCGATGACTTGCTGGCAGCGGCGTTCCATTTCGGGGTTCTCGCGCTGCACCGAAGCAAAATCCAGCTCCACGGAACTGCTGCCGGCAGCCACCGATGAGGCGGCGCCTCCGCCAAGTCCAATCAGCATCGCCGGTCCGCCGAGGACGATCACCGCATCGCCCGGTTGCAATGTTCCCTTTTCAACATCCGAGGGACGCAGATTGGCGATTCCGCCTGCGATCATGATTGGCTTGTCGTATCCGCGCAGCAGTCCGGCTTCGTCGGTCGAATGTTCAAATGTACGAAAGTACCCGCCGAGACACGGGCGCCCGAACTCGTTGTTGAACGCGGCAGCGCCGATCGGGCCGTCACGCATGATTTCGTAAGCGGTCGCAAAGCGTGGCGGCAGGGGTCGATCGGGCTCCCATGGGCGCTTCAAGCCCGGTATGCGTAAATGCGAAACGCTGAAACCGGTCAGGCCCGCCTTCGGCTTGCCACCCCGACCGGTCGCGCCCTCGTCGCGAATCTCGCCACCCGAACCCGTTGCCGCACCGGCATACGGTGATATGGCGGTTGGATGATTGTGCGTTTCGACCTTGATCGCATACGGAACCGCTTCACTCACGGCCGCATAGATACCGCTATCCGGATTCGCGAAAAACCGCTTGGCGTGCGTGCCGGCAATTACCGCGGCATTGTCGCTATAGGCCGACAAGGTATGCGCAGGCGATTGCTTGTGCGTGTTGCGAATCATTGCAAAAAGCGAGAGCGGCTGCGCCTTGCCATCGATCGTGTAGTCCGCATTGAAGACCTTGTGCCGACAATGCTCGGAATTCGCCTGCGCGAACATCATCAGTTCGGCATCGGTCGGATCGCGCGCCAGGCTCGCGTAGTTCTCGACGAGATAATCCATCTCGTCACCGGCAAGTGCCAGGCCGAGGCGCTTGTTGGCCGCTTCAAGCGCCGAGCGTGGATTGGCACCGAGCTCGATGCGCTCCAGCGGCAATGGACCAGCGACGTCGAATAATTGATCGAGCTCGGCGCGCGTGGTCAGCACCGATTCGGTCATCGGATCATGCAATATCGCGCTGACCGATTGCCAATGTGCCGAACCGGGTTGCGGCCCGCGCTCAAGCTCAAAAGCCAACGCGCGTTCGACGCGATGAACACCAAGGCCGCATCGACGCAAGATATCGGTGGCCTTGCTCGACCACGGTGAAATAGTGCCGAGGCGCGGTGCAACCCAAAGTGCTGCGGCTGCCGGCACACCATCGCGCGCTTGCAGGATGCGCTGCAGCTTTTCAGCGTCGAGGCTGACGCCGTCATCGCTTGCGATCAGGTAGACATGGCGAATGGCGCGCAGCGCGCAGCGCGAGTCCAGCCGATCAAGTTCGGCGTTGAGACGATCAATTCGGAAGGCTGACAGGGCCGGCTGGCCGTCGAGAACGATCATGGCAGTCGGTGTCCGGGATGCTCAAAACAGAATCCACGGCGCCACCGTGGAGGGGTGCGCATGATAGCCGAAGCCGCGACCGGGCGAGAACCACCCGGCCGGGCATCACTGGTCTGGATTCAGGCGCCGGGCTTTTCCGCAGCAACCCGTTCAAGTTGGGCTTCCAGCTGATCCGGGGTCAGATAGCCGCCGATCTTGCTGCCGTCCTGGGCAAAGACGGCGGGGGTGCCATCAACGCCGACGCTTATACCAAGCTGATACTCCTCGGCCACCGGGTTGTCGCATTGCAGCGGTTCCGGATTGGCCCCGGTTTTGGCCGCGGTGAATGCCTGTTTCTGATCTTTCGCACACCACACCGATACCGCCTTGGCGAAAGAAGGTGTATTCGGGCCACTGCGTGGGAAGAACATATAGTCAACCTCGATACCGCGATCGTTGTACTCGGCGATATGCGAATGCATCTTGCGGCAGTAACCGCAATCGATGTCAGTGAACACGGTCACCTTGTATTTCGGCTTGGATTTCGGCGCAAAAGTGATGCGCTTTGCGGCCGGATAGGCATTGAGCTTGGCGATGTTGACGCTGGCCAGACGCTTTGCCGTCAAATCGAGCTTTGCGTTGGCGTCATACAGGGTGCCCTGCAGGATGTAGCGACCATCCTCGCTGACATAAAGCAGCTGACTGCCGACCACGGCTTGGTAGTAACCCGGAACCGGCGACATCTCGAATGCCTCGATCTTGGTGCTCTTGATGAGTTTCTGCACGGCGGCGCGCGCGGCACCCTCGCTGATGTCGGAAGCGTGGGCCACCGGAACAATAAGGGAAATTGCGAATGCGGCGATCACTGGAAGTTTCATGGACATACCTTGTTCGATGGGCGTGAAGCCGCGCTCAGCGCGAAGCCACAGGATTATTGGCGAGATGCTCAAGCTCGACGACCAGCTTGTCGGGCGAAAGGGCGATCTGCGGGGCTACCTTGCTGCCATCCGCGGCGAGCATCGTCGGGGTACCCGTGATTCCAATCGACTGTGCGATCCGCGTCGTCTCGGCGACCGGGTTTGCACAGGTTCCCGTTCCGGGATCTGCACCGTTCATCGCGGCCGTGAAGGCCTGCTTGCGATCAATCGCGCACCAGACCGCCTCGGCCTTCTTGTCAGCGCCAGGGTGGATATCAAGTGGCATGAACACATATTCCACTGCGATACCGGCTGCGTTGTAAGCCTCGATCTGCTGGTGAAAGCGTCGGCAGAACGGGCAATCGAGATCGGTAAATACCGTCACCGAGTATTTCGCATTCGCTGGCGAGAAAATGATGCGTTTGTCGGGTGTGATCTTCTTCAGCGAGGCCATGCGATTTTTCGCGCGTGCCGCCTCGGTGATGTCGCGCTGGCTGTTCGCATCAATGGCACTGCCATCGAGCACAAAGCGACCGTCCTTGCTCACATAGACGAATTGGCTACCGATGATGGCTTCGTAAAAACCGGGAATCACCGACTCCTGGACGACATCCACCTTGACCTGCGGGGCGAGCTTGGAGAACGCCGCTTGGACGGTTTCCTCTGGCGTGGCTGCCGTTGCATTCACGGCGACGAAAATCAGGATCAAACTTAGCAAATGACGCATGGGAAACCTCGGGTTTGAATCAACGGCGAGCCGCGGTGGCGGCTTGGGCGGAATGGTCGGACGTTGCGGAAATCTTCTGCAACGCGTCAAGCAGGCGATGCGGCGACAACAGAATAGTGGAGTCGATCATACTGCCATCAGCAGCAATTGCCGTAGGCGTCTTGCTGACACCAATCTCATTTCCGACTTGACTCGTACGCGAGACAGGGTTTGGACAATTCGCAGAATCCGGCGCCTGTCCGATCAACGCCGAAGTGTAGGCACGCTGGCGATCCTTGGCACACCAGACCGCAACGGATTTGAGATCAGCACCAGGGTGGATGCTTAACGGGAAGAATACGTAATCAAAGGCGATACCCAGAGCCTTGTATTCGTCGATCCGGGAATGTAGACGTCGACAATACGGGCAGTTCACGTCGGTGAAAATCGTCAGGCGATATTTTGGGTTGGCCGGAGCGAAACTCAGGCGTGTATCGGCACCGAGAGTAGCCAGTACCTGGCGACGCTTTGCCGCCATGCTCGCCTCACTGAGATTGATACCTTCACGGCTATCCTCGACCGAACCGCGCAGAAGGTAACGTCCGTCGTTGCTGGCATACGCGATCTGCCCATCGATGACGCCTTCGTAGTAGCCCGGCAACGCCGATTTGCGAAACGCGGTGACCTGTTGCAGCGGGGCAATCTTCTGGATCGTCGCACGCGCGGCATCGCCTTCGTCGGCCTGAACCGACAACAGGGCAAAACTCAACATGAAGGCGCAGATTGCACGCACAAAGTTGATCAACAGGGAGAATTCCGGGTAGCGGTCTCAAATAGACCGGTCACTTTAGCAATGGTTCCGCCAAGTCCTTGATTTTCGCACGCACAGACAAGTTCGCGAAACCCTGCCAGAGGACACCTCACCCGCGCGGATGATGCTCGGCATGCATACGTTTGAGCCCTTCCTTGGCCACGAGCGTGTAGATCTGCGTGGTCGACAGTGAACTGTGTCCGAGCAAAATCTGCAAGGCGCGCAGATCGGCGCCGTGGTTGAGCAGATGAGTGGCAAACGAATGGCGTAGCACATGCGGGGAAATGCGCTGGCTCGCAATGCCTGCCTGAAGCGCATGTTTCTTGACCAGGATCCAGAACATCTGCCGGGTCATGCCTGAACGGCGCGCGGTGACGAACAGCGCATCAACCCTCACGCCCTTGAGCAGACCATCGCGCGATTCACCGATGTAGCGAACCAGCCAGTGCTGGGCTTCATCACCAATCGGCACCAAACGCTCCTTGCCGCCCTTGCCTGTCACCCTCAGAACGCCCTGACGCAGATTGACCTGATCGGCGCGCAAGCCCACGAGTTCGCTGACGCGCAGGCCGGTCGCATACATCAATTCGAGCATGGCCCGATCGCGCAAGCCGAGTGGCGTTTCGGGCGGCGCCTGGAGCAGGCCTTCGACCTCGGCTTCAGCCAGCGCCTTGGGCAAACTGCGCGGCAGTTTCGGCGCATCGACAAGCAGGGTCGGATCTTCATTGATACGCCCGTCACGCTGCAGCAGCCGATAGAAGTGTCGCAGCGAAGACAGCAGGCGCGCGTTCGATCGAGCGCTGAAACCGCGTCCTGCCTTGCCTCCTTTGTCCGCTCGTGAAGCGAGATAGGCAAACAACAATGCGCGCCGGCATTCGAGCAAATTCGACGCTTGCGGTGGCGCCGCCAGCCAACGCGCGAATGCATCGAGATCACGCCGATAACCGGACAAGGTGTTGTCCGCGAGACCAAGCTCCGACCAGGAGCGTTCAAGAAACGCATCAATCAAGAGACGGTCCTGCGCACTGACTTCAGTTTTTTTCGGCTTGCTGGTTGTCACCGGGATCGCTCATTGATCTTGCGCGATCTCGCGCAAACCGGGAGGCTAGCGCGAAATCCAAACTCATACACGCTCATGTCCGCTCAACCTGGCGCTCCGCTGTGGCGCCGTCTCGCCGCCCTCTTCTACGACTTGCTCGTACTTGTCGCTCTATGGATGTTTGCCGCAGCACTGATCCTGCTGGCATTTGGCGGCGACGTGGATGTTGCCGACCAGCCGCTGCTGTATCACCTCGTCCTTCAAGGCACTCTGCTGGGCTTGAGCGCTGCCTATTTCGTCATCTCATGGTCGCGCGGCGGCCAGACGATCGGCATGCGAGCTTGGCGCGTACGCATTGTTGATAACGACGGTCGATCACCAAAGCCGACGCAATCACTGCTGCGCTTCGCCCTTGCCCTGGTCTCACTGATCGCCGGCTTCGGCTTTATCTGGTGCTTGTTCGATGCGGACCGTCGTGCCTGGCACGACGTGATGGCGAAGACGAGGATGGTCTGAGTGCCGGGATTCGGGATTCGGGAATCTGGAATCTGGAATCTGGAATCTGGAATCGACGCGATTTTCAACTACTTGCAAGTCAATAATTGCCTTCAACGTTCGACATACGTGAACCGCGTTTCCAAATCCCGACTCTCGAATCCCTAATCCCGGCCTCCCGGCCCCTCAAGCATTCCGCCGGAACCATGCGTTCGCCATCGCAATCAGCAATAGCGGCGGAATCGCATTGGCCGCAGCGGGCGCCAGTCCATAGACCGTGCCCATGCTGACTACGGCGCGTTGCAGAAAATAGAAACCGATCGACATGACGATGCCGACAAACAATCTCTTGTACAAACCGCCGCTGCGCAAAGCACCAAAGGCAAACGGCAGCGCACAGAACGCCAGCACGAGTACGTTGATCGGATAGAACAGACGCATCCAGTAGGCCTCGCGGAAGCCACGCGAATCCTGGCCATTGCGATCGAGATAGGCGATGTTGCGCGCGAGGTCACGCAGGTTGAGATAGTCGAGATTGACGATGCTCAAGGCCAGCACATCCGGATCAAGTCCGGATGGCCACTGCATTTCTGCGGCCTTCGTGCTTGTCGCAGAGGCCTCGCCAAATACTGTGCGGCGCACATCAAACAAGGTCCACTGCCCTTGCACGTGCTGTGCACGAGCCGCTACCGACAAGGTCAGCAGACGCCCCTGCTTGTCGAATTCGAAGACGCGAACGCGATTCAAATCGACCGCGGATCCACTCTCGGTCTGGCGTGTACGGCCGTTGCCTGCATTGACAACCGTATCGCCGTCGCGCGCCCAAATGCTGCCACCCTTGGCCAGGGTGACATTCTTCGACTTGGCGGCGAGCGATAGGGCCTTGGCACTTTGATCGCCCCATGGAGCGATCGTCTCACCCATGATCGCGACCATCATCGTCAACACGATCAGGGTCAACACCACCGAAGCGCAGATGCGCAGCTTCGACATGCCTGCTGCACGCAGGGCGGTCAGCTCGCCAGTTCCTGCGAGGCCGCCAAGGCCCAGCAGGCCGCCGATCAAGGCGGCATAGCCGAACATTTCGTACATGCGGCGGGGAACGGTCAACAACGTGTAACTCGCGGCTTTGGCCAAGGTGTAGCCGCCATGGCCTACATCATTGAGCTCGCCGACAAAGATCGTGAACGCATCGAATCCGACAAGTACAAACCAGGTCAACCCCACTGCGGCCAGGACCGACATCGCGACAAGCCGATCGACCTTCTTGAACAGTGCCACGTTCATACGGCGGCCTTGCGGCGCTGACGCAGGCGCTGGCTGCGTCGGATCAGCCACAAGGCAATCAGGATCGTCGGCAGATAGACCCACCACAACCCTATCGAAAGCGGCATTTTTTCATGCGCCATCCAGACGCGGCCGAGAGCAAGAAAATTGGCATAGATGATGTAGCCGAGAACGGCGACGATCAGGCTCGCATAGCGCGGTTGGCGCGGATTGGAGCGCGACAAGGGCAGTGCGATCAGAGCCAGCACGAGCACCGAGACAGAAGGCGCAAGCCGCCAATGCAATTCGGCGCGCTGCAGCGGTTCCTCGCTGCGCCACAGCTCGCTGCTTGGCGCCGCACGTTTGACCGCTTCAGAGTTGTCGACGGTGTCGTTGTCGGCGAGCTTGATGTCATTGCGCTCGAAGCGCAGCAGACGGAAATCATCCTTACCTGGCTCGCCCTCGACGCGAAAACCATCCTTCAAGGCGAGGAATCGGTCGCCACCGGAGGTGTCGCGATAAAGCTCGCCGTTCTGCGAAGTGATGATATTGATTTGCGAAGTACCATCGGCGGCGAGCTGCTCGGTTTCGACGAACATGCGGCTGAACTTTGATCCCTCGCTTGACATGTCACCGACATAGATGACGCCCTCGCGACCCGGCAACGGGACGAAGCGTCCGGGTTCAAGTCCGGCGATCAGCAGCGAGCGGTTGGCTTCATCGACCAGGTGTTGGGAAAAGCGCAGTGCCGCAGGGGCAATCCAGAACGCGACCACGCCGAGCACGAGCGCAATCGGTACCACCAACAGAAACAGCGGCCGCATCAAACCGCGGACATCGAGCCCGGATGCGCTGAGCACGGCCATTTCACTATCACGATACAGGCGGCCATAGGCCAGCAGCACGCCGAGAAACACCGCCAGCGGCACCAGCACATTGAGGCTGTCGATCGCGCGCAAGCCAATCATCGCGACGAGCAGATCAGCCGGCACACGCCCACGCGCAACCTGATTGAGCACTGCAATCAAAGTTTCGCCGATGCTGATAAGCAGGAGAACCGCGGTCACGCCGAGAAAACTCAGGGCCAGTTCGCGAAGCAGGTAGCGGTCGATGATACGCAGCAACAGGGTCTATGCCTTAGAATGATGGGTTACGCGTCACGTTTCGCCTGCGCGCAGGGTCGCAAGTCTACCCACCTGCACGCTGCCGCGCGTGGCCTGCGGCATTTTTCGCACCGAATACGGAACCTTTGATGACCCTGAAGTTCAGCCAGACCCTCGAACAGCCCGAATCCTCGACCAGCGCCTGCGTGATTGTCGGCGTTTTTGCCGACGGCAGCATGAGCGAAGCCGCCGCGCGCATCGACCACGCAAGCTCTGGAGCGCTCAAGCGACTGCTCGACAGCAGCGATATCACGGCCAAACTCGGCAGCAGCTCGTTGCTGTTCTCGCTGCCCGGAGTCACCTCGGCTCGCGTCCTCGTTGTTGGCCTCGGCCCGAAAGCCAAGTTCGATGCCGCCGCTTTCAATCGCGCCGCACTTGAAGCGGGTCGGGCGTTGAAGTCGTTGCCGGTCGCGGATGCGGCATCCTGGCTGACCGAACTTGAAGTACCGGGCTGCGACAGCGCCTGGAAGTTGCGCACGGCGGCACTGGCGGCCGATACACACGCGTACCGCTACACGGCAACGTTCAAGGCCAAGGAACCCTCGAAAGTCGCACAACTGGAATCGTTGGCATTCTCAGGCGAAGCCGACGAACGTGCACTGAAAGAAGCCACTGCCATGGCCAGCGGCGTGCGCTTCGCCCGCGAGCTTGGCAACCTGCCGCCCAATATCTGCAACCCCGCACACATTGCCGCGCAATCGAAATCCTTCGCCGATGCACATGAAGGTGTGAGCTGCGAAATTCTCGAACGTGCGGACATGGAAAAGCTCGGCATGGGCTCGCTGCTCGGTGTCGCACGCGGTTCGGCGAATCCACCGAAACTCGTCGTGCTGCGCTGGAACGGCGGCGGTGAAGCCAAGCCTTATGCCCTGGTCGGCAAGGGCATCACCTTCGACTCCGGCGGTATCTCGCTCAAGCCAGGTGCCGGCATGGAAGAAATGAAATTTGACATGTGCGGCGCGGCCGGCATGCTTGGTACCTTTGTTTCGGCCGTCGAACTGACCTTGCCGCTCAATCTTGTCTGCGTGGTTGCTGCCGTCGAGAACATGCCGGACGGCGACGCATACCGTCCAAGCGATGTGTTGACCAGCATGTCCGGTCAGACCATCGAAGTGCTCAACACCGATGCCGAAGGTCGTCTGATTCTCTGCGATGCGTTGACCTATGTGCAGAAATTCGATCCGCAAGTGATCATCGATGCCGCCACACTGACCGGCGCCTGCGTGGTTGCGTTGGGCAAGTACGCCAGTGGCCTGATGACTCAAGATGACGAGCTTGCCAATGAACTGCTCGATGCCGGCAACCGTACGCTCGATCGCGCCTGGCGCTTGCCGCTGTGGGATGACTATCAGAGTGCATTGGATTCGGCCTTTGCCGATTTCACCAATCTCGGCGGCAAGTACGGCGGCGCGATCACCGCCGGTTGCTTCCTCTCGCGCTTCACCACCGGCTATCGCTGGGCTCATCTGGATATCGCCGGCACCGCGTGGAATGAGGGCCGCAAGGGACTCGCTACGGGTCGCCCGGTTCCCCTGCTCACCCAGTATCTGATCGACCGCTGCGCGTGAGCGAGGCTCCTGAACGTTGGCAGCGACAGAAAACTGCCGCCATCACCGCGATGCTTGGTGTATCGCTGGTGACCGGCATTGTCATCACCGCGATGGCACCGAACGCCGCCGAAACCGGTATGCCGCTCGGCATTCAGCTCGTGGCGAATGTGTTGCTGTTCGTGCTTGGCTTCCGCTGGCTGCAGGCGGACAGTGCGCAACTCGATATCCGTCGACCCGTCTGGCTCAACGTCAGCATCGTGCTGCTCGCTGCGCTATTCGTTCCTTACTACCTTTTCAAGACGCGTCCGGAAGGCGCACGCCTCGTACCGATACTCGGATTTTTCGGTTTGATTGTCGGCTGCGTAATCGCAACAACCATTGGCGTTCTGTTGATGGGCGGCGGCCAAACCGGCGTGACAGCGCCGGCGACGTTCTGATCCGATGCCACGCGCCGATTTCTATCTGATCGACAAACCGCGTTTCCGCGAGGAGCCGCTATTGCTCGTCTGCGAATTGGCGCGCAAGGCATTTGCAAGCGAGCAGCCAACCGTGATCTACGCGCGCTCGCAAGATCAGGCCGAGGAGATCGATGCACGCCTCTGGGAGTTTTCAGATGACGCCTTCATCCCGCACCAGATCGCGGGCGATGACGATGATGCGATCACCGCGGTACTGATCGTGCCGCCCGGCATCGAGATCGACGATCGCCCGTTGGCGATCAATCTGCGCGACGGCTGCGCGTTCGGCAACCACCAGCGGATTCTCGAAGTCGTCGCCGCCGACCCGGCCGAGCGCGATGGCTCACGCCGACGCTGGAAGGAATACCAGAAACGCGGCTTCGAGTTGAGCAAGCACGATATGTGAGGGGCCGGGATTGGGGATTTGATATTCGTGATTCGTTGACAGCCTGCAACTTGCTGCATCCGCGCTCTTCGTGGAAAATCGAGAGCAGAACCGATCGCTATTTCGTGCCGAAATAGCGATCACCTGCATCGCCAAGGCCTGGCACGACGTAGCCGTGATCATTCAATCCGCTGTCGATCGCAGCGGCGAAGATTGGCACATCGGGATGCTTCTCGCGCAAGTTGGCGACACCTTCCGGGCAGCCGACCAGGCACACATAGCGAATCGAGCGGGGCCTGGTTTCCTTGATTCGATCGAGCGCGGCGACGGCGGAATTACCCGTTGCCAGCATCGGATCGACCACGATCGCATCACGCGATGCCATGTCGCGTGGCATGCGGAAGTAGTACTCGACTGCGCGCAGCGTCTTCGCATCGCGACAAAGGCCAACATGGCCGACGCGCGCGCCCGGTACCACGCTGAGCATGCCATCGAGGATGCCGATGCCGGCACGCAGTATCGCCACAAAGACGACCTTCTTGCCATCAATGAGATGCCCGGTCATCGGGCCTACGGGTGTCTCGATGGCCACCTCGTGCAGCGGCAAATCGCGCGTAACCTCATACGCCATCAGCGCTGAAAGCTCACCAAGCAGGCGGCGAAAATCCACCGTGCTGGTCGTTTTCTTCCTCAGCAAGGTCAACTTGTGTTGCACCAACGGGTGCCCGATTACTTCCACGCCTGACGTCATCGCGAACCCTCCAATCTGATTGCCAAAGATAACCCAGCGCGACCCTTACCCGAACACGGGGCGCGCACTTCGATGGCTCATTCCTCGACGCTGCTTCGTGGTTGGGCCCTCCCCGTTGTAGGAGCAAGCTTCAGCTGCGATGCCCCTTTGCGGCGTAAAGCCAAAGGCATCGCGACCGAAGTCGCTCCCACAATATCGGTCGCCGCAGAAAATGTGACCAGCACGCGTCGGGCGAAATCCGCGTATTGGATTCCTCCCTACGAGGATCAACGAAGGTGAAGCCGACATGCACGTGCGAACGGCGGAATCACCTGCGGTGGTTCCGCCCTACAACGCTGCTTCCCGGTCACCGTGCTCACTTTTCCCATTCCCGATTCTCCATTCCCCATTCCCGGCCATTTGGGTACAAGCCTGTCCTCCCCTACAATGCAAGGTTCCCGTCATCTGAAGTGCGCCGCGCGCAAGTGCGGACGCGAAGCATCGTGCCCATGGACAAGAGTTTCGAACCCGGCCAGATTGAACCAAAGTGGTATGCGCAGTGGGAAGCCGCTGGCGCCTTCAAGCCGCACGGCCATGGCGATCCGTATTGCATCCTGCTGCCGCCGCCAAACGTGACCGGCACCCTGCACATGGGGCATGCGTTCCAGCAGACGATCATGGATGCGCTGTGCCGCTACCAGCGCATGCGCGGCTCGCGCACGTTGTGGCAAGGCGGCACAGATCATGCCGGCATTGCCACGCAGAAGATCGTCGAAAACCAGCTCGCCGCCGCGGGCAAGACGCGCCACGATCTCGGCCGCGAGAAATTCATCGAACGCGTCTGGGAATGGAAACAGGAATCGGGCTCGACGATCAGCAATCAGATGCGCCGCATCGGCGCGTCGGTCGACTGGTCGCGCGAACGCTTCACGATGGACGAAGGCCTGTCCGCTGCCGTGCGCCGCGTATTCGTGCAGTGGTATCGCGATGGCCTGCTCTATCGCGGACGCCGCCTGGTCAACTGGGATCCGGTGCTGATGACCGCCGTCTCTGACCTCGAAGTCACCAGCGAGGAAAAAGACGGTTCGTTGTGGTCGATACGCTACCCAGCCAGCGATGGCGGCGAAGGCCTCGTTGTTGCGACAACGCGCCCGGAGACCATGCTCGGCGATGTCGCCGTGGCCGTACATCCGGAAGATGATCGCTACCAGCATCTGATCGGCAAGACTTTGAAACTGCCGCTGACCGATCGCGAGATTCCGGTCATCGCCGATACCTATGTCGAGCGCGATTTCGGCACCGGCTGCGTCAAGATCACGCCGGCGCATGATTTCAACGATGCGCAGATTGGCGCGCGCCACAAGCTCGCGCCGATCGTCATCCTCACACTCGATGCAAAGATTGTTGACGAAGCGCCCGAAGCTTATCGCGGCCTCGACCGGTTCGTAGCGCGCAAGAGGATCCTCGCCGATCTCGAAGCACTCGGTCTGCTCGTTGAAACCAAGAAGCACAAGCTGCAAGTGCCGATCAGCCAGCGCACAGATGCCGTGATCGAACCGATGCTGACGGATCAGTGGTTCCTCGATCTGACCAGCGAAAAGCGCGTCGATGGCCAACCCGGCCCGGGTGGTCGCAAGGCGATCACCGAACCGGCGCTGGCCGCTGTGCGCGATGGCGAAATCCGTTTCGTCCCTGAGAACTGGTCGACTACCTACAACCAGTGGCTCGAAAATATCCAGGACTGGTGCGTCAGTCGCCAGCTCTGGTGGGGCCACCAAATTCCAGCCTGGTATGACGAGGAAGGCAACATCTTTGTCGGCGAGCATGTAGACGATGCGATCGCGCATTCGTCAATCCAACCGGTCGGTGAATTGCGCCAGGACGAGGATGTACTCGATACCTGGTTTTCCTCGGCGCTGTGGCCGTTTTCAACGATGGGCTGGCCCGGCCCAGGTTCCGTGACCGAGAACGGCGAGATCGTCGCCAATTGGTCGAAGGATCAGGAATTCATACCGAGTGCGGTACTCGTTACCGGCTTCGACATCATCTTCTTCTGGGTCGCACGCATGGTCATGGCGACCCAGTACTTCACCGGCAAGGTGCCGTTTCGCGAGGTCTACATCAACGCCATCGTGCGTGATGCCGACGGCCAGAAAATGTCGAAGTCGAAAGGCAACACGATCGACCCACTCGACTTGATCGACGGCATTGATCTCGAATCACTGGTGAAAAAATCGACGGCCTCACTGCTGATTCCGCAGGTCCGCGAAAAGGTAGAGAAACGCATCCGCAAGGACTATCCCGAAGGTATCAGCGCAGTCGGCACCGACGCGATGCGCTTTACTTTTGCCGCGCTGGCCACGTATGGGCGCACGATCAATTTCGATCTCAAGCGCGCCGAAGGCTACAAGAACTTCTGCAACAAGTTGTGGAACGGCGCTCGTTTCGTGCTGATGAACGTTGAGTCAACAGCGCCCGGCACGGCACTTCCCGTCACCGCCGCTGAGCAGTGGATTCTTTCGCGTCTTGCCTCGACCGTCGATGAATTAGCAGCGCATTTCAAAACCTATCGATTCGATCTGGTCGCACAAGCACTCTACGAATTTGTCTGGAACGACTATTGCGATTGGTTCCTCGAACTGAGCAAACCCGCGCTCGGCGGTGACGATGCCAACGCGGTCACATCGACGAAGCACACCTTGCTTCGTGTTCTCGAAGCGATCCTGCGCGCACTGCATCCGATCACCCCTTTCATCACCGAGGAAATCTGGCAGAGCGTTGCACCAAAGCTCGGCGTCTCGGGCAGCTCGGTCTCCGAGCGTCCATATCCACGCCGCGATGAATTCACCACCGGGATTGATGCCAGCTCCGTCGGCGATATTGAGTGGCTGAAATCGGTTCTCGGCGAAATCCGCCGCATCCGCAGCGAAATGAATATCTCACCGGCCAAGCAGATCCCGTTGTTGTTTGCCAAGGGCAATTCCAGCGATCTCGAACGGATCGAACGATTCTCGAGCCAGATCGCGTTTCTCGCCCGCACCGAGTCGCAACGTTTGCTGGCGGATGGTGAAGACGAGCCGGCTTCGGCGTCGGCCATCGTTGGCAACTTGCGCGTACTGATTCCAATGGCCGGCCTGATTGATCTGAATGCCGAGAAAGCCCGACTTAACAAGGAGAAAAGCCGCGTCGAAGGCGAGATCGCCAAATGCAAAAGCAAGCTCGGCAACGAAACTTTTGTCGCCAATGCACCGGCCGCCGTAGTAGAACAGGAACGCCAGCGCCTCGCCGACTTCACGACCATGCTGGAAGGCCTGCTCGAACAGCTTGCGCGTCTCTGAGTCGCCGGAGATTCAGCATCCTGTGGGAAGCGGCTTCAGCCGCTTCCCACAATTCCCGCTTCTCCATCCCCACTCCCCATTCCCGTCTCTCGATTCCCGGCTCCAAACATGACGCCCAGCCTCTGATCGGCGATAATCCGCAACCCACTTTTCCCTGACCGATTGCCCTGGCCTTTATGCCGGCGTCGGCATCGCCCCAAACCCGGAGTTGGCATGCAATACATCTACACGATGAATGGCGTTAGCAAGATCGTTCCGCCCAAGCGCCAGATCATCAAGGACATCTCGCTGTCGTTCTTCCCTGGCGCCAAGATCGGCCTGCTTGGCGTGAACGGTTCTGGCAAGTCGACCGTGCTGCGCATCATGGCCGGTGTCGATACCGATTTTCAGGGTGAGGCGCGCGCCAATCCCGGCACCAAGGTCGGTTATCTGGAACAGGAGCCGAATCTCGATCCGACCAAGACCGTGCGCGAAGTCGTCGAAGAAGGCGTCGCCGAGGTCATCAATGCGCAGCAGCGCCTCGATGAGGTGTACGCCGCCTACGCCGAGGAAGGTGCGGACTTCGACAAGCTCGCCGCTGAACAGCAGCGCCTCGAAAGTCTGCTCGCGGTGACCGATGCGCATGCGCTCGAACGCCAGCTCGAAGTCGCCGCCGACGCTTTGCGCCTGCCCCCGTGGGAGGCGAACGTCGGCAAGCTTTCGGGTGGTGAGAAGCGTCGCGTCGCACTCTGCCGCCTGTTGCTGTCGAAGCCGGACATGCTCCTGCTGGATGAGCCGACCAACCATCTCGATGCCGAATCGGTCGAATGGCTGGAGAACTTCCTGGCCGATTTCCCCGGCACGGTCGTTGCAGTAACCCATGATCGCTACTTTCTCGACAATGCCGCGGAATGGATTCTTGAACTCGATCGCGGCCGCGGCATTCCATGGAAGGGCAACTATTCCTCGTGGCTTGAGCAGAAAGGCGAGCGTCTCAAGCAGGAAGAATCCAGCGAAAAGGCCCGCCAGAAGGCGATCCAGCGCGAACTCGAATGGGCGCGCAGCAATGCCAAGGGTGGTCGCAGCAAGGGCAAGGCCCGTCTAAGCAAGATCGAAGAGTTGCAGGCCGTCGATTATCAACGCCGCAACGAGACCAACGAGATCTTCATTCCGCCTGGTGAGCGCCTCGGCTCATCGATCATGGAGTTCAAGAATGTCAGCAAGGCATTCGGCGATCGTCTGCTGATCGAGGATCTGAACTTCGTCGTACCGCATGGCGCGATCATCGGCATCATCGGCCCGAATGGCGCCGGTAAATCGACCCTGTTCAAGATGGTCATGGGCATTGAGACGCCGGACAAGGGCGAGATCACGCGCGGGCAGACGGTCAAGGTCGCCTATGTCGATCAGAGCCGCGAGAAACTCGAGGGAGACCACAACGTCTTCCAGGAGATTTCTGGCGGCGCCGATATCCTCAACATCAACGGTATCGAGATCCAGTCCCGCGCATATCTCGGACGCTTCAACTTCAAGGGTCAGGATCAGCAGAAGATGGTCGGCACACTCTCGGGTGGTGAACGCGGCCGATTGCACCTGGCCAAGACTCTGCTCCAAGGTGGCAACGTGCTACTGCTTGATGAGCCCTCGAACGATCTCGATATCGAAACCTTGCGCGCACTTGAGGATGCCTTGCTTGAGTTCCCCGGAAACGTCTTCGTGATCTCGCATGATCGCTGGTTCCTCGATCGCATCGCTACGCATATCCTCGCCTTCGAAGGTGATTCGCATGTCGAATTTTTCGCCGGCAACTATCGCGAGTACGAGGAAGACAAGAAGCGCCGCCTCGGTGACGATGCCGCTACACCGCATCGCCTGCGTTACAAGAAGTTGGTTTAGCGCGATTCTCTGTAGGAGCCCGTTTACGGGCGAGCTTTCGCTTTTGCCTGACCGAAACGCTCGCCCCTGAAGGGGGCCCTACATTTATTTGTGAACCACCGGAGACCTTGCATGACGTTCTTGGAATCCCTTCGCGCGGCGTGGCATAGAAACAATTCGTTGGTCTGCGTTGGGCTTGATCCTGAGCCTTCTCGGTTTCCTCCAAGCTTTTCCGATGACAGCGATGCGGTGTTCCATTTCTGCCGCGACATCGTCGATGCGACCGCGGATCTGGTTTGCTGCTTCAAGCCGCAGATCGCGCACTTCGCCGCGCTTGGAGCCGAGGATGCATTGCAGCGATTGATCGCGCATATCCACAATCATCAACCGGGCGTGCCGGTGATCCTTGATGCCAAGCGCGGTGATATCGGCTCGACCGCTCAGCACTACGCGAGCGAAGCGTTTGATCGCTACGAGGCTGATGCGGTCACGGTCAATCCGTATCTCGGTCGCGATTCGCTGCAGCCATTTCTGGATCGAGCCGACAAGGGTGTCGTCGTTCTCTGCCGCACCTCGAACGCGGGCGCGGGCGATCTGCAAGATCTCGATGTGGGCGGTCGACCACTTTATCAGCATGTCGCCGACAAGGTTGCCAATGAATGGAATGCCAATGGCAACTGCCTGCTGGTGACTGGCGCAACCTACCCTGAACAATTGGCCGAAGTCCGTGCGATTGTCGGCGACCTGCCGTTACTGGTTCCGGGTATCGGGGCACAGGGTGGCGATGTCGAAGCAGTGCTGCATAGCGGCCAATCCAGTGACGGAAGTGGATTGCTGATCAGCTCGTCGCGGGCCATCCTCTATGCTGGCAACGATGACGATTTCGCCAATGCCGCGCGAGCAGCGACGCTTGAACTGCGCGACCTGATAAACCGTCATCGCAAGTCTGTTGTCGGCTGATGCCCTGACATGTTCACGGTAGCGCTTACAGGCGGCATTGCATCGGGCAAGTCCGAAATAGAGCGCCGCTTTGCTGCGCTTGGTATCGAGATCATCGATGCCGATATCGTCGCACGCGACGTCATCGCGATAGGCACGCCGGGCCTTGCGGAGATCGTCGAAGTATTCGGCATCTCCGCGATCGGCGCGGATGGCACACTCGATCGCAAGGCGATGCGTGAGCGCGTTTTCAATGATTCAAATGCACGTCATCGACTCGAATCAATTATTCATCCGCGAGTCCGCAAAGCGCTGGAAGAACGCGCCGCGAAGGTCCGCAGCAGCTACGGCATGCTGGTGATTCCGTTGTTCGTCGAATCAGGCGAATACCAGTGGGTCGATCGCGTACTCGTCGTCGATGTGCCACGCGAAACCCAGATTCGGCGCCTGCTCGCGCGTGACGGCATCACGGTCGCGCTGGCCGAGGCGATGCTCGATGCACAGGCAAGTCGCGATCAACGCCTCGCGATTGCGGATGATGTGATCGACAACAGTGCAAGCCTTGCCACGCTCGATAATGCCGTCGAAACACTTCATCAACATTATTTGATGCTGGCTCAATCAGCTAAAGCCAATTCTGACTTGCCACCCTATCCAAAGACCCGAGTTTAGTCCGGCCAGAGCGCGCGAACCGCAGCGATACCTTGGGCGCCACTCGCGTGCGCGGTGGCGAGCTCGGAGTGCTGCATTCCGCCGAGGGCATAGACGGGAATGGAAGATTCCGCAATCAACGCTTCGGCTCGCTGCCATCCGAGTGGCTGCGAATGTGTATGACCCGGTGTGTAGTGAATAGGTGAGAGCGTAGCGAAGTCAGCACCAATGGCGGCCGCGTGTTCCAACTCACCGGCGTCATGGCAAGAAACACCGAGCCAGCGATGCTTGGGCACTGGTCGACTGCTGAGCGTTTGCGCGATTTGCGCAGGCAGATGGACGCCATCGAGCCCGAGCAATTCGGCCAATTGCCAATCCGTGTTCAACATCAGGAGGGCCCCGGCATGCCGGCATCGCTCCCGCACCTGGCGGGCGAGCGGAGCAAGTTGCTCGCGCGAATAGTCCGGCAGACGCAACTGGATCATGCGGATGCCAGCAGCCAGCGATCGATCGATTGCGGAAAGAAATCCGGGTTCGTCTGCACCATTCAGTGTCGGCGTGATCAGGTAGTGATCGGGTAGACGCAGCGCCGCCAGGACGGGCCGATCCGCCGGGGGCAGTCGTGTCGCGTCAATATCCGCCAGCGCGATCCAAGCCAGCTTTTGCGATTCGCGAGCGCGCACCACGCCTTGGTAGTCGAGGACTCGGTAGACGTCTAGAACGATGCGACCGTCGGGCACTGCAATCAATCGCCCCCCGATACCAGCGCTGACGCCAAGCTCCTCGTTGAGTTCACGAATGAGCGCTTTTCGGGCATCTTCCGTAGACTCGACTTTGCCTCCGGGAAACTCCCAGAGTCCCGCATGCTCCTTGCCTGCCGATCGCTGTGCCAGCAACACGCGGCCGAGTTCATCGCGAATGACGCCAGCGACAACATGGATACGAGACGATGTCGGCAAGCCTACGTCTTCCATCACTTCACCAGACCTCGACTACGAAAGACTTGCCGCCGCCCCGACCGCTCGCCCGCGTGTCACCCGGCGTGATCGACGAGCGTCGAACTTCGCGGCAATCCGAGGCGGGCCGATTTCAACCATCGGGAGAAACGGTGATCAGCTCAAGCTTCCGTGGCACTGCTTGAACTTCTTGCCCGAACCACACGGACACGGATCGTTTCGACCGACCTTGGGCGCCTCACGCAACGTAGGTGCCGATAACGCAGAGAGCTGGTTTTGCGCGGGAGCCGAACCCTCGTCGTCAGCGTACCCCGGCGGCGGCGCATGCTGGAATTGCATTGTCTTCGCCTGTGCCTCAGCTTGAGCGCGCTGCTGCTCTTCGAGCGCTTGCACCTCTTCCTCGCTTCGAATGCGCACACGCGCGAGCAACTGTACGAGCTCATGCTTGATCCGCTCCAGCATCTGCTGGAACAGAAGGAAGGATTCGCGCTTGAACTCCTGTTTTGGCTGCTTTTGCGCATAGCCGCGCAGATAAATGCCCTGACGCAGATAGTCCATGCTGGTCAGATGTTCCTTCCAGCAGTTATCGACCACCGACAACATGACGTGCTTCTCCAGCGAACGCATCGTCTCGTCACCGAGCAGCGCTTCTTTTTCGCGGAACAATCGCGCAGCGCCATCTTCTACGCGTGCGAGCACATCGTCGGCGCTGGCCTCATCCTGATCCTTCAACCAACCCTGCAAATCCAGCTTCAGACTGAACTCGGATTCGAGTTCTTTCTCCAATCCTGAAATATTCCACTGATCGTCGATCGAATTGACAGGCACATAGCGCCTAACCAGCTCGGCAAAGACATCCTCGCGGATATCGGCGACAGTTTGGCCCACGCCCTCACTTTCCAGCAGTTCGTTGCGTTGTTCGTAAATGACCTTGCGCTGATCATTGGCAACGTCATCGAACTCGAGCACGTTCTTGCGGTAATCGAAATTCTGCGCTTCGACCTTTCGCTGCGCGTTCATGATCTGCTTGGTGACCATGCGATCCTGGATCGCGTCGTCTTCCTTCATGCCGAACATGCGCATGAGGCCAGCCACGCGTTCACCCATGAAGATGCGCAGCAGGTTGTCTTCAAGCGACAAGTAGAATCGGGTCGAACCCGGATCACCCTGGCGTCCGGAACGACCACGCAACTGGTTGTCGATGCGACGGGATTCGTGGCGCTCGGTACCAATGATGCGCAGACCGCCCGCCTCCATGACCTTGGCGTGACGCGTCTTCCATTCCGCCTTGACCTGCTCGCGCATCGCCTCCGTCGCATCTTCAGGCAACGCTTCCAGTTCGGATTCGAGATTGCCACCGAGCACAATGTCGGTACCACGACCCGCCATGTTGGTAGCGATCGTCACCACCGCGGGTCGGCCTGCCTGGGCCACGATGATCGCTTCACGCTCGTGTTGCTTGGCGTTCAACACTTCGTGCGGAACCCCCGCCGACTTGAGCAGGTTGGCGAGATACTCCGAGGTTTCGATCGAGGTCGTACCAACCAGTACCGGTTGACCGCGTTCGTAGCAATCCTTGATGTCTTCGATGATTGCGTCGTATTTGTTCTTGGCCTTGAGAAAGACCACATCGGTCTCATCACGACGGACCATCGGACGATGGGTCGGTATGACGACCACTTCGAGACCATAGATCGACTGAAACTCGAACGCCTCGGTATCGGCCGTACCGGTCATGCCGGCGAGTTTCGTATACAAACGGAAATAGTTCTGGAACGTGATCGAGCCGAGCGTTTGGTTCTCGCGCTGAATCGGCACGCCTTCCTTTGCTTCGACCGCCTGATGCAGTCCATCGGACCAGCGACGACCTGACAGCGTGCGGCCGGTGAATTCATCGACGATGATCACCTCGCCGTCACGCACGATGTACTCGACATCACGCTGATAAAGCGCATGCGCGCGCAGGCCGGCGTTCAAGTGATGGACGACGGCGAGATGCTTTGTATCGTAGAGACTCTCACCCTCTCCGATAATGCCATCACCGCGCAGCAACACCTCGGCGTGCTCCATGCCGGCTTCGGACAAATGCACCTGCTTCTGCTTTTCATCAACCCAGTAGTCGCCTTCGCCTTCCTCGGTTTCCTGTCGCACGAGCTTGGGCACGAGACGATTGATCTTGACGTAAAGCTGCGGCGATTCGTCGGTCGGGCCGGAA
The DNA here is from genome assembly GCA_038234445.1 of Lysobacterales bacterium. Lineage (GTDB taxonomy): Bacteria > Pseudomonadota > Gammaproteobacteria > Xanthomonadales > Rhodanobacteraceae > Dokdonella. The sequence continues at coordinate 36,141 of JBBQTY010000008.1, forward strand.
ATGATCAGCGGTGTGCGCGCCTCGTCGATCAAGATCGAGTCCACTTCGTCGACGATCGCGTAATTGAGCTTGCGCTGATAGCGCTGTTCTTTCGTCTGCGCCATGTTGTCGCGCAGATAGTCGAAGCCGAATTCGTTGTTCGTGCCATACGTGATATCGGCATCGTAGGCGCCACGCTTGTCGCCATGATCCATTCCGGGATAGACCACACCAACGGTCATGCCGAGGAAATTGTAGATGCGCCCCATCCAGGCCGAGTCACGCCTGGCCAGATAGTCGTTGACGGTGACCACGTGCACGCCCTTGCCGGCCAGCGCATTCAGGTAGACCGGCAAGGTACCGACGAGAGTCTTGCCTTCACCGGTGCGCATTTCGGCAATGCGCCCCATGTGCAGAACCATGCCGCCGATCATCTGCTCATCATAATGGCGCAAGCCAATTACGCGCCGCGCCGCCTCGCGCACGACGGCGAAGGCTTCGGGCAGAACTGAGTCAAGCGTTTCGCCGTCACTCACGCGCTTGCGCAATTCGTCGGTCATCGCGCGAAGCGCGGCATCATCGAGCGCCTCGAATCGCGGTTCGAGTGCGTTGATCTTAACTACCGTCTTGTTCAGCGTGCGCAAAATGCGCTCGTTGCGGCTACCAAAAACACTCGTCAGGACACGTTGAAACATCGGTCAGGGATATCCGGATAGGGCCGCTTGATCCGCACAAGGCGGTAACGGCAGAAAAGCGAAGGCCGCCGATGATACGGCGGCCTCGGCGCAACACCAAGCTTGGGATCCGATTGGCCGATTCAAGAGCCTCACGATCACCCTGAGTCTTGCAGCCAGTCGGATGTTGCGATTTAAGCGAGCATTCAGCTGATTGACGGCAGATTCTCGACGATTTTCTGGCCCGCGATCGCTGCGTGGCCTGAAAAGCGGCGGAAAATAAATCTTTGCCGCAGATTTTGAAGCCCGCCCAATTAACCTCTGATCTACTCCTAGCTGCGAGTTGCGCGCGTCGAGCGGACATAGGCCATCGGATTGACCGGGCGACCGTTCAACCAGACCTCGAAGTGGCAATGCGGCCCAGTCGAGCGTCCCGTCGAGCCGACCTTGGCAACTACCTGCCCCACATGCACGCGGGTACCGACTTCGACGTCATTCCGCGAATTGTGTGCATAGCGGGTCATGTAGCCATTGCCATGATCAATCTCAACCACGTTGCCGTAGCCGTTGCGTACCCCAGAGTAGGTGACAACGCCTTCCGCGACAGCGAGTACATCGCTACCAATCGGGACATCGAAATCGACGCCCAGATGAACCGCTTGGCGACCAGTGATTGGGTCCGTGCGCGCGCCATAGCCGGAAGCAACATAGCCATGCGCAACCGGCATGCCGGTCGGAAGCATTGCGTTGTCGATCTTACGATCGAAAAGGAGATTTTCGAGGACTCCAAGCTGGGCTTCCTGGCGACCGAATTCGGCACGCAAGCTATCGATGTCATTGCCGAGCGGAAGTGGCGACGAACTCTCGTTAACCGCATCTTCCGGACCACCAAGAGCGGGCTCGGAAACAAAATCGAACTCGCCGTCCTCGAACTTTCCGACCTGGGTAAGACGATCGCCGAGCGCGTTCAATCGGGTCGCTTGTGCACGCAACTGACCGATCTGCATCGCTAGCGCATCAAGATTGCGGCGAGAATCGGTTTCAACGTTTTCAAGCTGAGCCTTCTGCAATTGGATCTGCGCGCGAAGGGTCAACAACTCATGCATCGCCGCATCACGAGGATTGACGGTAAACAACGCAATCATGAAACCAATTCCGGCGAACAGCATCATTGCTGCGCCGAGGGCTCCACCGACCAGAAGTCGGCCCTTGCTGCTGCCCAGATCGATACAACGCGGCGTCGAGTGGGATTTTGCGACTAAGATTAGTTTCATTGACTATTCGCCGAATGGGTTCTGCCATGCAACGAAGTTTCCCTCCTGGCAAACAACGAAAGGGCACGCTGGTGCCTATCGCGGAGTGCATCAGCCTCGACGCGCTCGCAAAACGGGCGCATGGACTGGATTTGCTGGATGGAAAGCTTCGCCACCTCTTGCCCGACTCGCTGGCACGTGAGTGTCACCTCGCAGACCTGCGCAACGGACGGCTTGTTTTCATAGCGACGAGCTCAACGTGGGCAACGCGCCTGCGACTGCACCAAGGCAATCTCATTACGGAAGCCCGCGCTGCCACGGGCAGCGCTATCGAACACTTCGCCGTGAAAGTGGCGCCCTTGCCGCTCGTTCCCTCCGAGCCTGCCCGAGCCAAACCACTCTCGACCACCGCCGCAAACCATCTGCGCTCGGCAGCAAAAACCATCTCGGACCCGGAACTCCAGGACCTCTACCTAAGATTGGCGTCCCTCGCCTGTTCTGATTATTTACCGGAGGCTTGAGCCTCCTCTCCCCTGAGAACGAAAGACTCAGCGACACCGAGCCTTCCTTGCAACGACCTCGTATCGCTAAAGTGCCTGCGCCGGGTGGGCGTAGGAAATTGGCGCTTGGGACTCATCTTCGAAGCTGACTTCTTCCCAAGCCGTTTTATCAGCGAGCAACGCACGTAACAAGGTGTTGTTGAGCTCGTGGCCGGATTTGTAACCGTAGAATGCGCCAATCAGGCTGTGACCAAGGAGATACAGGTCACCGATTGCGTCAAGAATCTTGTGCTTGACGAATTCATCCTCGTAGCGAAGACCATCTTCGTTGAGCACTCGGTAGTCGTCGAGGACGATTGCGTTGTCCATTGATCCGCCAAGTGCAAGATTGCGCTCACGCAGCATCTCGATATCGCGCATGAAACCGAACGTGCGTGCGCGGCTGACTTCCTTGACGAACGAGGTCGTCGAGAAATCGATCTCGCTGGTCGAGGTCTTCTTGGCAAACATCGGATGCTCGAAATCGATCGAGAAACCCACCTTGAATCCGTCAAATGGTTCAAAGCGGGCCCACTTGTCGCCATCGCGGACTGTTATCGACTTTTTGATGCGAACAAAGCGCTTGGCTTTGGCCTGCTCTTCGATGCCGGCGGACTGCAACAGGAATACGAACGGACCGGCGCTACCATCCATGATCGGCACTTCCGGCGCGGACAGGTCGACATAGGCATTGTCGATACCGAGTCCGGCAATTGCCGACAAGAGGTGTTCAATGGTGGCGATTCGCACATCGCCCTTGACCAGCGTGGTCGAGAGTCGGGTATCCCCGACGTTCTCGCAACAGGAGCGAATTTCCACCGGCTCGGCAAGATCCACGCGCCGAAATACAATCCCTGTATCAACCGCAGCCGGGCGCAAGGTCATGTAGACCTTGTCACCTGTGTGGAGACCTACGCCTGTCGCCCTGATTACATTTTTGAGCGTGCGTTGTTTG
>JBBQTY010000009.1:0-38133 GCA_038234445.1 Lysobacterales bacterium
GCCTTGAACTCGAGCTCCGGCGGTTTGAAGGTGGTATCGCCGATGTAGTAGTCCGCGCCGACGATGAGCGTCTGGGCAAGAATCAACTGATTGGTTCGTCCGAGGACATCGAGATCTCCGCTACCGCCGGTTCCCTGTGCGCCGACCGGTGTCGGGATTGAGCGCGGCTCGATGATCGTGTCGGAAATCGCCAGCAGATTGAGGAAGTGATCCTCACCGCGGATCGGCTTGTCGGCCTTGAGTACGTTTTGGTTGTACGGATCGAGCAGCGAATGCTTGAAGCCGAGCGATTCCATGATCCGCCAACGATCGGGAACCGGCAAAAATTCACCGGCCTGGTCGACCGGCGCCGGATTGACGGCGTCCGGATTCTGCTCGACAAACATCGGCAGAGGTTCCGGCGGATGACCTGGTCGACGACGCGGAATTTGCGACTGGTAGGGGTCGTAATTTGCAGCGGGCAAGATGCCGAGCAATTCGAGCAAATGCGGTGTCGCGGCACTTGGATTCTGCGCATGCGTCGGAGCAGGGCAGAGCAAGGCGGCAAGGATTGCAGCACTGATCGGCAAAAGTCGTTGCGGCAAAAAGCGTATGGCGTTCATCTACTTGCCCTCGCAGACGTTGTCGGCGCCAGAATCGATGAACGGTGCTTGTGGACACTGGATATAACGAAGGTGCGCGCCGCTGGGTGCGAGATTGTCTGCGCGCATTGCGGGTGGCGCGTTGCCGAGCGTTCCGAGCACCACGCCGGCATTGTGAACAGAGAGGAAGCTGACCATGTCATCTTGATCGACGCCATCACCTGAAACGCCGACGCCGCCAACAAGCGTTGAGCCGCGATAGATCGGCACACTGCCAGGGAAGATCTGAATGCCATTGGCAATGCGCGGAATGCCCGTGCAGGTTCTTGGCAAATCCGCCGGCAACATCGGCAGAGCGGTACCGGCCAGGGAAACGCTGAGGCCGGCTTGCTGAAGATAAACAGCAACGGTCAAGGCGACTCGATTGTAGACGAGGTCAAGTTGTTGACCGACCTGGAAAGGACTCCATTGCGCAATCGGATTGCTGAATGGTCCCGGCGAGGTACCTTCGACGCCATCCGGATAGTACGGACGCGCCATATTGCCGCCTGCACGATCGGTAAAGGCGATCGCCCCATCGCCAAATGCCCCGGGAATGCCGAGGAACCCGCGCACACGCGCGAGCGTGTTGGCAAACGGGCGGGTTTCGACGACGCTCAGTGCTACCGTCCCGGCATTGAGGTCAACGACATCCGAAAGATAATCGGCCGCGGCCGCTGTCATCAATCCGGTCGGCGCCGGCGCAGCCAATTGATCATTCGCGGCAAAGGCGCTGGAATTGAACATCGCCGTGCGCGCTTTCTGCAATGAGACTTCGGTGCCGAAAATCGGCGCATCGCGGGTTCGTGCGATCGCTAGCGGTTGACCATTGGTATCGACGATCGACACGCTAACGCGGGCTTGTGTTGAGAGTGGACGTCGGATCTGTGCGCGAGCCCGATTGGCGACTTTAAGCGCCTCCTGCATGATCACGCGCACTTCGTTTTCGGTCAGCGCATTGGCACCATCGGTGCCGGCCTGCGGAGCGAAACGATTGTTGCCAAACTCATCGACGACGACAAATGCGTCGAGGCCAGGATAATCAGCCGCATCAGCGCGGATGCCCGAATCAGCTTGACCGAACGCGGTACCGGAAAGCAGGCCGCCCGCATTGGCATAGTAGCCAGGGACGTTGATCAAGCCACCGGACGTGGCACCAAGACTGGCGTATGCCGGAGCGACGGCTGGATCGACCGCCAGTCGAGAAAACTCGACATCGCTATAACGAAAATTCTTGCCGTCAATCGTGATGACATCGCCACGGCGATCGGCCGGCGCGCCGAAACCGAAGGTTCCGGCCCAGGCGATAAACTCATCCATGTCGCGATCACGATCATCGATGTTGGGGTCCAGTGTGTAGTTGCCATCCGCGGCAACCCCGATACCGCCAACAGGCACGCCATTCTTGTAGAGCGGAAATCCGCCGGGATCGGCCGCCAAGCCGAGCGGTGATCGATGCGGCCCTGGGCCAGTGCCGACGCCGCCGACACTATCGCCAAGCTGGCGGGAAAAATCCGAACATGGCAATTGCGAGAACTGCACGCCAAACAAGGGACCGGCAGGCGCGTTGCGTTCACGCGGATTCAAGTGCTCCTGGACAATCTGGCTTGCGGTGCGGGTCGAAAATGCGTTGCCTTCACTGGATAGATACGCGCCCGTGATCGCCTTTGATACTGCGGCCAGTTCGCTTGGCACGATGAGACCTTCGAGGCCGCCGATGACGCCGCGATCTGTCCCGATTCGCACGAGCGCGTTGGCGCCGCTCATTCGATATACCGCAAGCACGTTGCCGACCCGGTCGACGACGGCAATCGTGGCAGGAAGACTCTGCGCCGATGCTTCCTGGGCCGCCTGCGCGATGACTTTGCCGACATCAGCCGTTTTCAGGAATGAATCGGCAACGGCACAAGAGCCCGTGCAGCCGCTGTCCGAGGTTCCAGGCGGCGGATTGCTAGGCGGGGACGTCCCCGTCTGACTGGTCGAATTACTGCCTCCACCGCAACTTGCGAGGAGGGCAAAGCCAATCACGCATTGGCCGATTCTGGTGATCCCCATCACTTCTCCCCGTTCGCCTGCTGCGAGCATGCATACGAAACGCCGCGTCGATCATAGCTCAGTCAATCGATGGCGACTATTGCTGTCTGTGCCCGTTGTCAGGGTGACTTTCGGGTTTTCTTGTCCAAAGTCACGAGCGGTGAAGTGTGGTACCCATGGCAAGCAATGCAGGTACTTGCAACTTTGTCCTTGGCATGGGCCCCCGCGTGACATTCGCGACAATTTTCTATTCCCGGAATGAGCAGATCATTGGACGCCTCCGATTTTGGCGCGCCGCCATGACAGTCGAGACAGGTACTGGTTTGATGTTTGGCATGATTGAATTTTGCTTTTGAATACCAGATGCCGGATACCCGTACCGGCGCAATCTGCCAGACATTATTTGCAGCCGACGGTGCATTGACGCTGTGGCAAGTGACGCAGGCCTTTCCAGTGAAAACGGTTTTCGCTGCTTGCTCCGAACGATCACGCGCCCAAGCGAGGGCTTCGACGCGTTCTTCGCGTGACAACGGTGGTGAACCTGGTCGACGACGTTCCTGTACGACGGTCGGTGCACGCGCATCGGCATAGCCGCCCTCAAGACCGCGGTTTGCGTAAAATTCGTTGAGCGTATAGCTGACCGCTGCGACATCGGCATGCGGGACTTCCCGGTCCGGCGCCAAGGTGTCAAAACCGAGTTTGTGGCATTCATGGCACATGGTTTCAAAAGCGATCGGCTTCATTGCCGACCCGCCGGCATCCGGCTGGTGGCAATTGGAGCACTCAAGATTCTTGCGACCGTCAGGCGTATTCAAACCTTTGGGATCAAGGTGCTTCAGATGATTGAACTTGAGTCCGGAATTTTCTTTAAGTGCGCTGCTCCAAAGCATCGATTTCGGCGTGAACGTGTTGTCAGCACTCCAGCCAGGCAGGTTGACATGGAACTGCGGATGCGATGAACCGAAGTCGGAAACATCGGCAACCACGCTGGCGCCCTTGGTTCGAGTCTTGAGGTCGGCATGACAATCGGCGCAAAGGCGCTGATCCTTGCTGATCATCCCGCGATCGCCATTGTGATCCTGATGACAACTGCCGCAGCGGGCGTCCCCAAGTGCCGGAATGTTGAACTTGACCGGGTCGGCGTGCGCTTTCGTGCTCGTATGGCAAGAGGTGCAGGCATTGTCTCGAACCATCAGAAAAGCGTTCTTGTGACAGCGCGTGCAATCGTTGGCAAAAAAACGATGGGCAGAGTCGATCTCACCGGGATTCCAGAATGTCGTACTCGGTAGAGGCGAATAGCGCAGGATCTTGTTCAGGCCCGGCACGATATGCGTTGCCGCTGGAACGAGCAGGCCGAAGCCCAGTACCAGGAAGAATCCGAGCCACGACGGCCAGCGTTTGCTGATCCAGGTTTGCGAAAGGCTGGTCGGTTTCTTGCGTTTCGATACGATCGCCGCCTGCTCGCTTTTATCGATCGTTGACACTTCGACAGCTGCATCGAAATCACCCTGCAGATCGACCAGGGTCAGGCGCGTGGAGCCGAGCTCGACGACGGCGCCGTGTCCGACCGTGATCGAGTAAGTGATCTCGCCGTTGACCCGGATGCCGGCGACAATCAGTGACTCGACTTTGTATTTGTTCTTGCCTACCGCGGTGATGCTCGCGTGGTTGAGTGCCGCGCGAAGATCCGGCAGAAAAATCGCCTGATCCGCAGCACGGCCGATAGTCAGGACTTCGCCGAAGTGGATATCGTCCTCGTAGGAGAGCGAGCTCGCGCTCTTCTTGAGGACGCGACGAATCAGCCAGCGCATCGGAGCGGCCTTTCAGGTTTTTGTGCTGGAGCATTTGGCGTCATTGGTTGAAGCGCAGCCTACCAGTAGAAAAATACGGAAATGATGTGCCCGATCAACGCGGCCAGAAGAGTTACCGAGAGCGGGACATGGATGTAGAGCCAGATTTCCATGATTGCCTGATACTGGATATCGCGTGCCACTCGTGAGGCCAGATTGCGTTTGCGTGAAAGCATGTCGATCAATTTGCGCAATGCTTCGGATTGCTTGTCGTCGGCTTTCCCGGCGAGGAAGTCGACCATCGCAAACATGGTTTGTCCCGCTTGCATGGCTGGAGGTGCCGCGCCAATCTGAGTTTCGCGATGCACGATCGCTGCCTTGACCTTCGAAATTGCGATGTCGGAACCATCACGAGCGCGCAGCTGAGTCCAGACCCCTCCACCGAGACGCGTGTTCTCGATCGAACGCAGGACGACACCATGAATCTCGGGTGCGATGCCATCGGCAAGTGAAAGCGCGTTCTGGTCGATATCCGAAATTTCCTCAAGCATTGCATCGCGGGTCGCGCTTTCGCGATTGCGAGTCATCAAGGTCGGATAACGCAAATAGGTATAGACCCCAAAAAATCCGCTGAAAATAACCGCGAGCATGAGTACGAGGGTCAACGTGTGCAGATTCCAGCCAAACTGGAATCCGCAGTGGAGGAGGGCGATCAGTATCAAGGCAGTGCCGAGATAGACATGCGCGGAAAGCCAACCCAGGGTGCTGCCCATCGTGGTCGAATAACTGCGTTTGCGGATGCCGAAAAGCATCAGCCATACAATCAGCAATGCAGCGACTGTCCCCAGGGTGTAGCCGAGCCAGGTACCGCCGTTCGGGACGCCGCCCGGATCGTGCCAGACGTACAAGACAATCGACACAACCGACAAGGCCAGCGAGATCCAGAGATATCTCGATTTGGCATAAGTCAGCAGGGACTCATGCACGGCGAACATCGCTCTGAACGCTACGCGCGCCAAACACGCAAGCGGCGACTGGAACCGTCATTATTTCAGCGCCTGGATTGTGCATAGGTCGGAAATTCCTCAGGGCTGATACGAATGGCGGCCCCGGTTGGACAAGCGCGCACACAAGCGGCACCTCCCGCCTGATCCTTGCACATATCGCATTTTACCGCTTTCTTGGCTTTTGGTTCTTTTGTCGCTTTTGAATCGTAAGGTGCCTCGCCTGGGCCGGGGCCGCGACCGAGCAGAAGCCACTGCAACAACCCGGGTTTTTTCGGCGGCTTGCTGGCCATGTGGATTACCCCGTAAGGGCAATTGCGCACACAATTTCCACAACCGATGCAATTATCGTTGATGAAGACCTCTCCATTCGGTGCGCGACGCAGCGCATCGGGTGGGCAATCCTTCATGCAATGCGGGTGTTCGCAATGCCGACACGAGGTCGGCACATGCACATTGGCGAACGTCGGTCCGGCCTCGCGGTCAAGTCGGGAGGTGCCGCCATGCGTTTCAGCACAGGCTTTTTCACAATTATCGCAGCGAACACAGAGCGACTCATCAATGAGCAGGATATCGGTGGCTTCGCCGGCACCTTGCGCCATCAGGAATGAGATGATGTCGCCTCCCCCCGGCATCGCCTGCATGGCAAGATTGGCCGATGTTCGTTCTCTGAACTCGTTTTGCAGTCGCAACTTAAGTGCGGGAATCTGCGCCATTGAACGCTTGAACGTGGCTCCGTCGAGGCGGATCGTTTCGGTGGCAATCGCAGCGCGCGCACTCGCGGATCGATGCGCTTCACCCATCAAGGCCATTTCGCCCACATAATTTCCGGCGGCGACATAGGTCAGGACGATATCCTTGCCGCCAATATTTCGGGAAATCGTCAATGAGCCGACCCGAACCAGATGCAGGCAATCGCCCTCGTCGCCTTCCTTGAATACGTAGTCGCCCGCCTTGAAGCGCTGCAATGTGGCATGCGCTGCCATTTCCGCGAGCTGTGCGGTATTCGCTTCGGCGGCAAAACGTGACTGGATCGCACGGATGATGAAGACGCGATCGATTTCGGCCTTGACCGCCTCGACCGAATTGATCAAACGGTTCATAGAACGGCGAGGCGTCTCGACCAGTACACAGTTGGATCCGGCGAGTACGGTCGCAGAACGTCGCCGCCCGGAGATCAGACTCATTTCACCGAAGAAATCGCCGCGACGCAAGATGATCGGCGCGCTCTTGCCTTCGACGCTGATGCGCACTTCACCTTCAACGATCGAGTAGAAGCTGTTGGTGTAATCATTGCGCTCGAAGATGACTTCGCCTTCGGCGGGCGTGCGGATATCCGAGTCGAGCATGAACTCGCGCATCTGCAATGGCGTGATATGCGAGAGCACAGGCACATTTTTCTGAATCTGGCCGAGTGCCTGGTCAACGCTGCCAATGCCTTTCAAGTTGGTGAACTTGGCTTTCAGCAGCGGGGCATCGGCCGGTTCGACATCCGTGCCGGTGATGTACTCGACGACTTCATAGCCTTGGTTCATCGCTTGCTTGATCAGCGGATAGCCGCCGAGTGCGCCGACGATGTAGAGGCCTTTGACGTTGGATTCGTATTGCGCGCTGATCGCCGGCACCGAAGCCGGATCCTTGTTCGGAAAGACCACCCCACAAGCTTCGACGAAGCCGCGCGGTGCGGTAGCACCCAAACGCGCGATGACGCGATTGAGAAGAATCTGCGCGCGACCATTCGCGGTATTGAGAATCATCCGACCCGGTTTGCGTCCAGCGCTGAGCGCCTCGACTTTTTCCGGGGCCGAGTTGTAGTAGCACTCAATCAGGCCGTCTTCAATGGCCTTGAGAATGGCGTTTTCGTTGCCTTTCTTGGCGCGCCCGAATTCATCTTTGCGGTTGATGATGACGACGTTGTTCTGTTTTGCCAATGCGACGGCATTCTCGATCGCGGCATCACCGGCACCCACGACGACAATGGTCTCGCCTTCATAGGCATCTGGATCGTCAAGTTGGTACTGGACGAAAGGCAGATCTTCACCGGGGACACCGAGCTTGCGCAAATTACCCTGCAGGCCGATACCGAGAACAACGGCTTCGGCTTCGAACGACTTGCCATTGCTGCACTTGATCTCGAAGATGCCGTCGGCACGGCGCTGGATCGCGCTGACTTCATGCTGATGCCGTACGTTGATCTTCAACCTTGCCGCGGCATCGTCCCATCTGCCCAGGATCGTCTCCCTAAGCCCTGCCTCGAACGGAATCGGCGAGCGCAGCGGCAGGATGCCGGGCTCGTCCATGACGTACTTTCCTTTCTGGTATAGGTAGATCGTATTCGACAGATGCGGTTCGGCTTCGAGCAGCACATGGGATTCGTTGCGCTCGGCAGCGCGTGCCGCAGCCGACAAGCCGCCAGGACCGGAACCGACGATCGCAATTTTGAACCGTTCGCTCATGAGTACCCTCCGCTCGGCGACGATCATACCGAAGCTGACTGGTCGTTAGCGAATCGGCGCGCACTGATGCGCGTTGGCGCAGTAGGATGACAGTTTGCCAAATCGCTCGCCGTATCCCTTCGATTGTCCGATGAGCGACCACCGCACGCGCTTGAACCGAGAGAATTCCATGCGACTTGCCAGCCACTGCAACGACTTCGATGCGTGCGTCGAGAAAATTCTCGAGGCTTGCGGTGAACACGTGGTCCTCGCTTTGCCGCTGGGACTGGGCAAGCCAAACCGTCTGGTCAATGCACTCTACCGGCGTATTGCCGCCGATCGATCGCGGCGGCTGACGATTCATACCGCACTGTCGCTGGTTGTGCCAAAGCCGTCGAATGAACTTGAGCGACGATTCGCTGAGCCGTTTCTCAAGCGTCAGTTCGGTGAGGACTATCCGGATCTCGACTATGCCGCCGCGATGCGTGCGGACGCGCTGCCGCCGAATATTCGCGTCCACGAGTTCTATTTCCAGTCGGGATCCATGCTGGGATCCCGGCAGGCCCAGCGTGATTATGTTGGCCTCAACTACACCTTTGTCGCCCGCGACTTGGTAGGTGCAGGCGTCAACGTCGTTGCGCAGCTAGTCGCCTGCAGAGGCGAAGGCGAGAGCGCCCGCTACAGTCTCGGTTGCAACCCTGACGTCACTCTCGATCTGATCGAACGCATTCGCGATGCCGGCGTGAAGCGGCCGTTGATGATCGGCGTTGTCCACGATCAACTGCCGTTTCTCGGAGGCGATTCCGATGTCGGCAGTGGCGAGGAGCTGTTCGACATCGTGCTCTCGACGCCCGGGCGAGAGCAGCGACTGTTTGGCTTGCCACGAGAGGAGGTCGATGATGCCGAGTATGCCATCGGCTTGCACGCGAGCACCTTGGTCCAGGATGGCGGTACCTTGCAGATTGGCATCGGTGCGCTATCGGATGCCCTGGTGCAAGCGCTGATCTTGCGTCATCAACGCAACAATGAATACAGGGACACGATTGCCCAACTCCGCTGCATCACCCCGACGGCATCCGCAACCGAAAAGGTCGGAGGTCTCGAAGTTCTGAATCACGGCTTGCACGGTTCGAGTGAGCTGATCATGGATGGCTTCATGCACCTGCGTCGACAGGGAATCCTGACGCGCAAGGTCTATTCCGATCTGGCCCTGCAGTTGGCAGTCGATAGTGGAACAATTGGCCATGTCTTGAAAGGGGGAGATGCGCAACGCTTGCGCGCAGCCGGCGTACTTCCATCAAGGCTCGATGAAGCCGGAACCGCACGCCTGATCGCACTTGGCATTCTCGACGAACATACTGTTGTGCGGAACAACACAATCGAGTTCGCCGACGGGACGCGAATCGGCAACGATCTCGACGCGAGGGCGGTGCAGGAAGCCCTGGATCTTCGCATCAGCGGTCGGCTGCTGCGCGGGGGCTGCTATCTGCAGGGTGGATTCTGTCTCGGCTCGGCCGGTTTCTATACATGGCTCGCAGGCCTGACCGGTGAAGACTACGACGGCCTTCAGATGAGTCGGATTTCGCAGGTGAACCAGCTGCGGCGTGGCGAGGAAACGCTGGCCGCCGTCCAGCGCCGCGAAGCGCGCTTCTTCAACACCTGCATGATCGCCACCGCGCTGGGCGCAGCGGCATCCGACGCCATCGAGGATGGTCGCATCGTCAGCGGTGTCGGCGGGCAATACAACTTTGTCGCCATGTCATATGCGCTCGAGGATGGGCGTTCGATTCTCATGTTGCGATCAACACGAAGCTCGAATGGTGAAGTCACCTCGAACATTCGCTGGAATTATGGTCATGTGACGATTCCAAGGCATTTGCGCGATATCTATGTCACCGAGTATGGAATTGCCGATCTGCGTGGCAAGACCGATGAGGAGTGTGTTCTCGCGATGATTGCCATCAGTGACGCGCGTTTCCAGCCGCGGCTGGTCGCCGATGCGATTCGCGCACTCAAGCTCGCGCGGGATTTCCGCATCCCGCAGCAATGGACTCAGAACACCCCCGCCGCGCTGCGCCAGCGATTGAAAGCTGCACAGTCCAGTGGCCTATTGCCTGACTATCCGTTTGGTAGCGATTTCAATGACGTCGAATTGCGCTTGCTGCCTGCGCTTGAATGGCTCAAAGCGGCTGTCGCGCGGCGATCACATTGGCCAGGACTCATCGCGGCCATCATCAAACCGGGCAAGATCGACACCGAGGCACTTGAACGCATGGGTCTCGCTAGTCCGCAATCGCTCAAAGATCGTCTGCTGGCTCGTCTGGTTGCGGCAGCCTTGAATCGAAACCAATAGTCAAAGCGGGCTCTCGGACAACGGGCGATTCCAGCCATTCGCACCGATATTTGCTAAGTTAGTGGTGCAACTTCGCCCTCTCAGGAATCGACCCGGACCGATGAGCGATCTTCACCGCCGCCTTTTGCGTGATCTGCCGGATCGCCAGGCCGTCAAGGCCGGCGATTTCAATACCGAGGCGCGCTCGGTTCGCGCCTGGGCCGAAGCTCTGCCTCTGGCCAATTTCTCGGCCACCGCACGCATGCTGGTCGAGGCTTTGCGGGCAATGAATCGCCTGCGCATCGCACCGGCTGAACGGCTCGAAGCGCTGGAAATCCTTCGCGGGCCGGTCAATCAGCTAGCAACACTCGTCGAACGTCAGATTGTTGGCGCGAGCTTTCCGTTGCCACCCCAGCGCACCGAACTCGGCATCCTTGCGCAAAAATTCCAGAACGAGCTGTCGCGCGGATACCGATTCGTTCTCTATGATTTTTGCGCACCGAACGGCAACGCGCCCATGCTGCGGCGCAAGCAGGTTGCCGTGGCGGCAGTGCGTGCGCTCGTGCATGGCGCGGCCCGTCTGCATCGCGCCTACCTTCTTTACAGGACACCGCCGCCGGGAGCCTGGCAGGATCTGCACGATACGTTTCGATTTATCGCCTCATTGGGTTTGGATACGCGTGCGATCGATGATGGTGTGCTCGGCGCGCCAGTCACCGCGCGCACGGCTTACGCTCACGCCTTGTTGCTGGCGCTGGCCAATCCTTATCGCTACACCCAGCGGGAGTTGCTCGAGGTCATCGCGCTGACCTCGACATTCGCGCCGTATTGCGAGCTGGAAAACAAGGCTGTCGGCGAAACGGCGACCTATGCGGTCGATGTGGAAAAAGACGTCGGGCCGGGATATTTGCCTGAAGAGCGGGAATCGCCATCGCGCGGTCTGCTATCGATCGGATTGGGCGGAGTGCTCAGTCATATCGAATCCCAGGTCGCCAGTCTGCCGCCTGGTGTTCGCGTGGCCACGTTCCGCATGCGCGGTGGTCCTCCGGTCCAAGTTGATATCGACCTTGCCCAACGCCTTGTCGATGGCTGGTCGTCAGGAGGGGAGCGCGGCGACGTTCGTCTTGCGGGAGGGCACGAGTTGCAATGCGTCATCGGTTTGCATGACCTGCATTTCGTGCTGGCGGGTAACGTCGATTTCGAGGGGTTTCTTCGTGAGGTCCGTGGCACTGCGATCCAGATGTCCGAAGAAACGACATCCGCGGCCTGGATGCATGGGGGCGCAGATCCATTGCGCTCGCAACCGATACCTGCACGCGTGCTTGATCAGGGATTCGGCGGCTACCGATTGTTGTGGGAGCGTCGTGGACCGGGCGAGGCGGTGCGCGCAAAGGTCGGAGAGCTGGTGGGACTGGCGATGCCCGAAGGCGGTGGCGTCACCCCAGACTGGATGGTCGGTGTCATCCGCTGGATGCGTATCGACGACGAGGCACGTATCGACGCCGGCGTTTCCCTGCTTGCTCGCCGATCATTGGCGGTTGGCATCAGCGCGCTTGATGGCGAGGGCAATCCGATCAATGATCGCCGCGGCATCTTGCTGGCGCCGATTCGCTCGGCTGAGTCGGCTGTCTACAGTTCGTTGCTGACGCCCGGTTTGTTCGAGCGCGATGCCGGATCGATTCGCTTGACCTTGCCGGAAGATCCGCACCGTTGGCCGTCCTCGGCCTGCACCCTGGAGGTTCGTGGTGCCGGTTTGATGGAATCCGCCGGTGCCTATCTCCGATTTGCATTGCCTCCATTGGATTTGCCCGATGAAGGGCTGCAAGCGGAACCCGCGACCGAGGCTACGGCAAGCGAGCTGGCGTGAATCTCCTGCATAATTGCATTCACTGAAATTTTGGGCTCCGTGTAGCCCCATTCCCGCAATGAGCGATGTTCCCTCAGGTTCACAGTCCCGTCGCGCCAGCGAAGGAGTTCGCATAGGCAGCGTTTTGGTCGGCGCGCGCGCGCCCATTGTCGTGCAATCGATGACCAACACCGATACGGCCGATATCGCCGCGACGACACGCCAGATCGCCGAGCTGGCACGCAGCGGCTCGGAGCTGGTGCGGATCACGGTCAACAATGCCGAGTCCGCGGCGGCTGTTCCGAAGATCCGTGAGCGGCTCGACATGATGTCGGTCAACGTGCCGCTGATCGGCGACTTTCACTACAACGGCCACCAATTGCTTGCCGATGAACCAGCGGCTGCTGAAGCGCTGGCCAAATATCGAATCAATCCGGGCAATGTCGGTTTCGGCCGCAAGAAGGACTCGCAGTTCTCGGCAATCATTGAGACCGCGTTGCGCTACGACAAGCCGATACGTATTGGCGCCAATTGGGGGTCGCTGGATCAAACCATGATCGCCACGTTGATGGATGAAAATCACGCGCGCTCCGAGCCATGGGATGCCGCGCACGTTGCACGCGAGGCGCTGATCCGTTCGGCACTTGATTCAGCAGCGCGCGCCGAGGAACTCGGCATGTCACGTGATCGCATCATCATTTCGTGCAAGGTTTCCGGCGTGCAGGAACTGATTGCGGTGTATCGCGATCTTGGCGCGCGTTGCGACTATGCCTTGCATCTCGGTTTGACAGAAGCAGGCATGGGCTCGAAGGGCATAGTTGCCTCCACCGCCGCGCTCGGCGTGCTGTTGCAGGAAGGCATCGGCGACACAATTCGTATCTCGTTGACGCCCGAGCCTGGCGAGTCACGCACACGCGAAGTCATCGTAGCCCAGGAATTGCTGCAGACGATGGGGCTGCGCGCGTTTACGCCGATGGTGACCGCGTGTCCGGGGTGCGGGCGCACGACCAGTTCGTTGTTCCAGGAGCTCGCGCACTCGGTTCAAGAGCACGTTCGCGCGAAGATGCCCGAGTGGCGCATCAAGTATGACGGTGTCGAAAACATGACCCTTGCAGTCATGGGCTGCATCGTCAATGGCCCCGGGGAATCCAAGCACGCCGACATCGGCATCTCGTTGCCTGGAACAGGTGAGACTCCTGCGGCGCCAGTCTTCATCGATGGCCAGAAAGCTATGACCCTGCGCGGTGAAACCATTGCCAGCGATTTCATCGATATCGTCGAGAACTATGTTGCTCAGAAGTATCAGCAGCGCGGCGCGGCTTGATGGCCTGAAAGGCTTCGGTTCGTGATCCACGGGATTGATTGATCTGAGTCCCGCCGGATCAGTCAAGCATCACGGTTTGCCGCTTGATGATGATCGACAGCAGAAGCCAGAAGAAGCCGATCAGTACGGCAGTCAACGCTGAAATGGTCGCGAAGCTGGTCATATTCGCCTTCATGTCGGCATTGCCCGCAAGCAAGTCTTCGCGTTGCGACAGGTTCGGATCGAAGTTCGCGTAGGCAACGGGAATGGTGCCGCCGATTTCGACATCGTCGGCGCGAAATTGCGGAACCTGGAAATTCTTGCTGTAGGTTTTTCCGTCGACTGCAAAGGTGTATTTGAATCGTGCGAGTTGTCTGGTTGGTGGCCTCTCTTCGTCAACCGTTACGACGGCCTGGGCGACCGAGTGATCGTTGAGAATAGCCTGTGAGCGCAATACGGTAGAAATGGCCGTATAGCCAATCACGACCACGGCAATCGGGAAAACCAGCGCCCACCAGAAAAGTGTATGCCCACGCCGAATCTTTGCGCCAAGGGTAAGTGATTTCCAGGATGAGGCCATTGATTCTCCGATCGAACGAACGATGAGCGTGTTTGAGATTCTGTACTTTATCTTTAATATGAATCAAAATACAAAGCGAATTATTTTTCAGGGAGGAACAACAGCATGTTGGAAGTCAAGGGACGCGCCATTGTTTTCTGGTACTGGTCGGGTGTGGGCGTAGCGATATCATTGCTCGGCTGGTGGTCATGGGACTGGTTGTGGGATCAGGGCACGCTGTTGCGCTTGGTGCCCGTTGCCCTGGTAATCAGCGGTGTGATTTTTGTCGGCCTTGGGATCTGGAAAACGCTGGACAAGCGGCCGGTGATCGTCGCCAACGAGCAGGGATTTCTTGATCGCACCTCATTGCCGCATCGGCGCTTCGCCTGGGATGAGATCGTGAAATTTCGCCTGGTTACGGTCAAGGACAGAGAGCCCGTTTGGCTGGCGATCGATCTGGTCGATCCGGCCAAGCTGATCAGCAAGGGGCTCTACGGTTCGAGCGCGATGCTCGAAGCGTTCGACAAGCAATACGGAACGCCCTGCGTGATTGCGCTGAAAACGCTCGAGATTGAACCGCACAATTTGCTCGAACGTCTCAAGTCGGTGCTGAACCAGCACAAACGCTGACTGTCGAAAACGTGACTCGGCGCGAGATCGAGTCGGCAGCGAATCGACGCCAGGAAAATACCGTGATCAACGATAACTTCTTGGTGAGACCGTTTGCCCTACTGGTAGTCGCGATGGCAGTCCGAGCACGCATTTTTGACGTCCGTAATCGCCTGCTTGCGCTTCGTGCAATCGGACTGCCGAGCGATCTCGACCTTTTCGTGCAAGCTGTCGATGTATTGATGAAAGACCCGATCCGGTTCGCCGTTGTCCGGCATCGCGACGATGATGTCATTCGAGAACATCGAAAGCTTGTCTAGCGCATGGCCGTTGTCGTCGCAGGTTGGTTGGTCGGCTGCCTTGCTGGCCACACCAAGCTCGTGCTTCATGACATGCATCAATGAGTCGGGGTAAGGGTCGCGTCGCGAAGCGAGGACGTTGGTGGTAGTGACGGTCGCGATGGCTCCGATCAACAGGCCAAGAAAGATACAAACGGCATAGCGCATCAGGTGAATCTCCGAGATCAGAAGTTGCAAGGGTACATGAGCGGCTTCGTCCTGATGACCGATGCAACTGGGCTATCGAATCCAAAGCCCGGCGGTCCTGAGACACACATGCTAATCTCCCGCGCCGCATGACCATGACCAATCCAGAATCAACAGTGATCAACGAGCGCTTCCGCGGACTTGATCGACTTTACGGCGTTGGCAGCAGCATTCGCCTAGCGCGGAAACATGTGTGCATCATTGGCGTCGGTGGAGTTGGCTCTTGGGTGGTCGAAGCGATGGCGCGCAGTGCCGTTGGTCATCTCACCCTGATCGATGCCGACGATGTCTGTGTCAGCAACACCAATCGGCAGATGCATGCGTTGGAAGGCCAATATGGCCGGGTCAAGGTTGAAGTGATGGCCGAGCGCGCTCGGGCGATCAACCCGCACATCAAGGTCGAAACCTTTGCCGAGTTTCTGACTCCTTCGAATCTGGAACGCCTGCTCGATCGTCGCTATGACCTTGTTGTCGACTGCTGCGACGCGTTCAGGGTCAAGGTCGAGATGATTGCGTGGTGCCGCCGTCGAAAGCTGCCATTGATCGTCAGTGGGTCAGCGGGCGGGCGGATCGACCCGACGTTGGTGCGTGTGCGCGATCTTTCGCGAACCGAGCACGATGCCATGCTTGCGTTGATCCGCAAGAAGTTGCGTGAGGAGTTTCGATTCCCACGCGGCCCGAAACGCTATTTCGGTGTGCAAGCCATCTACTCGCTCGAAAACGTGCGCTACCCGCAAAGCGATGGCAGCGTTTGTGGATTGCGTCCGGCCTCAGCCGAAAACGGTCTGAAGCTCGATTGCGGAGGGGGTCTCGGTGCCGCCACGCACGTCACGGCAACGTTCGCATTTGTCGCCGTGGCAGCGGCGATTCAGAAATTGCTCGCGCCGAAAGCGGATGCATCCGTCACCAGCGAGCCATAGATCTGCGCAAATCGCTTCGACTGAAAAAAGGAGTGCTCGTGCCTCGTTGCAAACGGGCTATTGATTCGGCCCCTAAACAGTACGACTTCGCAAAAAAAATTGACCCAACCTCAACCGTTCGCCCCCGGATCAAGTCCAGGGCTGGCTCTGAGCCTGTCGAAGGGTGGTTTCAAGTTGCCGAGGCGTGCGGGCCACTTCCGATCATGGTTCCCTTCGACAGGCTCAGGGCAGGCTAGGCTCGCCACGAACGGAAGTGGATGTGGCATCCCTTCAATTTCTCAAGCCCGCCATGGAAGCAACGTCAAGTCTATTTAAGGGCCCAATCAATAGTCGATAGCCGGATGCAGGGCAGGGGTTGGCGGAAGTTTGAACAATCGTTGTGCGTTTTGAGTCGTCGCTCGGGCGATGTCATCGGCCGACTTACCGCGCACTTGCGCGACCGTCGCGAGTACCTCGACGAGTCTTGCAGGTTCGTTGCGTTGCCCTTGATGGCCGTGCATCGGTTGATCGGGCGAATCGGTTTCGAGCAACAACCACTCAATCGGCATGTCGGCGACAATGCTTCGCAGGCGCGAAGCGCGTGGATAGGTCAGCGGCCCGCCAATGCCAAGATTGAAACCCAATTTCCAGAGTGCTTCAGCCTGTTGTCGACTGCCCGAGAAGCTATGAACGACACCGCGCAATCCAGCGAATTTTCGCAAGCATGCGGTCACTTCATCAAATGCACGGCGCGCGTGGACGATCACAGGAAGACCTTGTTCGCAAGCAAGTCTGAGTTGGGCGTTGAAGTAGCGGTATTGATCGTCTCGATCCAGACCTTCGAGATAAAAATCGAGCCCGCACTCACCGATGGCGAGGGGCTTTTCCCGATTCAAAATCTCAACAAGATCGTGCAGGTGCTGCGGCCGATGGTGGTCGACAAACATCGGGTGCAGACCGTAGGCGGGGAATAGTCCGGAATGCTCACTACATACTGCACGCAACGCGCTCCAGCCATCGCGAGCAATGGCTGGAACGATTTGTTGGTGGACGCCAACTGACCGAGCACGCTCGATCGCTGCCGCACGATCGTGGTCGAACGCCTCGGTGTCGATATGTGAATGGCTGTCGATCAGCATCGGAATTCCACGCGCTGGCTCAGTGTGCGACCAACCAGGTGGCGAGGCCGAGAAACATCGCGAGGCTGACGATGTCGGTGGCCTTGGTCAGGAAAATACTCGAAGCGGTCGCCGGATCGGCACCGATTCGCTTGAGAATCTGCGGCACTCCTGCACCAACCATACCGGCAACGGCGCAACTGGCGGCCATCGCGAGCCAGGTGATCAAGGCCAGCGTCAAAGCATCGGCATTGCCTTGATGCGAGGCAAGCAGGTACATCGCAAGCCCACCCAACACGCCGGTCAATGAGCCATTGAGCAGGCCTAGCCACGCTTCCTTGAGCACTAGCAGCCATCCGTGACCCGGCTTGAGGTCGCCAAAGGTCATGCCGCGAAGGGTGACAGCAAGCGCTTGGCAACCAGTATTGTTGCATTGGTCAGAAAGTACCGGAAGGAATACCGCGAGCAACACGATCTGGTTGATCGTGCCCTGGAAGGCGCCAACCACCGCTGCCGTCGAAAACGTCGCGAGTAGATTGAGCTGCAACCACGGATGCCGAAAACGCAGGCTTCGCGGCCAGGAGGTGCTGATCCGTTCCTCTTTTTCGACACCGACCATCGAGCCGGCTTGCGCACTGATCTCGAAGGCCTGCTCCTCGAAGAGTACCGAGCCTCGAACAACGCCCATCAGGCGACCTTGCGCATCGCAAACAGGATAGACCGGGTAATGGCGACGCACTACATCGCGCATGGCGACGACCACTTCGGTTTCGGGCCGCAACGAGAATGGCCGCGGAACCATGATTTCCTCAAGTCTCTGCTCTGGACGGGCGAACACCATCTCGCGAAACGTAACGACACCGATCAAGTGATGTGCTGCGTCGACGACAAAGACGTAGGTGATCAACGTTCGCGATGCGACCGGACGCAGCCGATCAAGAACCTCAGCGACTTGCGCATTTGCCTCGAACGATTCAGGTTCGGGTTCGGTCAGACGTCCGACAGTTCCTTCGGGCCAGCGACGGGTCGCCTGCCAATGCTCGGATGCGCCTTGGCCCGCGGCCGATGCGATGCGACTGCGACGTTCCGCACTGAACCGCTCAAGCACAGCAAGGCCGCGGCCAGGCCCCATCGATTGGAGCAGGTCCACGATTGCTAGATCGGGAAGTTCATTGAGACGACGGGCGGCTGCCTCGGCGTCCATGTCGCGCAGATCATCGAGCAGCGTTGTCTGTTCTTGCATGGCGAGCTGTTCCGGAGAATCCGGATGCTAACCGAAGCCACTGCGCGACGATAGATTGGCAGCACAAGACAAGCCTTCGCCAATCTTGGGCGGCATGGGATTGTGGCGACATTCATTGAGGTGAGGTCACTCTTGGCAACTAGGCCCCGCGATCGCGGGTGTATTGCGATCTAAAGGAGATCACATGATGATTAATCGAATGTTTTTGACCGTTGCTGCCGCCGTCTTGCTGGGATCTTTCGCGGTGATGCAACCTGTTCAAGCGCGCGGCCAGTATTACGAGCGCGGCTGTGACAATTGTGGACGGGTCGTCGAAATCCAATCGGTCGGTCAACGCAGCAACCATGTCGGTGGCGGGACACTGCTCGGCGCTATTGTCGGCGGCGCGTTGGGAAATCAAGTGGGCAAGGGCGATGGGCGCAAGGCCGCAACCATTGCAGGCGCTCTCGCGGGCGGCGCCGTTGGTCACAATGTGGAGAAAAAGAATCGCCGATCGAGAAGCTACTCGCGCATTGTGGTCAGAATGGACCATGGCCGCACGGTCTCATTCGAACAACCCGATAGCTATGATCTCAGGCGTGGCGACCGCGTCTATATCGATAACGGTTACGTGGTGCCGGCACGTTGATTGCCATGGTTTGAATGCCGAGACGGCGCAGACAAAAAAGCCGGCACAGTGTTGGCTTTTTTTGTTCAATGGGGTCGTTTCACTCCAAGTAGGCGAAGCGGCGTCAATACGCCCCGCAAATCCAGAATATCGGGAGATAGCAGCGATCATTCATGTGGTCGACTTGATGTTGCTCGTTCAAGCAAGGTTTTCGCTGCGTTGGTCCAAAGCGACCAGTTGTGACGTCCCGGCAACATTGCAACGTTTTGCGCAGGCAGCATCGGGCTCATCAATTCGATTGCCTCTCGGAAGGGTTCATCCGCACCGTATGCAAGCCAGAACGCGTGCGTGCGTGCCGAATCCTGTGAGACATTCTTGATCGTATGCCATAGCTCTCGCTGAAATGTGTCTGGCCCGAGTGGCTGGGATGGTCCGGGGTTCCATGCCCGCAAACCCCCGGCATCACGTATCTCATCGAGTAGGGGCTTTTCGCCGAGATACGGCGACAATAGAAGCATTCCGGCGATTTGCCCCGGGTAATCGTGTTCGTAGAGGAGGGTGCCCATTCCGCCGAGCGAAATACCGAGAAGCCAGATTTCGCGATCGCCATTATCTTGCGCGGTTGCAATCACCTCATCATGCAGACGTTTCGCTGCGCGCCCTTCGCGATAGAACGGCATGGTCAATCCGGTCAGGATGACGTCAGCGTCGGGCCATCCTGTCTGGATTATTGCGGCAATGCCTTTCCGTTCAAGCGAAGCAAGATCGTCGCCTCGGCCCGGCAGCACAACAACGACGCGCTTGCCTGCTTGGGGTGCAGCAAAGAATGCCTTGGGTATCGGTTCGCGAACGTTTCCGCCGGCAGCGCAGCCGAGCATCAGCAAGAAGCATGTTCCGATCGCAATCCATCGAGAGCCAGTAAGGGTCTTCATTTGTTGTATCCGAAAATGATTAGTGGGCCTTGCATTTGCACAGTGCGGCGCAGCGTGGGTGCTTCATTCCCGACACGAATTACGTTAAGCCCCATGAATCGTCGATCACTAATGAGATTTCTCTCTGATCATCAATACCAGATTGGTCGCACCGACATCGATACCGGACTGGCTCAGCAACGTGGTTAGCTGGCCGCGATGGTGGGACTGATGGTTGAAAAAATGCTGCACCAACGCGCCAAACTCGTTGACGAATGGCCGACCCGATGTATCCGTATAGTGCAATGGCTGGCAATAGTCATCATCGTCGGCCTCCGCGCAGAAATGAATGATCGATTCAACCACGGTTCGCCGTGCATGGGCGAGATCGGAAATCGTCGTGTGCAGGATCTGCGACAGTGAATTCGGTGCGTTCACGTGGTGCAACGAATGCAGCGCGACGAATCCGCCGGGATAGCCGGCAAAGCGCTTCAGCCAGATTGTGTCGGCGACAAGGATGTGGTTCAGGGTTCCGAGTACCGATGTGAAGAACGCGCCTTTGTCAGCCACAAGCTCGGCATCACTCAAGCGCTCGGCGGATCGGTAGACCTTGTCATTCATCCAGTGGTTGTACTCCGCCATCTGTTCAAAATAAGGTTTTATCGACACGATCAATTTCCACTTTAGTTTTTTTCGTGGACGAATTCGGTTTCAGCGTGTTCTCTTGACGGCTTGGCGCATTTCAAATGCCAGTGTGGATCAGGGCCCATGCAGCGCCGGCAAGCCCTGCAAGCAGCAAGAGCAGAATCGGAGTAAATGATAGCCCAAAGCCCATTGAGCGCTTTTTTGGATCTTCGATATAGCCGACGTAATACAGATGTCGGCCAACAATATAAATAGCCAGCATCGCGGCAATGAACAGCGCATTCCAATAGCCCGAGGCAATCCATACGCCCGGTATGAGCAGGATCAGCAGCTCAAGCGTATTGGTCTGAACGCGGTAATAGCGTTCGAAAATCGGATTTCCTGTAGTTGCGGGTGCGGGAACGCCATAAGTTGCGCGGGCACGGCCGACTTGGGTTGCAAAGAACACGTACTGGAACAAGGCGAGTACGACCAGCAGATTGACGAGCGACATGCGGAACCTCGGTGATTGTTGGTGGGTAGATGCAGCAAAGCATACGTGCTTCTGACGAGGGGGTGAATGCGCCTGGGCAAGCTGACCTTTGAAACGGATTCTCAAGCGATATCGAGCCGAAGATTCTTCTTGATCTCGCCAATCCAGTTCGATGCGACGCCTGCGTTCTCGGAGAATTCGGGCCAACGCCGAACGGCATCGGTCACTTCGGCAATGATTGCTTCGGCACGACCACGTTTCATTGATGCCGATTTCGCGCATTCGCGGAAATCCTCAAGGGTGAATCCATCGCGTTTGCCATTCATCGACATCTGGTGCCTTGACGTCCACAACCCATCCGGGTTGAAGCTGTAGGTCACATCGTATGCCCGTGACAATGACCAGCGCCCACGCTTGTCCATCAGGAAAGCGATGTTCTTGACGTGATCATCCTGATTGCGCGCGATGATGTTGAAGGCCATGCGTCGGAATTGTTCCTCTATCGTCGACATGTCCAGGCCTAGTCGGCGAATCATCAGTAGGGCTTGTTCGTAGCTGTAGGCGCCAGCCAGATTGAAGTCGTAGTGGCCCAGCGCTGCGAGCGATTGCATGTGCAACTTCTCGCCGCCTTCAAGCCGGTCGAAGCGGCGCGTCATGAAATGGCGGCGGCCGTTCTCTTCCAGCAACTGACATTCGCTGATATCGATGCCGGCTGCACGGGCCATCTGCGCGTAAGCGTATTCGATCGCGCCGTAGCCTTTCGGGTCTTCAAGCTCCTTGTCCTGATTGCCGCTGACTCCGTCGAACTTGAGGATCCAGTAGTCGAAGCCGCTGCCTGCGGCGACTTGGCCGGAACGCACTTCGTTGGTTTTACGGTTCCAGGCGATGATCGCCTTTGCGCGTGCGCCGCCGGCCGAGGTGCCGACGCGCAGGATGTCGCGCAACGTGCCAGAGGACGACTCATCGGTCAGAGAGTGGTTTAGCTGATGACGCTGGGTGAGCACATCCGATGCCAGACGCACGAGTGCTGCGACTTCGATTTTCTGGGTGTCGCGCGCCTTGGGCCCTGTCGCAGGCGCGAATTCCAGTGCACCCATGCCGCGCGCGCCGATGTAGCAGAGTCGTTCGACCGCGTTGAAACTTCCCGGCGTGCGTCCCCGGGTCGCCAGCCAGGCATTGATCAAGGCGTTGCCGAAGCGATCGGGCAGGGAGTCGGCAAGCATTCCGGGCAAGCCGTGAAATGATTCTCGAGCGAGTTTGGGGAATGCATACACTCGTTCATTGAGTGGCATTTCGATGGGCGCGATCTCGATCCCGCTACGGGCGAATTCCGCGGTGTATTGAAATGCGGCTGTGCTGGCCGAATCCTCGACCGATACGGCGCCAATTGCCCGTCCCCACAGGCGGACTTCGGCAATCGTCGTCATGTGTCGTCTTTCCAGGCCCACGCCTTGTGCGCGCTTTCGGGCTCGCGCACTGACGACGCACGCAGGCGTTGTCGACCCTGCAGTTTGAGTTGTTCAATCGGACTCGTCGTCGGCTCCGGAACCAGGACGTCAAGGCCGCCCAGCAGTTCGAGGGCACGCAAGATTCGGATGAAATTGGAAAACTGGCTGGATTCTCCCGCTTCAAGGCGTTCGATGGTGCGCTTGGAAACGCCCGATGCGGCAGCCAGTTCGGCTTGAGTCAGATTGCGTCGCAGGCGTTGGCGGCTGATACGTTCGCCGACGATCTCAAGAACGCTCGCATCAGAGAGCAGGTTGGTTATCATCGATATTCGCCTCTAATGACGAAAAAAACAGGTTATTCAACTTAAGTCGTCTATTTATACGATTTATACTGCAGATCAACTATCTTGTCAATTCGTATAAAGTGGCGAACTAGCGCGAAATATTGTCGATATGCGTCAATACAGGCGAGTTACGTTGGTCGCGATTTTCTCTCAGACGCCGTTGCCTGCCGCTCCGAGGAGGCGAGCGTCCAATCGGGATGAGTGCGCACTAAGACTTCGCCTATCACCATCGAACCTGCGCTGGATCCGCCCAATCAGCAAGCCCCTGGAGTTTTCCCGCCATGTTGAAATGTACTTGGCAACGACAGTCGCGATCTTGCCGCGGTTTGGCAGACGGTACGGGAAATTGGCGACGCCCAAGCGCTCGATATCTCGGTGGATGATGCCTTTCCGGGCGCCAGAGTAGATGTCTCAATCACCGACGGTCGCTTTGCTCTCGAGTTCATCCAACCGAGATCGCTGCGATCCTTGGGTGCCGCAGAACTCTTCGATGGAACATTGAAGCCCGATGCGGACAAACATTCGAATCGGATCGCGAATCGACTACCCTCGAACACGTCAGCGGATCAAATCCGGCGTGCTGACCATAGCCAAGGAGTTTCTGATGACGCAACAATTCCACGCCATGGCCCTGGTTGTCGGCGACTATGACGAGGCGATTGAGTGGTACACGCGAGCGCTCCGATTCGAACTGCTCGAAGACACGCCGCGGGGTGGTGAGAAGCGCTGGGTCAGGATCGCGCCACGCGGCTCGCAGGGAGCCTGCTTGTTGCTGGCTCGCGCGGTGAACGCGGAGCAGGCCAGCCGTATCGGCAATCAGGCTGGCGGTCGCGTCTTCCTCTTTCTGCACACCGATGATTTCGCCGATGATCATGCGCACATGACCGCACAAGGTGTGCATTTTTGCGAAGCGCCTCGGCACGAGGAGTATGGCACCGTCGTCGTGTTCGAAGATCTTTACGGCAATCGATGGGATTTGATCGAACCGAAAATCTGATTTCTCAAGGGAGTCCGCATGTCCTTTGTCAGATGCCTTCGTGGCATTGGCTCCGGTGTCGAATACTCTGCCGACACACCGATGAATCTCGATCCCGTCGATGGTCGGCCGGTCGAGATGGTGCTCGATCTTGATCGTCTGGCGGCCGAGCGACCGAGGCGCTCGTGGTACGACCCAAGTCGACGCGACATGTGGCGCTTTGGTGGGCTGATGGCGCTTGATATCGCCGATCCCGCGGATGCAAAGCACATCGTCGCACTCGGTGAAGGGTCGACCCCGTTGCTTGACTACGCTTGGCATCCGTTGGCAAAACCGAACGGTATAAACTTGTCCATAAAGGAAGAGGGCAAGGCACATCATGGTTACGGCGCCAACCCAACGCAAAGCTTCAAGGATCGAGGCATGGCCATGGTTGTCGCCCAGGCACGCAAGCTTGGGCTCGAACGACTGGCTGTGCC
Source organism: Lysobacterales bacterium (assembly GCA_038234445.1). GTDB lineage: Bacteria > Pseudomonadota > Gammaproteobacteria > Xanthomonadales > Rhodanobacteraceae > Dokdonella. The sequence continues at coordinate 24,220 of JBBQTY010000009.1, forward strand.
GACTCAGGGCAATGCCGGTGATTCACTGACCTGCTATGCGCTGGCAGCGGGCTTGTCGGTAGTCGTGGCAATGCCCGATGACACGCCTGCACCGATCCTTGGCAATGTCGCGGCCGCTGCCTTCCGCCATCCAGATCGTGTCACCCTCGAATTGATCGGACCGACTATCCGCGAGGCCGGTGCCTTGCTCAAGCAAAAATATATTTCCAGAGGCTGGTTTTCAGTCGCCACCTTCCAGGAGCCGGGTTGGCGGATCGAGGGCAAGAAGTCGCTGGGACTCGAACTGGCCGAGCCTGCAGCCGCCGAAAAGAACTGGTCATTGCCGGATGTCGTGATCTACCCGACGGGCGGCGGAACCGGCGTGCTCGGCATGTGGAAAGCATGGGCTGAACTGGAAGCCCTCGGCGTCATCGACTCGCGACGTCCGCGAATGATTTGCGTACAGAGCGCGGCGATGAATCCACTGGTGCGTGCGTTTGATGCCGGCGAGCTCGATACGACCGCGATAGCGGGCACAGGAACGCTGGCTTTCGGCTTGAATGTGCCGGGTGGTGTCGGCCATTTCCGTGTCCTTGAAATCATCCGCGCCAGTCATGGTGCAGCCATCGCCGTAAGCGAGGACGAGATGGCTGATGAACTCAAGCGTATCTGGAACGACACGCACTGGTGGATCAGTACGGAAGGTGCCGCGTGTCTGGCCGCATTGCCGAAACTGCTTGAGCGTGATTTGCTCAAGCGTGGCGATCGCGTGGTGGCTGTGAACACCGGTTCTTCGGAAAAATATCTGCCCGCGCTGCGCCATTTGCTGTGCTGACCACGATCTGGCTATTCGAGGATGTTCTTCGCTTCAGCGACGGCAAGGATCTCAGGTTGGACGTGTTTCTTGCGCTTGCCGATCAGCGGATGAATGAAGACGACAGCAAGAATGATGACGACTCCGAAATAAAACTGCGGCGTCAATTCGTGTTGCTCGCCGAACAGGATGGCAGCAAGAATGATCGCGTAGACCGGCTCCATGTTGACGGCAAGCTGCGCGCCAAACGCCGTCATGTGGCGCAATGCCACCAGTGAAAGTGCAAACGGAAGCAAGGTGCAGACGATCGAAAGGGTCGCTATCAGCAGCATGTCGTGCCCGCTCGGGATGCTGAAAAGATCTCCCGAAAATGCCGGGAAGATCCATGGCATCAGCGGCGCCAGCAAGGTCAGGGCGAGCGTGCCGGCGCCGAGCTCAATGCCGGTCACAGTCAACGGATCGCCATGTTCGACCAGGCGCTTGTTGAGCGAACTGAACAGCGCAACGAACAGGGCCGAAATTGCCCCGACGATAATGCCGATGCGGAAATCATCAGGCACTCCGCCGACGACGAGGGCCACGCCGGGCAGTACGCCGATACCGAGCGCCAGCTCTCGTTTGGAAAAGGGTCGATGCGCAAGTTTCGGTTCGATCAGCGCGATGAAAGCGGTGGCCAATGCGATACAGGTTGCTGCCACGGACGCATTGGCGAGTTTGATCGCGCCGTAAAACGTCAGCCAGTGCAGAGCGACGAGTACACCGATGCCAGCGTAGGAAAGGACGAGCTTTGGTGACATCGCACGCAATCCGCGCCATGCACGAGGAATCAATGCAATGACCGCAACGACCACGAGCATGCGCCACCAAACCAGGGGCAGGGCGCGCAGGGAAATCAATTTGCCGAGGATAGGAGTGAAACCCCACAGCACGACGCAGAAATGAATCTGCAACTGGGCTTTGGATTCTGGCGTCAGTGTACTCACGCTGCGGTCTCGGTATTGCGGAATGTGGCGCCAGGCACAAGCGGATCAAGCGGGCGCAAGGATGCCACAGCGCGACGCGTTTGCGTTTCACCTGTCTTGTGCAGACAAACCGAAAATTGGGCACTATCAGGCTTCAACTACGGAGGGTGTCATGTCGATCGAACTGAATATGCTGGTCTGGTCCATCGTGCTGGGTCTCGGCCATATTGTCGTAGCCGCGATTTTTGCGACACGGCAACGTGGGCTTGAATGGAATGCCGGTCCGCGCGATGGGATTGCGGAACCTTTGGTCGGCGTTGCCGGGCGCCTCGATCGCGCGAGCCGAAACTTTCTCGAAACTTTTGTTTTCTTCGCAATCGCCGTCCTCGCCATCGTCATGACCCAGAAGGGCAATGCGCAAACGGCACTTGGCGCGCAGCTGTATTTCTGGGCGAGACTCGCGTATCTGCCAACCTATGCTGCGGGCATTCCCTATCTGCGCACGGTGATCTGGGGCGTAGCGATCGTCGGCCTGGCGATGGTGCTTGGTGGCCTTTTCTGAGCCGCGCTACATTCGTGAAACAAGCAAAAACCACCGCGACGATGCTGCCGCCTGAGTCCGCCGGCAGTCGAATCGAAATCAACGGCCGCGCGCCGCAAATCGAAGAGCTGGCGTTTCTGGCTCAGGTCAACTATGGCCATTTCACCTCGATGCAGGTACGTGATCGCAGCGTGCGCGGACTTGCGCTGCATCTGCAGCGGATCGCCAAAGCCACCCGGGATCTTTTCGGCAGCGAACTCGATATTGAGCAGGTCCGCCGATGGATGCAACAGATTCTGGACGAAGCCCCGGCTTCCCTGCGCATCACGGTTTTCTCGCAGTCGCTGGACCGGAGCTTCCTTGAACGCACGGTGCCTGCCGATGTGCTGATTGCATCGAGCCCCGCGCGAGTGGCACGAACGGAACCGCTGCGCCTGCAATCGATCCGACATGAACGTGTCCTTCCGCATATCAAGCACGTCGGTACTTTTGGCTTGTTCCACGAGTGGCGTCAAGCCCGCCTCGCCGGATTTGACGATGTCGTCTTCACCACAGCAGACGGCGAAATCTCCGAAGGGTCTATCTGGAATATCGGGTTTTGGGATGGTCAGCGCGTGATCTGGCCGCGTGCGCCCGCCTTGCCCGGAATCACTCTGCAGCTGCTCGATTCCGGATTGCGCGCAATGGGCATCGAGACAGTCATCCGTCCGATTTTCCTTGATCAGATGGAGGGCTTTCGATGTGCCTTCACGATGAACTCGGGATCGGTAGGGCCGATGGTCACATCGATCGATAGGAAGCATTTTGAAGTCGATGGCGAGCTGGAGAAATTGCTCGCTGCCGCCTATGAGTCACAATCACCGGAACCCATCTGATCGACGCCCGAGTCCCTGCGCTGGCGGGCGATATGGAACTTTGGGCGGCCGTTGGATTCCCGGGCTGGAGCGGACGGTTCGCGCCCTTTTCTACATGGACCCGAACGTTTCTTTGAGTCCCGCGATCGTGCCATTGCGGTCATTGGTTTTGGCTATCCACCCGCTTTTCAGCGTGAGCAGATGCTTGATTGTGACCATGGATTGCAGGTTGGGGAGTGCGCAGACCTGAGCCGACTGTTAGGGTGCGGCACTTACTTTCGAATCCAACGAGCGCCCATGCTGCAATCTGTATCCGCATACCTGCGCATCGCGCTCAATGCTTCAATCATTGCTCTGAACACAGTGATCCACGCCACGCCTCTGCTGGTGCTGGCGGTGATCAAGCTGCTGATTCCAATCCACGGTTTTCGCGTGGTGATCTCTCGTGTACTCGTGCAGATCGCGGAGAGCTGGATCTGGGTCAACAGCGCCTTGGTCACCTACACGGCAGGCGTCAATCTGAAAGTGGAAGGTCTGAACGACCTGCAGCGAAAAGGCTGGTATCTGGTGATCTGTAATCATCAGAGCTGGGTGGACATCCCGGTGTTGCAAAAAGTCTTCAACCGACGCATTCCGTTCCTGAAATTCTTCCTCAAGCGCGAGCTGATCTGGGTGCCGGTGCTTGGCCTGGCCTGGTGGGCACTCGATTTTCCTTTCATGAATCGTTATTCGAAGGACAAGCTGAAAAAACACCCCGAGTTGCGCGGAAAGGATACCGAGGAAACGCGCAAGGCTTGTGAGAAGTATCGACATCTTCCGGTGTCTGTCATGAACTTTGTCGAAGGCACACGTTTTACTCAGGAAAAGCATGATCGGCGGCGTTCGCCTTACGAGAATCTTCTGGTGCCGCGATCAGGCGGCATTGCCTTGGTGCTGGGTGCCATGGGCGAGATGCTCAATGCGATTGTTGACGTGACGGTGATCTATCCGTCCGGTCGACCCAGCGTTATGGACCTGCTTGCCGGCCGCATTCGTGAGGTGAGGGTGATTGTTGATGTCATCCCGATACCCGTCGAACTGGTGCAAGGCGATTATGAGAATGACGCGAGCTTCCGCGTTCGATTTCAGGCGTGGCTGAATGCGCGTTGGGCGCTCAAGGACGCCCAAATGATCAAGGCCAGCTGATCATTCCCTCGATCACGGCGATGGTATCGCCGCCGATCCAGATGCGATCCGATGCGTCCATCGATACCTCGACGATGCCGTCGCGGCCCACTTCTCGACCCTGACTGGCTCGATAGGTTGAACCGATCGTGGCGAGTCTTCCTTGCGCCTGCAGCAAGGCGGCAATCGCCGCATTGGCGCTGCCCGTGACCGGATCTTCGGGAATACCATCGGCGGGACAGAACGCGCGCACAACCAATCGATAATCCGAGGAGTCACTGCAGGCAAAAACCGCGACGCCGACGGCATCGGTGCTCAGGCAAAGTGTCGAGATCAGCGCCAGCTCAGGCCGATAGCTTCGCACGGAAGCTTCGTCGGGCAGCTCCACGATCAACCACTCCGGACCGTTGTTGGCGAGCCGGGAGGCTCGCGGATCGAAGCGTGCGGTCTGCGCGAACATGGCGGTCAGCTGCCGTCGTAAATCTGCGCTCAGTTCGCGGATCGAGGCCTTGGGCGTCTGCACGTGGGTCTGCGTGCGCCCAGGTTTTGTCGAGACGACGACTTCGAGCAATCCCGCTGCGCACTCCTGAATCAATCGACCCTTAATCGGGCCGACAATAGCGGCCTCGACAACAACCCAGGCCGCGCCAACGCTCGGGTGTCCCGCGAACGGCAGTTCCTGGCGCGGAGTGAATATTCGCACCCGGTAGTCAGCTTCCGGAGTTGTTGGCGGCAACAGAAAGCTGGTTTCGGAGAGATTGGTCCATGTCGCGAAGCGTTGCATGGCTGTGCAATCAAGACCTTCGGAATCGATGACTACAGCAAGCGGATTACCGAAACCGGCTTGATCCGAAAACACGTCGACTTGCATGAAGCGGCGCTTTTTCATGGTGCTTGATTCCATAAGGCGAGCCGACATCATGCCGATATCGAGCAGGGATGCCGAGCCCTGCTAGACTTCGCGCCCGCGTCGGGCCGCCTTTCACGAGATTCAAGGCTGCTCCATTTCTCAAACGAACTGTTGCAGGTATCCCCATGGGCAGAGGCCCGAGTATCGAAGGTCGCAAGAACGCGGAAGACGCGAAGCGCGGCAAGATTTTCACCAAGCTCATTCGCGAGATCACGATTGCCGCGCGTGACGGTGGCGACCCGGCGACCAATGCGCGTCTGCGCCTCGGTATCGACAAGGCCTTGTCGGCCAACATGACCAAGGACACGATCGAGCGCGCGGTCAAGCGTGGCTCGGGTGCGGACGGCACGGACAACATGGAAGAGTTGCGCTACGAAGGCTATGGCCCGGGTGGTGTCGCCCTGATCATCGATGCGATGACCGACAACTCGGTGCGCACGGTCGCTGATGTGCGCCATGCGCTTTCAAAGCACGGTGGCAACCTCGGTACCAGCGGATCGGTCGCGTTCCAGTTCGCGCGCGTCGGCGAATTCGTATTTGACACGGCAACAGCGGAGCTTGAGGAGAAAGTTCTTGAAGTCGCTCTCGAAGCGGGCGCGGACGACATCATCAGTGCAAGCGGTCGCAGCACGGTGCTGTGCGCACCGGAGAGCTTCGAGTCGGTCAAGGCAACGCTCATCGCGGCCGGGTTCGTGCCGATCAGCGATGCGGTCGTGATGCGTCCGGCGAATCGCGTCGCGGTTGAAGGCGACGCAGCCGAAGCGCTCGTGGACATGCTTGACTGGCTCGACGATTTGGACGATGTGCAAGAGGTTTACCACAACGCCAACCTTCCCGAATCGGCATGAGTTGCAATAATCCGCGTGCAAAATGCGAAGCGGAAATTCCAGGGCGTACGATGACCCGTTTGGTTGCATTGATGTTTGCAGGGTTGGTCTTCGGGCTTTGCGCATGTGCGCCACAAAAAACGCGTGACACGGCTGCATCGCACGCGCTCAAGATCGCCAGTTGGAATCTCGAGCATCTGGCTGAATCGGATGGCCTGGGCTGCCGTGCACGCAACGAAGCCGATTACGCGGCACTGCGCGGCTACGCCGATCAGCTCGATGCCGATGTGATCGCGTTCGAGGAAGTTGAGAACGCAGCGGCTGCGGCGCGTGTATTTCTTCCCGATCGCTACCAGATCGTCATGTCGAATCGCCCGTCGAGCGGACGTCACGGGTTTTGTGGTCGCGATGCAACCGATGGTCCGACGATTCGCGATCAAAAAGTTGGCTTTGCGATCCGCAAGGGCATCGCATTTAAGCGCAATCCGGATTTGAGCGAGTTGGCGACCGGCAATCCGGATCTTCGCTGGGGTGTCGACATTACCTTGGGTGGTTCCAAGCCGTTACGTCTACTCGCCCTTCATCTCAAGAGTGGTTGTTCGGCGGGCGATGAAAAAAAGCCATGCCCGGTCCTTTTCGATCAAGTGCCCGTGCTGCAGAAATGGATCGAGGCGCGTCGCGCAGAAGGTATACCGTTTGCCCTGCTTGGCGACTGGAACCGACGACTCGCAATGCCGGAAGATGCCGTTTGGAAACGACTGAATGAAAGCACGACCTTGCTTGATTCGGCTGAAGAAAAGGGCACGGTCTGCGTCAAACGCTTTTCCGATTTCATCGATCACATTGTGCTCGATCCAAAGGCGGCAGCGCGACGCGTACCGGGTTCATTTTCAGAGTTCACCTACGGCGTTGCCGAGGATCAGCATCCGTCGGACCACTGCCCGATTACTTTGAAGATTGATTGATTTGGAAATCGGGATTCGGGATTCGGGATTCGTGGGAAGTGGCTTTAGCCGCTTGTCCCCTTTTGGGGGCGATGCTCTTTCGCAACGTGACGAAGAGCATCGGGCATAAATGCCTCTCCCACAAAAACCGATCAAGGACGCAGCCGTCGATCTTGTGATCCGCGATTCCGCTTCGTCGTTGGTATGAATGCCTCAACGACAAAAGCCGATTCGAATATCAGTCAAAACCCAAGTCGCAATCGAATCCAATTCAACGCCGCGGCATTCAACGCTTGAGCAAATCCTTGAGACCGGCGAATGGATTGCTGGTTGCCTCGGCTGTCTTGTCCTCAGCGGCTGACGCACTGCCACCGGTGTGATCGATGTAGCGTGAATGCTCGTTGTCGTGGCAATACACGCAAAGCAATTCCCAGTTGCTGCCATCGGCCGGATTGAAATCGTGATCATGATTGCGATGATGCACGGTCAATTCCTGCAGGTTGGTGCGCGTGAATTCACGCGCACAGCGGCCGCAGATCCATGGATACATCTTGAGCGCGCGCTCGCGATAGCCGGCATCGCGCTGGGCAGAATTGCGTCGCGCTTCGGCGACGATGCGGTCGAGCTTGCTGGTGTCCATCGGATGCCTCGATAAGGATCCGGAATGGTCGCAGACTTTGTTGCGCGGGACTATGGTCGAGGCGCTTGCGCCAAATTCCCACAGCGGGAACGCAAGTCCCCTGCCGTGCGATATTCGCGCCGGGAAGGGGACTTGCAGGTACTACTTATTCGCTGAATTCGATCGGATCGTCGAGATCCTGGCAGAAATCCTGCTTGCTGGCCGGGCTGGTTGTGCCATCCGCGAACTTCGCACGCATCCACTGCTCGCAGCCTTCGTTGTCTGTGCTGTGATCCCAGATCATGGTTTCAGTAGCACCGGAAGCAATGCCGCTGCCAACATCGAAATCACCCCATTCCGATTTGTCTTCGGAAACTTGAAGCTTGACGATCTTGGAGCTGGTCTTGTTGCTGACGACGAAATGCCACTCGTCGGCGGCATGGGCTTGCATCGCAGCGAAGCCAATAAAGGCGCAGACGAGAGCAGCTTGAAGACGGATCTTGGTGGACATGAAATACCTCAACAAAAGAACCCATGGAATCCGTCGTCGCGACGGAAATTTCGGTTGCAGAGTCGCGTTCAGAATTCGGCTTGTGAAGGTCTGAACTGCGAAGGCGTTCAACCGCAGCGAGACACTAGCAAAAACGGGGCCAAACGACGCTCTTGGATTTGGCCGCATCATTCGGTGACGTTCCAGAAATCAAGGTTCGATCCTGACCATCGTGTCAGGCAGATTCTGACAAAACAGTATTTGCAGAAACATGCGTTCATCAACCGGTCGAGGCTTTTCTGAACGCAGCAGATTCAAACATCCTTGTCGGCGCAAAATGGCCTTGCCTCTGCGCAACGTCCATAATCGTGATTCAACTTTCAGGTACCAGGGCAATCCATTTGAGCGCAGGAAATATTTCGTTCGCCCGTTTCGGCAGAGCTTGCATGTTGCTCGGCTTGCTCGCGCTTTCCCCATCGCTTTTTGCCGCGACGCCCGACACTTCGAACTCTCCGATCCGCATCAGCGCGGATGAGATCCGCAGCCGCATCGAGGCCTTGCAGGCGCGGACCGACATCGTCGCGTCGGACAAGCAGCTCACCCTGGAAAATCTGCAAGGCGCACTGGCCCGCCTGCAAAGTGCTGAAAGCGCACGCAAGCTCGCCGCTGACTATGCGAATTCGCTCAAGGAGGCTCCCGAAAAAATTGCGGACCTGCAGGCCAAGTTGGCTGAATCACATGATCCAACGGTGATTGAATCGCAGGATTTGCCGTTGCAGATTGATCCTGCCGAGGCACAACTGCGCATGGCAGGCTTGCAGATACGCCTGGTTTCGCTGCGTGCCGAACGTCGGGGGCTCGATGAATCGCTGAAGTCGATGCTGACGCGAAAAATCGAGGCGCGACAGGAACTGGCCGAACTCAGATCCCAACTTGAGAAGGGCGCTGCAGCGATACCGACCGATGCGTCGCAGCTGTTGGTCGACTCGAGTCAGATTCGGGACGATGCCGTACGTCAGGATCTTTCCGCGCGAATTGAAAGAAATGAACAGGAAATCCTGAGCCTGCCGACGCGAGAAGCGATCGCTACCGCGAAAATGAGCGTACTGGCGCGTGAAGTGGATCATGCACAGGTGGACATTTCGACGCTCGGTCGGCGCATGGATGCGCGCGAGCAGGAATCGCTGAATACAAAGCTCGAATCGATCAAGAAACTGGTCGCAAGTTTGCAGGGCGAGCCCGTGGTTTTGCAATCGCTGGCAAGAGAGACCGAAGGCTTGCGCGAAAAGATGTTCAGTATTGCCAATGAACTGCGAAAATTGTGGTCGACCAAGGATCGCCTACATGGTCAACTTGAAGAAGTGTCAGGTCTGCGCAAGAACGCGGAGCAAATCCTCGCGTTCGGACGCGTGGGTGAAGAGTACGGTCGCCTGCTTCGCGACGTAGCCAAGAAGCTGCCTTCCGAATCGGGATTGGCTCGAAGCATCTCGAAGCGCCAGGAAAACATCGTCGATGGACGCGTCGATCGCTTCCGTACCGAGCAACAACTGGCCGCTGCAGGAACCGGGCCGGCGGCGGCGAAGCGTCTGTTGGACGGGCTTGACGATTCGCTTGATGCGAACCTGAGCACGACGGCTCAATCACTGCTCAAGGGGCGAAGGGAGGCGCTGCAGGATTTGATCGAGATCCAGGGGCGGCAAGTCGAGGCACTTGATGAACTCAATCAACTCGAAACCGAATTGCGCGAACGCACTGCTCAGCTTCGTCTCATGCTTGATCAGCGTTTGCTTTGGCTTCCGAGTGCTGCGCCGGTTTCAATGCAGTGGGGAACCCAGATTTTTCAGGGCATCGCGAGCCTGCTTTCGTCCAGGCAACGCGCCGAGGTGCTTCCAACGATGCGCAATGCCGTCAATGCGCATCCCTTTGTTCTCGTCGTCTGCGCGTTTATCGTGCTTGCCCTGGTGGGCTTGCGCAAGCGCTTGCGGGCAAAGCTCGAGCAATTGATCATTCCGATCGGAACCCGCGCGGACCGTTTTTCGCTGACCTTGTCGGCGCTGGGCGTCACGCTGTTGCTTTCATTGCCGATCCCACTCGGCATTGGTGTTCTCGCCCAGATGCTTTTTGACCCGAGTCGACCGACGTCCCTGCCGAGCGCGATGAGCCGAGGATTTTTCAGCGTCGCAATCGTCGTGTTTGTACTTGGATTCTTCCGCAAGATGTGTCGCCACTCCGGATTGTTCGCCGGCCATTTCAATTGGCCACGCGCGGCGGTGCGTCAACTGGGTCTCGCGCTTTGGGCATTGAGTCTTGCCCTGATACCGGCGGTCTGGCTCGTCGGCGTCGCCCGGGTCAGTGAAGACACGTCGTTTGTCGATGGCATGGGTCGGCTGGGTTTGCTGATCATTTCGGTAGCGCTCGCGCTGTTCTCCTATCGCGTGTTCCGACCCAACGGCGGTGCGATGACGCAAAGTCTCGGACGGCGCGGCATGCTTTGGCGCGCGCGATATCTGTGGTTCGGTGTGCTGTTTGTAACGCCACTGTTTCTCGCCGGGGTCGCGATGGCGGGCTATACCGTGAGTGCAATCGAACTGCAGGGGCGGATGATCACCTCGGCCTGGGTTTTGCTGTTGATCATCATCGTGATGCAGGTTGCGCTGCGTGGTGTTCTCGTCGCCGGTCGTCGTGCAGCCTACAAGCAGGCCGATGCGCGGCGTGCAAAATCGCGTGAGGAACAACGCACCGGAGTCGTCGTCGAGAGTATCGGAGAAGGCGCGCCGATCGTGCCCGAGGAAACCGAAATTGATGTGGTCACCATCAGCCAGCAGACCCGCGGCATCCTGCGTGCGGCGAGCATGGTTCTGCTTGCTATGCTGTTGTGGAAAATCTGGAGCAGCCTCATCCCCGCGCTCGGCATTTTCAATGATGTGGTGTTGTGGTCGAGCGTCACGACGACATCGGCAGGGCAAGTGGTGACGGCAGTCACTCTGGGGCATGTCTTGCTCGGAGTGTTGCTGTTCGGTTTGACCGTGATTGCTGCGCGCAACCTCCCGGGATTCCTTGAAGTGGTCGTGCTGCACCATTTCGAGATCGATTCCGGCACGCGCTACGCGTATGTGTCGATCACCCGATACGTGATTCTTGCGGTGGGCCTGGTATTCGCGTTCAGCCACATTGGTGCGGACTGGTCGAAGCTGCAATGGATCGTCGCAGCGCTAGGCGTCGGTCTCGGTTTCGGACTGCAGGAGATCGTCGCCAATTTCGTTTCCGGCATCATCATCCTGTTCGAGCGACCCGTGCGCGTCGGCGACCTGATCACGATCAATGACACCATCGGCACGGTAACGCGAATCCAGATTCGCGCGATCACCATCACCGATCCGGACAACTTCGAGGTGGTTGTACCGAACAAGGCCTTCATCACGCAATCGGTCAAGAACTGGTCGCTGACAAGTCCTGTCACGCGCCTCGTGGTCAAGGTCGGAATCGCCTATTCAAGTGATGTCGCTCAGGCCCAGCAGATCATGCTTGATGTCGCCAAAGACAACGAACAAGTGATCGACGCCCCAGCAGCCGTCGTTCTTTTCCTCGGATTTGGCGATAGCGCGTTGAATCTGGAGCTGCGGGTTTTCGTCGGCCGCATCGACCACCGCATGGCAACCTTGCACGCGCTGCACGTTGCGATCTTCGAAGCCTTCAAGACCGCGGGAATCGAAATCCCGTTCCCGCAACGCGATGTCCATTGGCACGGCATGCCGCTTGCCAAGGATGATTTCAGTGAAGAATTGTCCGAGCGAGGTGAAAATCCGCCACTGCCTGCCTCGCAGCCAACTGGCCGCACGGGCGAGGTGTAGAATCCAGAGCCATGAGTTCCGTATCTTTTTCCACTACCAGGAGAAGTTGATGAACACGATTCTTTCCAGTGTCCTGATCGCCAGTCTGCTTGCAACTCCGGTCGCCGTGCATGCCGCGGGCAAACCCAAGGTGGAGTTCATCAATTCCGAAAAAGCCAAGGCGGCAGGCTATCCGTTCTCGCAAGCAGTCCAGGTGGATCACACCTTGTATCTTTCCGGGCAGATCGGCTTGGATCCGAAAACCGGCAAGCTCGCCGAGGGTGGCATCGCCAGCGAATCCCGCCAGGCCATGCAGAACATCAAGGATCTGCTCGCCGAGCACGGGCATTCGATGGGCGATATCGTCAAGTGCACCGTGATGCTCGCCGACATCAAGGAATGGCCGGCATTCAACGAGGTCTATCGCGGTTTTTTCAAGGATCGTTTTCCGGCGCGCAGCGCATTCGCCGGCAGCGGCCTGGCCATGGGCGCACGTGTTGAGGTCGAATGCATGGCGGTTGTCGACTAGCGCCACAGAGATTGGGGACGCGGGCTTCTTATCCGCGTCCGAATCACTACGCTTACTCGGCTTTCCAGGGATCGTAGCTGCCGAACCACCACATATGGCCTTCCGGGTCGCGGCAGCTGTAGCCGCGACCGCCGTAGTCGGCATCCTTGATGTCATCAACGATCGTCGCGCCCGCTGCCTTGGCCATTGCAAAGTGAGCATCGGGATCGCTGACGATGACGCAGCAACACTGGGTCTGGCGGCCGCCGGTTTCATCGGGCTGGATCATGCGTCTACCCCATTCGCCGTCACTTGCCGAGCTCAACATGATCATGCCGTTCCCAAACGTGAGCTGCGCATGCAGAATGCCGCCAGCGTCATTCGCATACACGGCATGTCGGGCGAAGCCGAATGCCTTGCACAACCAGTCAATGGCAGCCGGAGCGTCGCGATAATGCAGGGTAGGGATAATCGTGCAGACGGTATTCATCGCTTCACTGGACATCAGCGGTTCCTTGAAATTGAAACGCTCAGGTGAAAGATCAAATGGCTCCACCCGGATCGGTGTTCTTGAAACTGCGCGGACTCAATTGACGGGTCAACCGAAACACGCCTTCGCGCACGACGCGAGTCAGTCGAATATCGATGATCGTCGTCTCGTTCGGTGGGATCAAGGGCAACAAATTCTGCACATCGGCATGCATCTCTGCCGCCCAGTACTCGACGAAGGCCTCGCCATCGCGCGGCTGGATGCGCAATCCATACGGCTGACGCGGAATAAGGGCGGGGCGTGCAGGGCGATCCGGCTTGAGCCCAGGGATTTCCGCACAGCCCGCGAGCGCGGCGTGATTGAGAAAGAAGGTCAGATTGCCCGAGCGCTTGTTGAACTGACGATCGGCGAGAAAATTCTCGGGTAGCTGATTCGGATCGTTGTTCGGACCCGCTGTCAGCAGCACCTTCACATCGGGCGTGCCGAGCTGCTGCGAATCAATCAGACGAAAGATGACCATCGAACGCGGATCGTGGATATAGGTGCGATCGGGCAGTACCGGCACCTTCTCGACTTCGAGGCGATTGCCGACATCCTGGCGTACTGCATTCTCGACGGTGAATGCATCGCAGAGTCCGGCATACGAGGTCGCATCGTTGATCTGAAGGCAACGCAAGATCGCGTCGACCGTTGCGTTCGCGATCCCATCATTATGCACACTGCGCATGATGCCTTTCGACTCGCCCGAGTGCGAAGCGCCGGCAATGATCTTGAAGGCCGTCGTCGCCGCGCGCTTCGAGGAGACCTTGATCAGACTGCGCAGGCGCTTGCGCGCCGATGGCAGGGCTTCGTCACGCTGTACATCCGGCTGCTCAAGCACAATATGGGTCGCATTGAGATTGGCCGCAGCGAGTCGGACCACGCCATCCGAGCCAATTTCGCCGGTATACGGATTGACGAAATCGTAGAGCTTGCGATCAAT
>JBBQTY010000010.1:0-37792 GCA_038234445.1 Lysobacterales bacterium
AATGCGCCGACAAACCGTCGTCGTCTGCCCCTCCGCGAATCAAACCGACTGTGTGCGAAATCTGCGCTGGCAACATGGCTGGATTGCCTTCTTCGACAGCAATCGCGATGGTGAGCACGACACGAACGAGGAGATCCTCGCGCTGAGTCAGGCACAATCCACCGGCATTTCGATCCTCAGCACCAGCGGTCGTCATCGCATTCGCTATCAGGCTGATGGAACATCAGACGGAACCAATCTGACCCTCACATTCTGCGACCGGCGCGGCCCCGCATCGGCCAGCACACTGGTAATCAGCAATTCGGGGCGGCTGCGCAGCGGCGTGCCGACCGCCGCGCAAGCCAGCTCGGCCTGTGCGGCTATCGACAGCTGAAGAAGCAACAGGGCTTGACGATTGCGCCAGATGCCACGAAAATGCGCGGCTCCGCCCGAATAGCTCAGCTGGTTAGAGCACTTGACTGTTAATCAGGGGGTCGTTGGTTCGAGTCCAACTTCGGGCGCCAAATACTGAAAAGGCCGCGAGCAATTGCGGCCTTTTTTGTTGAGCATGCATGCCGAACAAATCGGCAGTACGGCTAGCCGCAATCGTTGGACGAGAAACCGCCGTCGATGCCCTTGCTGGCATACGCCACCGCATCATGCGGATGCAGGCTCTCCAGATGTGCCGCGCGCAGCCAGAAGTCGACGATACGGTCATCGGCATTCAAAGCGCTCTGCATACGTCGAGCAGCATCCTCGCAGAACATCAGGTTCTGGCCGTTTAGCAAGGCGAAGGCTTGTTCGTCTTCGCGCTTGACCGCCGTCTGCACCGGGGTCTGCAAAGCCTTTTCGATCAGATTGATCAAATCCACGATCGGAAAATCGAACCCACTGGCAAGGCGAACGCGGACGCGCGCGCTGCTGCGTTGGCTGTGCGGCGTCGCGCGGATTCCGGATTCGCTGCCCAGCCATTCGAGAATCGTATTTCGATCGAGCGGCTGCCCATCCGCAAAATCGGCAACGAACTGCTCCTGAATCAGTTGTCGCGCCAATGCAGCCGAACACGGACAGGTGCTCGAGTAGAGCACGTCGGTTTCGAGTTCGAAGGCAAATGCGCCCTGCTCCATGGTCGCGTTGATGACGATCGGATAGGTTTTCCAGCCACTGTTGTCGCTGGCCAAGGCAGCACGCCGGACCATGTGATCGAAGCGAACCGTGATCCGTGCCCGATCAGAAAGATCGGCATGCGAGTCAAGAAAATCGCGAAGCAGACGGCGCAAGGAACAAGGCGTCAATAATTCGCTGGAAAGATGCTTGTCGACATGCAGATACAGACGAGACATGTGTATGCCGCGCGCATCGGCGCGCTTCAGATTGACGAAGGCGGCCACGCGCGCTGGCGATTGCACGATATCGCCCGAGGAAATTGCGAGCCGAACCGGCACCGCAATTTCATCCATGCCGACCCAGTCAAGTTGGCCGGCATTGCCGACTTGAGCATCGGCAGCAACGTCCGGCATCACGCGGACGGAATGGGGTGTGTTGGTCATCTCAAGCCTTGTGCTGCAGTCGGTATGGCGCCGGTCGAGCCCGCGCCGACTAGACGATGTGGGGCGGGTCGGAGTGCCGATCAAGGCCGACAGGGTACAAAATCATCCACTTGCCTGCATGCGGCGCGCGGCACGCCAACCTGTCCAGACCGATGACAGCGGTAGTCGATCGAGATCGCGAGTGCTTTCAGCCAACGGATCGAGCGCACGCGCGGCACGGCGGCTGCGTTGCTGGTCTGCACTCAAACGCATTGCGGCGAGTGGCGACAAGCCGTTGCGATCGATCGCCTCCAATCCGGCCGCGAGCGCGGCGAAGTGCTCACGCAGGGCCAACGAACGCCGCTCGCTCGGCTGGAGTAGATCTGCTCGCGAAAGTTGATGGCGCGCAAGAAGTTCGAGCGGCAATGGCAATCGATCCCTAGCAAGCAATTCGTCCAATCGACCTGCTTCATGCAAACAACGAGAGAGCGAGGCGGCCGGAGTCAGTTCGTGGGCGCCAAGCTTTGCATAGAGGTTCGCTTCAATCTCGGCGAGCGGCGCAAGGAGACGGAGGTACGAAGCCAATAGCGCGTCAAGCGATGATGCGGGTTCGGTTTGGCGTTGGTAAAAGCCTCCATTGATGACCGCCGCCCATTGGTTCGCATGAATCTTTCGGATGGGCTCAAATCCCGCAAGTACCTCGGTGAGCGGATGGCGCGGCTTGCCCAGAGACAATCCGGCCAACTCCTCGGCCCACCAATTCAGTTTCGTTGTGGCAACTTCGGGTTCAACAATGTGGAAGGCGCTGTGCGCGAGCTCATTCGACAGACAGGCAAACGCCGAGACGAACGGGCGAATCGACGCCGGGCAAAAACGCAGCGCAAGCGGCAACTCGGGCTGGGCCAAACTCCATTTCGCCACGAAACTCGCAAGTGCATCTGCCGACATGCTCAATCCAGGTGCAGGTATTTCGGCAGCTCGGCTACGGTCGCGGCAACGAAGTGCGCATTCCATTCAGCCGGATTGCCGCCATTGAGATAGCCCCACGCAGCAGCGATCGTGCGCGTTCCGGCGGCGCGGCCGGCCTCGATATCGCGCAAATCATCGCCGACGAAAATCGTTCGTCTCGGATCGACTTTGAGAATGTCGCAGGCGTGCAGAACCGGATCGGGATCGGGTTTGCGTTTGGCCAGGGTATCACCGGCTACCACGACGCTACATCGGGTTCCGAGCCCAAGTTGACCAATCATCGGCATCGCCAACCAACCGGCCTTGTTGGTGACTACACCCCATGCGATCCCGCGCGCTTCGAGATCACGCAGGACTTCGTCGATGCCGTCGTAGAGTCGCGTCGACGCGTTGCCTCGCGCGGAGTACAAATCGAGGTAACGCGGCAACAATTCCTCGATACGCGTTTCTTCGAAATCCGGCAAACCGCAGCGCAAGATGGCGCGACCACCGGCCGAAACAACCTTGCTGACTGCGACCGAATCGGGTGCGGCATGACCGATCTCGACACACAAGCTTGCCAGCGCGGCAACGAGATCCGGCGCGGAATCAGCCAAAGTTCCATCGAGATCAAACAGAACGGCTTGCAGCGATGGTGCGTTGCTCATGCCGGCTTGAGCGCACAGGCGAGATAGTTGACTGCAACCGAATCGCCGAGCCAGGCCTTGCGGGTTAGCGGGTTGTAACCGATGCCGCGCAGATCTTCGAGCAGCAATCCAGCGCGACGCAAATCAGAACCCAGTTCGGAAGGCTTGATGAACTGGGCATAGTGATGCGTGCCGCGAGGCAACAAGCGCAGCACATGTTCCGCGCCGACAATCGCTGTTGCAAAGGATTGCGGCGTGCGATTGAGCGTGGAAACAAACAGGCGCCCGCCCGGCTTGAGCAGTTCTGCGCAAGCGCGGATCACGCTGGACGGATCCGGAACGTGTTCCAGCATTTCGAGACAGGTGACGACATCGAATTGCCCAGCCATCTGTTCAGCCAGCGATTCGACACTTGCTTCACGATAGTCGACCGCAAGCCCGCTTTCGAGCAGATGCAAACGCGCGACATCGATCACCGCAGTGGCGAGATCGATTCCGATCACGTGGGCACCCGCGCGCGCGAGTGCCTCGCTGAGCAGGCCGCCACCGCACCCGACATCGAGCGCACGCGCGCCCTTCAGCGCGACGCGCTCGGCGATGTATCCGAAGCGCACCGGATTCAGATCATGCAACGGCCGCGATTCGCCATCCGGATCCCACCAGCGACTGGCGAGACGCTCGAATTTGGCTACTTCTGCCGGATTGACATTGATTGCATTCATCGATTCATACCGAGGTGATCCGCTCGCGCCAACGTCGCGCCTTGGTCAGGATCTCCGCCGTATCCATACCAGTCAGCTCGCGATTGCGCAGCTTGCGAACACCGGCGATCCAGACGTCGCTAACCTGATGGCGACTGGCCGCGTAGATCAATTGCGAGACGACGTTGTAGATCGGCTGGCTCTCGATAGTGCCGAGATTCACCGCGGCCAGATCGGCTTGTTTGCCGACCTCGATCGAGCCGATGCGATCCTGCCAGCCGAGCGCCCGCGCTGAACCCATGGTAGCCGCGCGCAGCACACTCGCGGCACTCATCGCAGCCGCATCGTTGGCAATCAACTTGCCGACCAAGGCTGCGGAGCGCATCTCGCCGAACAAGTCGAGATCGTTGTTCGAAGCGCATCCGTCTGTGCCGATCGCGAGATTGACTCCAGCGCGACGGATCGCCTCTGCTGGACAAAATCCACTAAGCAGCTTCATGTTCGATTCGACGTTGTGCACGATCGAAACGCCGTTGGCGGCACAGTCGTGAATCTCGGCCTCGGTCAACTGGGTCATGTGCACAGCAATCAGGCGCTCGTTGACGAGCCCGATCTGCTTTATCCGTGCAAGCGGACGCATGCCGAAATCACGCAGACTGTCGCTGATTTCATCTGCGGTCTCGTGCAGGTGCAGATGCACGGGTAGATCAAGCTGATCCGAGAGCAAATGGATGCGCTCGAAGCTCTCGTTGGAAACCGTGTAGGGAGCGTGAGGTGCGAATGCGGTGCCGATCAGGGCCTCGCCGCGCAAATCGTCATGGACACCGAGCGCCTTGTCGAAATATTCATCACGGCTTTGCGCCCAGGGCGTCGGGAACTCGATAACCGGCAAGCCGATCAGGCTGCGGAACCCGTGCTTGACGTAGGTTGCCGCCTGCACGTCGGGGAAGAAATAGTTCTCGTTGCAGCACGTGGTACCGCCGCGGATCATTTCCGCGATGGCCAGCTCGACGCCATCACGAACGAACTCGGGTCCCATCACTTTCGCTTCCGCCGGCCAGACGTGCTCTTTGAGCCAGACCATGAATGGCACGTCGTCGGCGAGCCCGCGCATCAGGGTCATCGGGTTGTGCGTGTGACCGTTGACCAGGCCTGGAATCAGCGCGTGCTCGCCGAGTTCCGTGCGCTCGCGTGGCGCAAAGCGTTGGCGCGCTTCGACGGCCGGCAGGATCGCGACGATGCGGTCGGCATTGACGATGACCGCATGCGATTCCAGAACCACACCCTGTGGTTCGACCGGAATCACCCAGCGAGCCTCGATCTGCAGATCAACCGTTGTAGGTGTTGTCATGCGCCCTGGATCACTTGACCCGGCCGACATATTCGCCGGTGCGCGTGTCGACCTTGATCACTTCATTCTGATTGACGAACAGAGGCACACGCACAGTTGCGCCGGTTTCGAGCTTGGCCGGCTTGCCGCCGCCGCCCGAGGTATCACCGCGGACGCCGGGATCGGTCTCGACGATCAGCAATTCAACGAAATTGGGCGGCGTCACATTGAGCGGAGCGCCATTCCACAAGGTCAGAATGACCATCTCGTTGCCCTTTAGCCACTTGGCTGCATCGGCCACCGCGTTTTCATCGGCGGCGATCTGCTCGTGATTGGTCGGGTGCATGAAATGCCAATACTCGCCATCCGAATAGAGAAACTCCATGTCGCTGTCGACGACATCAGCGGCCTCAACCGTATCGGTCGATTTCATCGTCATTTCGACCGTGCGACCGTTCTTGAGGTTGCGGTACTTGACCCGGGTAAACGCCTGCCCCTTGCCGGGCTTGACGAAATCAGTATCGATGATCGTGCACGGGTGACCGTCAACGATGATCTTGAGGCCGTTCTTGACGTCGTTCATTCCATGCGTGGCCATGGAGAGCTCCTGTTGCGAGAGGACAAGCTGCCCGTATAAAGCAGCTAGAATAGGGAATTCGTTGACCGGAATGCCCGGAACCGATCGACAATGATACCTGCAAGCCCGCTTTTCTCACAGATTCCCAGGTCACTTTCCGCGCGCCAGCCTGTGCGTTGGCAGCAGCTCTGGCGCGAAGCAATCACCGATCCGCTCGAACTGCTGGGCCTGCTCGGCCTCGAATCGCGGGCGTCCGAGCTGCTTGCAGATGCCGACACCGGATTCGTCATGCGTGTTCCGCGCGGCTTCGTCGCCCGTATGCGCCATGGTGACGCCAGCGATCCGTTGCTGCTGCAGGTGATGCCCGGGATCGACGAACTTACACGCTCACAGGGTTATTCCGGGGATGCTGTTGGTGATCTCGATGCCCGCACCGCGACTGGTGTGCTGCACAAATACGAAGGTCGCGCCCTGCTGATTGCAACTGGCTCCTGCGCGATCAACTGCCGCTACTGCTTCCGCCGACACTTTCCTTATGCCGAAGAGACCGCAGCAAGCGCGCACTGGCGCTCAGCCATCGAGCATTTGGCCGGTGACACCTCAATCAACGAAGTGATTCTCTCGGGCGGGGACCCGCTTTCGCTTTCAACGAGCAAACTCGCCGAGTTGACCAATGCGCTCGAAAAAATCCCGCATGTGCGCCGCCTGCGCATCCACACACGTCTACCGATCGTGTTGCCGGAGCGCATCGATGACGAGTTGATCGACTGGATAGCGAGGCTGCGCCTGCAGCGCGTTGTCGTTTTGCACGCCAATCATGCCAACGAAATCGATGATTCTGTCGTCAACGCTTGTCAAAAACTTGGCGCTGCAGGGGCGACTCTGCTCAACCAATCCGTCTTGCTGCGTCGGATCAATGATACGGTCGAAGTCTTGGCCGCGCTTTCCGAAAGATTGTTTGACTGTGGACTCCTGCCCTACTACCTGCACCAACTGGATCGTGTTCAGGGTGCCGCTCATTTCGAAGTTTCCGACTCGACCGCGCTCGCACTCGTCGACGCTTTGCGCGCCCGCTTGCCGGGTTATCTGGTACCTCGGCTCGTGCGCGAAACCGCGGGAGCCGCAAGCAAGCTGCCTCTGTGAATCAACAACTTTTTTGAATATCCGTCAGAGTATGGAAATAAGCGCGTGAATCCGGTACAAGTTGCCGTCTTGGTCGCCGCTCGCACGACGGCCAACCTTGTACTGCGCACCTCCCTGAAAGCGCGACCTTAATGACCAAGACAGACAATGTGATCAAGCTGCTGCTGATCGAGGATTCGGCCGACGAAGCCGAGCAGATCATCAGCATGTTGCGTAACGGCGGAATTGCGGTGCGTCCCTCGCGGGCAGGCAATGAAGCCGAGCTTGAGGATCTGCTCGAACGACAAACGCCGGATCTGATCCTGGCCAACCTCGGCAGCAAGGATCTTCCGCTGCGCCCAACCGCTGAAGCGGTCAATCGCACCGGCAAGGATATTGGCTTGGTCGTCTACGGCAGCAACGTCAGTGACAATGATGTGGTCGAGGCGTTTCGCGACGGTGCCCGTGCGCTGGCGCTGCAAAGCCGACCTGATCATCTGCAGATGATCGTCCGTCGCGAATTCGAGGCCTTGACCATGCGCCGCAGCGTTCGTCGTCTTGAGAATGCGCTGCGCGAGTCCGAGCGCCGCTGCAGCGA
This sequence comes from Lysobacterales bacterium, assembly GCA_038234445.1. Classification (GTDB taxonomy): domain Bacteria; phylum Pseudomonadota; class Gammaproteobacteria; order Xanthomonadales; family Rhodanobacteraceae; genus Dokdonella. The sequence goes on from JBBQTY010000010.1 coordinate 7,432, forward strand.
CCTGCTCGACTCCTCACGAGATCCGATAGCCTATGTCCATGAGGGCATGCATGTGCGCGCCAATCGAGCCTACCTGGAAACCTTTGGCTATGAGGATTTCGAGGATATCGAGAGCATGTCAGTCCTCGACATGGTCGCAGCCGATGATGCCGACGACTTCAAGACCCTGCTCAAGCGATTGTCCAAGGGCGAACGACCACCGCAAAAACTGAATCTCAAGGCGCAGCGAGCGGATGGAACTACGTTCGATGCGGTGATGGAGTTCGCCGAGGCCATGTATGAAGGGGAGCCTTGCCAGCAAATCGTCTTCCGCCAGCAGGAAGCCGACCCCGGCACGACCGAAGAACTCGAAGAGCTGCGTCGCAAGGATCTGGTGACCGAGCTGTTCAATCGCCAGCACATGACCAATGAACTTGATCAAGTCGTCGCGGCGGCCAATGCCGGCAAGTCCGACCAGGCCCTGATCCTGATGGAACTCGACAATGCGCGGACGGTGCGTGATGGCATTGGCTTGGGCAATACCGATTTGTTGCTCGGCGATATGGCCAATCTGCTGCGCCGTCATCTCAAGGAGGACGATATTCCAGGTCGCCTCGGCGAATATACGTTCGGCATCCTCGTTCATGATCGAAATGCCGAAGCGGTTGGCCAGCTGGTCGAGAATTTGCGCAGAGCCTTTGAAGAACGCATCTTCGAGATCGGCAAGAATTCAATCAATCTGACCATGAGCGTGGCCGCCAGCCTGATCGGCGAGAAGGCAGCGAACGGCAATGCAGTCCTTGATCAGACCTCGGTCACCTTGCGTGCCGTGCAGACGGAAGGCGGCAACCTCGGTCGCGTCTTCGATCCTGCCGCGAAGGACAAGGCCGACGCCGAGAAGAACCGCCACTGGCTCAAGCTGATCAAGGACGCGCTGAACAACGACGGCTACGTGCTCTATTTCCAGCCGATCATCAGTCTGCAGGGCGCCGAAGGCGATTACTACGAAATCCTCCTGCGCATGAAGGGACCCAAGGGCGAAATCCTGCCCGGATTCTTCATGCCGATCGCTGAACAATATGGCCTGATGCCGCAGCTGGATCGATGGGTTATCAGCACGGCGATCCGCGCGCTGGCAGAGCGCGAGCAAGGCGGCCGCAAGACCACGTTCTTCATCAAGCTCGCGCCGCAGTCACTCGATGATCAGACCCTGCTTCCGTGGATCGCGCTGCAACTGAAAAACGCGCGTCAGCGCGGCGATGCGTTGGTCTTTGAGATGCCAGAAAGCAAGGTGGTCACGAGCCTCAAACCTGCTCGTGCGTTTGTCCGTGGACTTGAGCAAATTCACTGCGGCTTCGCCCTCGAACAGTTTGGCTCGGGTCTCAATTCATTCCAGCTGCTCAAGCACATTCCCGCGCACTACCTGAAAATCGACCGTAGCTACATGGCCGAACTGCCGAAGAACAAGGAGAACCAGGAGCGCATCAAGTCCATGTGCGACCAAGCACACAATGCAGGCAAGCTGACTGTCGCCGAATTTGTCGAAGACGCCGCGAGCATGTCGATCCTGTTCTCCTGCGGCATCAATTTCGTTCAGGGCAACTTCCTGCAGGAGCCCGAACAGGTAATGTCCTACGATTTCGGCGGCACCTGAGCAATCACCGAGTTCGCGCAACAATCAAAGGCCCCGCAACGCGGGGCCTTTGCATTCAGCTCATCAGCCGGCGCGCAACGCGGCGATACGTTCTTCGATCGAGGGATGACTCGAGAACAGTTTGCGCATACCACCACCAGCGATGCCAAAGGCCTGGATCGCCTTGGGCAGACTGCTTTCGCCGTGTCCCTGGGAGAGTCGTGCGAGCGCGGCAATCATCTTGTCCTTGCCGGAAAGACGCGCGCTTCCTGCATCGGCACGGAATTCACGCCAGCGTGAAAATGCCATGACGACGATAGAGGCGAGCATGCCGAGTACGATCTGCAGCACGATGACGATCGCGAAGTAGGCAATTCCACCTCCACCACCCTCTCGATTTCCACTGATTGCGCGATCAACCACCGTGCCTATTACCCGCGCGAGGAAGATCACGAAGGTATTCAACACACCTTGCAACAGGGTCATGGTGACCATGTCACCGTTGGCAACGTGACTGACCTCATGGGCGAGCACGGCCTCGATCTCGTCGCGGCTCATCTGCTGCAGCAATCCGCTACTGACCGCGACCAGCGCACTGTTGCGCGTAGCGCCTGTGGCGAAAGCATTCATTTCCGGCGCATCATAAATCGCGACTTCGGGCATGCCGATGCCAGCACCTTCCGCTTGTCGACGTACGGTCGAGAGCAACCAGGATTCGGTCGGGTTTGCAGGATTTACGATCACCTTCGCGCCGGTTTGCCATTTGGCGATCCATTTCGACATCGCCAGCGAAATGAACGAACCACCGAAACCAATCACGGCGGAAAGGATCAGGATGCCTTTGAAATTGATCCCGGCTTTTGTGGTCGTGTACGTATCAATGCCGAACAGCTTGACGACAATCGTCAGCAGCAGCATCACGGCAAGATTGGTGGCAATGAAAAGCAGGATGCGACGCATGGTTTCTTCACTCGCTGATCAGGGATAAGGTGACGCGTTCGTTTCTGAATGTTTGGGTAGACTGCGCTCGATTTCAAGCAACGCTCAAACTTCGACTGCCGTCCGATGAGCATGGTTCCACCGATAATCGCGAACGCAATCCGGGCACTTGGCGTGCGCGGGCGCTTCGCGCCTTCGCCCACGGGTGATCTCCATTTTGGCTCGCTCATCGCTGCGTTGGACAGCTGGTTGCGCGCGAGATCGCAAGGGGGAGCATGGATCGTGCGCATGGAGGATCTTGATCCGCTGCGCACAGTTCCAGGCGCGGGCCAGCGCATGCTCGCAGCCTTGACTGCGTTCGGTCTTGAACCCGACGAAACCGTCGTTTGGCAAAGCGATCGCCTCGACCGGTATGAATCAGCGTTCGAAGCTCTCCGGGCCCGCGCGGCGATCTATCCTTGCCACTGCAGTCGCAACGATCTGAGCAAGTTCAACGGCATCCATCCGAGCGAATGCGTGACCCTCACAAAGTCCGATGCACCGGCCTGGCGTTAGCGCACCAACGGTCGCTTGATCGAACTCACCGACCGTGTCTTCGGCGCAATCAGTCAGCGTATCGATCGCGAGGTCGGTGACTTTGTCCTGCGCCGAGCCGACGGTGTATTTAGCTACCAGCTGGCTGTGGTCGTCGATGACGCCGAGCAGCGCATCGACGAGGTCGTGCGAGGTGCTGACCTTCTCGATTCCACGCCACGTCAGATCTTCCTGCGGCAGCAACTCGGACTCAGAATCCCGAACTACCTGCATGTGCCAACGGCCCTCGATTCTTCGGGGCGCAAACTCAGCAAGCAAGATCGTGCGCGCCCGCTCGACCTTGCCGAGCCACTTCCCGCGCTACAGGCAGCCTTGAGCTTCCTTGGCCAGACGATTCCAACCGCGAGACACGTCGATGCCCTCCTGCAACAGGCGATGGAACGCTTCGACGCGGACGCGATCCCACGTTCAGCGCACAAACATGCCGCAATGCGGAAGGACTAATCGTCCGTGCACAGGCACACTTCACGAATTGGCAGACGACAGCGAAATCAGATCATTCACAAGAAGGGAGAACAGCATGACGGCTCGGGTAGCACTGGTCACCGGCGGCATTGGCGGCATCGGAACGGCAATCTGCCGACATCTTGCACAAGCGGGTCATCGCGTGGCGACGAATTATCGTGACGAGGCAAAGGCCAAGGCTTGGCAGGCGGCGCAAAAGGCAGAAGGTTTTGACTTCGCCCTCGCCGCCGGCGACGTGTCGAATGTGGAGGCGTCCGAAGCGATGGTGCATGACGTCGAAAGGCAGATTGGTCCGATTGACATCCTCATCAACAATGCCGGTATCACGCGCGATACGACGTTTCACAAAATGAGCGCGCTGCAATGGCAGGAGGTCATCGCCACAAACCTCAATTCCTGCTTCAACGTGACGCGTCCGATCATCGATGGTATGCGCGCGAGAAAATGGGGGCGCATCATCCAGATCAGTTCAATCAATGGCCAGAAAGGTCAGTATGGACAGGCCAATTACGCAGCATCCAAAGCCGGCATGCATGGCTTCACGATCTCGCTCGCCCAGGAAAACGCGAAGTTTGGCATCACGGTCAATACCGTTTCACCGGGTTATGTTCTGACCGAAATGGTCAAGGCCGTGCCTGAGGACGTGCGCGCCAAGATTGCCGCGCAGATTCCAGTCGGTCGCCTTGGCGAGCCCGAGGAAATCGCCTACGCGGTTGGCTTCCTCGCCGCCGAACAGGCCTCATGGATTACTGGAGCCAACTTGTCGATCAATGGTGGCCACTACATGGGGTGGTAGGCTTTCGAGACGAGGGGCGACGCTCGCCCCTCGTCATGTTGCAGCATGGCTTTGCGCGCAACTTTAAACGTCGCCAAGCCAGCCAAATCGACCATTCCGGGGTTCCAATGCATGATGCGGCAATGGATTTCGATGCTGCGCAGCATGAAACTGGTGCGCCGCCGCATGATCTGTTAGCGTTGCGTTATGGCCGAATCCCGCATCATCAAGAAGTATCCGAACCGTCGTCTTTATGACACCGAGATCTCAAGCTACATCACGCTTGAAGAGGTTCGTCAGCTCGTCGTCGACGGCGAGAAGTTCGAGGTTCGCGACGCCAAATCCGGCGAAGATCTGACCCGTTCCGTATTGCTCCAGATCATCACCGAGCACGAGGATAGCGGCCAGCCGATGTTCACCACCGAGCTGCTCTCGCAAGTGATTCGTTTTTACGGCGACTCGTTGCAAGGATTCATGGGCAGCTACCTGGAAAAAAGTCTGCAGGTGTTTCTCGATCAGCAGCAGCAATTTCGCAGCCAGTTGAACAACATCATGGGCCGCACGCCTTGGTCGATGCTCAACGAAATGACCGAGCGCAACATGGACGTATGGAAATCCATGCAACAGGGTTTCCTGACTGACGCCGTCAACAAGGCGCGCCAGGATACGGATCCCGCAAAAGCGAAGAAAGACAGCAAGCCCTGATCTTGCGCCTGTAATCCGCGTCACCACATTCCCTCCAGATTCACCGACCAAGCTGCCAGCAAATCTGACGGTGTGAGTGCCAGCGCCTGATCACTCCCGTCCTTCAAGGAGTCCAAAGAATGATCCAGCGCGTCGCTCTCGTCACAGGTGGTATAGGTGGACTCGGCACTGAGATCTGTCGTTATCTCGCACGATCAGGCAATCGCGTCATTGCCGCTGATCTTGGTACGAGAACCGAGCGCGTCGATGCATTTCTTGCAGAAGTCGAAGAGTTCAAGGAAGCGATTTTCTTTGAGCCGCTTGACGTAGCCGATCATGCGGGCTGCGCCGCTTCACTTGCCAGCATCGTCGACCGTCATGGCCCGATTTCGATCCTCGTCAATGCCGCCGGAATTACCCGTGATACCACCTTGCGCAAGATGTCCGAGCAGCAATGGTCGGACGTCATCACAGTCAATCTCGATGGCGTGTTCAACACCTGTCGAGCGCTGATCGATGGCATGACCGAGCGCGGCTTTGGCCGCATCATCAATATCTCATCGGTCAATGGGCAGACCGGACAGTTCGGCCAAACCAACTATTCCGCCGCCAAGGCCGGCATGCATGGCTTCACAATGGCCCTCGCCCGCGAAGTGGCGCGCAAGGGCGTCACCGTCAACAGCGTCTCGCCGGGCTATTGCGAAACTGCCCTCGTGATGGCCGTACCGGAACCGGTGCGCGAACAGATCATCAGCAATATCCCGGTCGGCCGCCTCGGCAAACCTTCCGAGATCGCCCGCGTCGTCGATTTCCTCTGTGCCGACGAATCCGCCTTCATCACCGGCGCGAATATCCCGGTGAATGGCGGCTACTTCATGGATTTTTGAGGGGCAGGTTCAGGTCCACCTCCGGCCTGATCTGCTGGCGAAATTCCAACCGTGTCGATTGTTGTGCTTAGTCGCTAAGCTTGGCTTATGAGCGAGATCACACAATGGTTGATCGAGGCCCGACTGGGCAAAGGCGCCGGACTCGATCGAGTCTTCGAGGCGCTGTATCCGCAACTGCGCCAGCTCGCGCAAGCAAGGTTGTCCTCGGCTGAGCGCACACTCAGTCCTACCGCGCTCGTTCACGAGGCCTGGTTGCGCCTTTCTCAGAACGCCGCCTTGAGCCTGAGTGATCGCCACCACTTCATGTCTTGTGCGGCGCGCGCGATGCGCGCAATCGTCATCGATCACGTGCGAGCGGCGGTTGCTGACAAGCGCGGAGGCGGCATGGAAACCGTGACGCTCGGTGCAGCCCTGGGCGAAGCGGTGGCCGCGGGAGGCCCGGACTTGCTGGTGATCGATCAGGCACTGGAGATGCTAGACGCCATCGATCCGCTGCAGAGGGAGCTGGTCGAGCTGCATTTTTTCGGTGGCCTTGAACTGCAGGAGATAGCGGCAGCGCGCGGCGTCAACGAAAAGACCGTACGACGCCACTGGCAGCGCGCGCGGGCCTTCCTGCTCACCCAGCTGAATGACCCGCCGAACCCATGAGCACGCTCAATCGAATCCGTTGACAAATATGACGTCATTGGGAAGTTGAGTCTCGACTGCTCCGATATCCGAATGCACCGGGCTCGCGCTTTCGAGAACAACGTTGAATGGCCTGCCGTAGAAATCGAGATTGTAAGCGGCCGGGATCGAGCATGCGTCGATCAGTTCCGTACTGCGTGGGGCGTAGGTTACGGGATCGATATCGAACGCAGCAGGCGGCTGGATCACGAACGTTCCTGTGGTGGGATCAGGAACCACCGTATGACCGGCAAAATCCCCAGTACTCTGGAAGAATCCGCACCATTCGCGCTTCAGCTTGGACGATGCCGAATTTCCGCCCAAGTTGGCCGGCGCTGGCGCCGAGGTCGAAGCGAGGATGCTGCCGTGTACCGTACTGGATCCGCCGTCATTGAGCAGGAAGAACCGCGTCAACGGACTGCGCATGACCACGGTGCTCTGGTGGAGATCAATGCTCGCCGAGAACGAGGCTGACATCAGCGAGGTGGTACTGCCGTCGATTGCGCTGAACGCGACCACTTGGTTGTTGTCAACGATGCTTGACCTAAGATCCAGCAATGCATCGCTTAACGAGGTTATCAGCGAACCGCCGACGCGATTGTTGCGCACCATCGACCGGTAAAGATGGAGCGTGGCAACATTGCTCACGGTCAACAGATTCGATGGCACCGGAAACCCGCCAATCACAGCCATCTCGTTATTCTCGATGGTTACGCATGGCACGGGCCCAAAGAACGAGCACAATACCGCCGCGCCAGACGGTTGCACGGTGAGTTGCATGCCTGCGCTTGCAGACAAAGCCATGCTGCCGCCCTCACCGAGCTGGTTGGCCACATACAGGTTCTGCAAGCGAAATTGATTGGACGCTGGCGGCCGCGAGTCAATGTTGCCAAGGGTGGAACTGCCGGACAGGCATAGCCCGGCAAAGCGCCCCTGATTGTTGGTGATCGCCAGCAGACCATTCTCACCGTTTGCAGCGCCAAGCTCGCGCAAGCCGCTCGCGCCAACAGGGATTGCCGCGTCGAGCGTACCTTCTCCGGCAGCGCAACCACTGCCGCTGCTCAAGTTGCCCAGGATCCATGCCACACGTCCATTGCGCGGGCGTGGCTGCAGGCCGCCGCCGCCCTCCACGGTGCCCCTGCAAGCGAAGCCAGCGCCCGTTGGCGCCTGATTGAAGGCGAGCGTGCCGTCTAGAAAAACAATGCTGCCATGACGAGCGATGTTGGGGCCTGCGGAACCATTCGGATTGCTGCCGCCACAGTAGATGCCACCGCCGCTGTTGGTCGCCGTGTTGCTGGCGATCTCGGCCCCTTCATCAATGAAGAGATCGGCCTTCTCGATCGCAGCTGTATCAATCACGCTGCTACCGGTCAGGACAACCCCGCCGCCATCGACTGCGGCATTGCCCTTGATCGAAGTACCGATGCCCAGCAACACCGAGGCTTGCCCTCGCACCGCCAGTCCGCCACCCGATCTGGCCCATAGCGGACTGGCCTCGCTGGTTGCGTCGCCGCCGGTGAGTACGACTCGGCGTACCTGAAATGTACCGACTTTTCCATATATCCACAGGTCAAGAACAGAAGCCTGGCTACCGCCTGCACCGTTGAACACTGCACGGTTCACATCGACGGTCGGATCGCCGGTTGGCGCGGGTGCAGTGCAACTGTCGTAGCCACCTTCGACGAATACCGCCGTCTGTGAGACCGTGGGGTTATAGACCATGCCATCGGGCACGGCATATTCGCCCTTGTTGATCCTGATCGTATGCGTGCCAGCCTGGGTACGGATCACGTTCAGCGCCCCCGCCAATGTGTTCTGATCGCAACCGGTGCCGACACCGACGCGCAGCGAAACCGCCCCTGCGGGAAACGCCGCCAGACTCAACAAGACGCCAAACCACAGCGCGAACCTCTGAACAAACATGACGCACTCCACTCAATGCCGCAGGATCGGCCAGTAAACAAGAATCGTACTAACGCGAGCCCAGCGGACATGGAGACGAGCTCAAATTCGTAATGGTGGGCGTCACCCCTGAATTCGGCTTGCGATGTGAGCTAGGCTTTCGTGCCAATCGCACTGGGAATCGAAGCCAATCTCAAACAGCGTGGACACAAACATGCAGCAGAAGGAAATCGAGCAGTGGAAAGTGGCCGATGCGCTATTCGATCGTCTCCTCGAATTGCCGGAGCCTGGTCGTGCGGAAGCGCTGGCGCAGCTGTCGCTCGATGCGGATGTGCATGCGCGGGTCAAACGGCTACTGGACGCTGATCAGGGAACACGGACGCTATCTGGCGCCGCCGATGTGGCAGCCGCCATCCCGGTATCAGTTGGCGAAACCCGCGATGTGTTGGCCGGACGCCGGATCGGCCGCTGGACGATCGAATCTGAAATCGGACGCGGCGGCATGTCGGTGGTCTACCGCGCACATGCAACCGAAGCGCCGGATAGAATTGCAGCGATCAAGCTGCTGACCCTGGGTGCGCTCGCCGGCCCAGGCGCGGAACGCTTTCGCCGCGAGCAGGCCATCCTTGCCAGACTGAATCATCCGCATATCGCAACCCTGATCGATGCAGGGATCGCGGAGGATGGCACACCGTGGATCGCCATGGTGCTGGTGGATGGGCAGCGCATCGACCTGTGGAGCGAGCAACATGACCTCGATATTGGAGCGCGAGTCCGGCTGTTCCTCGATGTCTGCGCCGCCGTTGCGCATGCGCATCGCAGCCTGGTGGTGCATCGTGATTTGAAACCGTCCAATGTGCTGGTCGACGGCGAGGGTCATGTGCGTCTGCTTGACTTTGGTATTGCGCGACTACTCGATGATACCGCGCGGGAAACCACGGCCACGCATTGGCGCGCGTTGTCACCGATGTATGCCGCTCCAGAGCAGTTCACAGGCACGGCGCAATCGACTTTGGTCGATATATTTGGCCTCGGTGCAGTGCTGTATGTGCTGCTGACCGGCATGCCGCCGCGCACTCAGGGTGCACAGAATCCCATCCTTGCGCCGTCCAAGGCAGCGCCTGGCGCTTGTTCGGCAAGTGCAGATCTCGACGCCATCGTCATGAAGGCACTGAGCGAGGATCCCGCCGACCGATACGCCACCGCCAATGCATTTTCCGACGACTTGCAGCATTGGTTGACGGGTCAGCCGATCATTGCGCGTCGCCCACCTCTGCACGAACGGGTAGCAAGACACTTGCGTCGACACTGGTTGACGACTGCCCTGAGCGTGGCCGTCCTGGCCTCGCTGATGGGTGGTTCCATGGCCGCCCTGCAGCAGGCTCGTCAAGCGAATGCCCAGACCGAACGCGCAGTCGCCGCTCGCGCCGAGGCACTTGATTCACTAAGCCGTGCCAACGCACTGCGTGATTACCTGCTCGGCATCTTCGAAACCCAAGCGCCCGGCAAGCCACGCAACGAACTTCCGACTACAACCGAGTTGCTCGACGAGGGCGAACATCTGGCGCTGGGCTCCACCTTTGACAACGCTGGCGTGCGCGCCGACATGCTCGACGCTATTACCCAGATTCGGCTTGCGCGGTCTGACACAAACCGGGCCAGCGCATTGATCGAGCGCTCCCTGGCGTTGGCCAACAAGATGGAAACGGGCGCCGCCGCCGTGCGTGCACGCGCGTTGATGCGTCGCTCGACGGTCAAGCGGATTGGTCGCGAGTTCGAACTGGCGCTAACGGACCTGCGGGAAGCAAGCACCCTGTTGGCCGGAGGTGCCGGTCAGACTCTCGCCATCGATGTCAAACTCGCTGTTGCGGACATGCACCTGGCGCAGCGGCAATTCGAACTTGCGCTCGAGACCCTGCTTCCGTTGTCTGATCCGATTGACACGCGAGTCGCCCTGTCTCCAAACCAGCGCAGCAGCCTGTACGGATCAATGGCTATCGCGCTGTCCGGACTGGGCCGGGTACGCGAGTCGATTCCGTATCGCGAGCGCGCCCTCGAGGAGATACGCCAGCGCTACGGGATGCGCCATTTTCGCGTGGCGGTGGCGCTCGCCAACGTCGCAGTCGGCAATCGGCAAATTGGCGCCTTCGATGCGGCAGATCACCAGGCGCGAGAGGCTCTCGCGATCTACGATGAGGTACTCGACGGACCATCGGAGTACCGAGGCAGCGCGCGCGTCGGACTTGGACTGTTGGAAGCGGCCCGTGGGCGCTTCGATGAGGCCATTACCGAGCTCGATCTGGGTAACACCGAGATCGCCGCCGTGCGCGGAATTGCCCGCGTTGAGGACTACGATTTCTTCCACTGGAATCGGGGAATTGTATTGGCCCAAGCGGGTCGCCGCGACGAGGCCATTGTCGCACTGACACGAGCCGAAGCGTCTCTCGCGCAAAGGCCAGCCGCCTATGCCATGCCCGATGCGACAGCCGCCGCCTGGTTGGCTATACTTAATTGTGGACAAGGAAACTTTGTCCAAGGCGAAACGTGGCGTGACCGAATGCACGCCATCGGTTTCGAGACAAAGGGGATGGCCGCGTCAGATTCCGCAGTGCACTTCGAAGCAGAGGCCCGCTGCGCACTGGCCGCCGGTGATGCGGCGCTCGCCCAGCGAGAATTGACACCGGCATTAGCGTCCGACGCCACTCTCGAACTCGGGTTTGCTGCAGATACCGCTCGACGACAATGCCTGGCCGCCCAGATCTCACGCGCGATGGGCGACAACGATGCCGCGAAAAAGCATACACAGCTTGGTCTCGCGCAATTGAGGAAGGCAGGTCTAAGCGCGCATCCCCTGCAGGCCGAGCTTGCCGCAGCAGTTCAATCGCCTGATGGCGACGGTGGCGCGCCGCGAAAATGAATATCCCGCTGAAACAAGGTTACTGTGAAACCGATCTCTGATGGCCGTAATTGAAAACGTACGCGAACAGATCATCAGCAACATTCCGGTTGGCCGTCTCGGCAAACCTTCCGAGATCGCCCGCGTCGTCGATTTCCTCTGTGCCGACGAATCCGCCTTCATCACCGGCGCGAATATCCCGGTGAATGGCGGCTACTTCATGGATTTTTAAACAATCCAATCTGGAACTACCAGACCAGATCATCCGGAACGCCATCATCGTTGGGGACATTCGGGTCGCACAAAAAGACCAGCGCTTCCGGACTGATCTCGCGAATATTTTCGCCGATTTCACGGGTGACCAACACGTATCGGCCGCGCTGTTGGACGATCGCGAGTTCTCCCGCGTTGACCTGTGCCAATTGCTCCGGCGTGCAATAGACGCGTCGAATCTTGTCACCATGCGGAAAGTGTCGCGCAATCTCGGCATCCGCCTTGTTCAATGCCCTGCCTTCCAGCAGCGCGGCGAGCTTCTGTTTGCGCTCGGCCTTTTCCCTGGCGCGCTGTTCGGCCTGGTTCTTTTCGAGATCGCGCTGCTCGCGCTCGGCGCGATCACGCAAGCCGTAGGCGCGGGCAAGATCGATCTCCTCCTGATTGCGTGGAGCGCGCGGATTTGTAGTCCTCGGGTTGCCTGATCCCGGGCGTTGCTGGTTGGCCGGGCGTTGCTGGTTGGCCGGGCGTTGCGGGTTGGCTGGGCGTTGCGGGTTGGCCGGGCGCTGCGGCCGCTCGGCAGGTTTCGCCTCTGCCCTAAGCTTCTGTACGAGGCCGCTCTTCAGCAGCAGGTCACGCAGGGAATCGGCCATGGTCGTTGCTGCAATCGTAGCGATCAGTAATGGGGAGGTGGCGGTTCATTGCTGGTGTCATTGTCGAGCGCGCCGCGCAGGCCGACAAGATCCGAGCGCAGCCGCTCGAGTTCGCGGCGCATGCTCAACATGGCCTGATCCTGCATGGCCACGGCCGAATTGAGTGCTGCAACACCATCATCAATGAAGGCGAGGCGCACTTCGAGTTCGGTCAGACGTTCTTCCAGCGAACTCATGAGCGCGGCAGATCTTCGATCAAGTGACGACCGTGACGAGCGCCGAGGTTGCCCGATGCTTCGTTGATAGCCAAAGCGAGATCTGCGCTGGCCATTTCACGAACCAGCTCGGCGAAACTGGTTTTCGGCGTCCAGCCGAGCTTCTCTCGCGCGAAGGTCGGATCACCTAGCAGGGTTTCCACTTCTGCCGGTCGATAATATTTCGGATGAATGCGCAGCAGCGTTTCACCAACCTGGATCTTCGCATTCGATGTGCGCACTTCAGCGACGACCGCGACCTCATCGGCGCCCTCGCCCTTGAATTCAACTTCCACACCCATCTCGCGCGCGGCGAGAACGACAAACTCGCGCACGGAATGCTGGATGCCGGTTGCAATCACATAGTCGTGGGCTTCGTCCTGCTGCAAGATCAACCACTGCGCCTCGATGTAGTCACGTGCATGGCCCCAGTCGCGGCGTGCATCGAGATTTCCGAGATACAGGCAATGCTGCAGCCCGCAGATGACCCGGGCCAGACCGCGCGTTATTTTTCGTGTGACAAAGGTTTCGCCACGAATCGGGGATTCGTGATTAAACAGGATGCCGTTGCACGCGAACATCCCGTAGGCCTCACGGTAGTTGACGGTGATCCAGTAGGCATAAAGCTTGGCGACGCCATAAGGCGAACGCGGATGAAACGGCGTGGTCTCTTTTTGTGGAGTTTCCTGAACCAGACCATAGAGCTCGGAAGTCGACGCCTGGTAGATGCGGCAACGATCCTGAAGTTTGAGAATGCGCATCGCTTCCAGCAGGCGCAGCGTGCCGAGACCATCCGCATTGGCCGTGTATTCGGGCTCCTCAAACGACACCGCGACATGACTCTGTGCGGCCAGGTTGTAGATTTCGTGCGGCTCGACTTCCTGGACCACGCGCATGAGGCTCGTCGAGTCGGTCAGGTCACCGTAGTGCAAAGTCAGCGCCGGACCGGTTTCATCGAGCTCGCTGTAAAGGTGATCGATGCGTTCGGTGTTGAACGACGATGCACGGCGCTTGAGGCCGTGGACTTCGTAGCCTTTCGCGAGCAGGAATTCGGCCAGATAGGCTCCATCCTGCCCGGTGATGCCGGTGACCAATGCGCGCTTCTTGTCCATCGATGATCTGCTTCTGGATTGAGGAGTGCCGATCACGCAGATCGGAATACGGTAGTAATGGTAGCGATGGCAAGCGCCGAGGTACAGTTTCGCAGAATTACATCAGGCGCTTGATACTGCGGCCGCGTCCGATTCCGTAGTAGGCAAGCCCAGCCGCTTCGATCGTGACAGGCTCGAAGATATTGCGTCCATCGAAGATCACCTTGTGCTTCAACGTCGCGCCGATTCGCGCCAGATCAGGGCTGCGGAAGGCCTTCCATTCGGTCAGGACGGCCAAGCCATCGGCACCTTCCAGTGCTTCGTACTGGGAGGCGCAAAGCTCAAGGTCCTCGCGCTCACCGTAGATGCGTCGAACTTCCTCATGCGCCTCAGGATCGAACGCGCGCACCTTTGCGCCTGCTGCCCAGAGCTGTTCGATCAAGGTACGGCTGGGCGCTTCGCGCATGTCGTCCGTATTTGGCTTGAAGGCCAAACCCCAGAGGCAAAAGGTGCGGCCTTTCAAATTGCTGTCGAAATGCTCATTGATCAAGGTGAACAGACGTTCCTTCTGCGCGGCATTGGTGGCCTCGACAGCGGCAAGCACGCGTGGCTCGTAGCCGTGTGCTCGTGCAATGTGCTCAAGTGCCTTGACGTCTTTCGGGAAGCACGAGCCGCCGTAGCCTGCACCCGGATAGATGAAGTGGTAGCCGATACGCGGATCCGAACCGATTCCGATGCGCACATTCTCAACATCCGCGCCGACGCGCTCCGCGATATTCGCGATCTCGTTCATGAAACTGATTTTAGTCGCGAGCATCGCATTGGCTGCGTATTTGGTCAGCTCGGCGGAGCGCACATCCATCTGCACGATACGATCGTGATTGCGGTTGAAAGGCGCATACAGACTGCGTAAAGCCGCTATGGCCGTAGCACTGTCGCTGCCGATGATGATGCGATCCGGCCGCAGGCAATCCTGCACGGCATCGCCTTCCTTGAGGAATTCCGGGTTTGAAACCACCTCGAATGTGACCTTGCTGCCGCGCGCTGAAAGCGCTTCGGCAATCGTTTTGCGCACGCGATCTGCCGTTCCGACCGGAACTGTCGACTTGTTTACGATTACCGCGGGTACCGACAATATATTGCCAATCGTGCGCGCTACATCGAGCACATGCGAAAGATCTGCGCTGCCATCTTCTTCGGGAGGCGTTCCTACAGCAATGAAAATGATCTCGGCATGGGCGATTGCACTTGCCGCATCGGTGGTGAAGTGCAACCGACCGGCTGCGTGATTCTCGATGACCATCGGCGTCAGTCCGGGCTCGAAAATCGGAATCGCTCCACGATCGAGTCGCGCAACTTTCTCAGCATCAACGTCGACACACACGACGTCATTCCCCACCTCAGCCAAACAGGTTCCCGTGACCAAACCGACGTAGCCGGTTCCAAATATCGAAACACGCATCCCGCGACTCCTTATTCGACCTGGCCAATCCTGTTGGCGCCGCCGCCTTCACCCCACACGGAAATGAAGAAGGCGTGTCGGGAAACCGACACGCCTTCTTTTTGACGCTGCTTGCTGATTACTTCTTCTCGGTTGCGGCTGGAACTGGCGCGGCCTTCTCTGCACCGGTCTCGATCGAGATCAATTTGACGTCGAAGATCAAGGTCGCATTCGGCCCGATGGTCGGCGGCGCATTTTCGCCATAAGCCAACGCAGCCGGAATCACCAACTTGTACTCGGAACCGACCGGCATCAGCTGAAGACCTTCGGTCCAGCCCTTGATGACGCCGTTCAACGGGAACGTAGCTGGCTGGCCGCGATCGACCGAGCTATCAAACTTGGTACCGTCAATTTTGGTACCGGTGTAGTCGACCTTGACCGTGTCGGTCTCCTTCGGCTTCGGCCCAGTGCCCTGCTTGACGACTTCATACTGCAAACCGGAAGCCGTCGTCTTCACGCCGGCTTTGGCCTTGTTCTTGATCAGGAAAGCGTCGCCTTCCTTCTTGTTTGCATCGGCTGCAACCTTCTCGTCGGCGACGCGCTTGGCCTGAAGCTTCTGCATGAACTCCTGTCGGATGGTCTGACCTTCTTCCTTCGTCATCAACGCCTTGCCGCCGTTGAACTCATCCTGCAATGCCTGGATGACGATTTTCAGATCGAGTTCGTCCTTGATCTGGGTGAGGCCGCGGCCGACATCGGCACCGACCATGTAGCTGACCTTGTCTTTCTCGGTCTTCAACGAGGCATCGACGGCCAGAGCATTTCCGGCGACGAATATCGAGGTCAACGCCGCGGCGATGAGGGTCTTGCGGACAAAACGGGTCATGTATGGGACTCCTGGCTAAAACGATTGAGGACGGCTGCTGGCCACCCGACAGGGAATTCACCGTCAAGCGGGCCGCATATTGTGAATGCGGCCGACAGCGATGGCAAACATCACTAAAACGGACATGGCATAGAACAATCACCCACCATGCTTGCACTGAGAACATGAACTGATCGCGGGGTTCCCGGATTCGGCTGAACGAAACGACTTGGTTCGTTCATGAGAGCGGTCAGATCGCAAGATAAAGACTGCACTTTCTTGGTCATCAGGCACCGCACGCAACGGTTGCGAAAGAGGCGTCCTGGGCCCAAACACGATCTGAACATGGCCCAAGCAGGCGACGATGGATTCTGTAGGAGCCCCTTCAGGGACGATGCGTGATTGATTCGACCGCAAGATATCGCCCCTGAAGGGGCTCCTACAGTGAATTGAGGGCCTTTGGACTACTTGGCTGGAGCGTCAAGCAAAGCTTCGATCTTTGCGACCAGCTCCTTGTCATCGGGCGTCACTTTGCTCGGAAAGTCGGCGACCACCTTGCCGTTGCGGTCGACCAGATACTTGTAAAAATTCCAGCTTGGATAGCGACCCTCCGAGGCAGATGCGAGCTTTGCGTAGAACGGATTGGCGTCTTCAGCCTTCACATGCACTTTTTCGAACATGGGGAACTTGACGCCATAGGTCAGGGTGCAGAAATCCTTGATTTCCGCCTCGGAACCGGGCTCCTGACCACGAAAATCATTGGACGGAAAGCCGAGCACGGCAAATCCGCGATCCTTGTAGTTGGCATAGAGCTTTTCCAAGGCGTCGTATTGCGGCGTGAATCCGCACTTGCTCGCCGTGTTGACAACCAGCAACACCTTGCCGCCGTAGGTCTTGCACAAATCGACGCTTTCCTTGCCTGCAAGCGGGCGGAATTGAGTTTCAAGCAGGTCGCTGCACGCAAAGGCGGAACCGCTGGTAATGAGCAGACACAGCGCGAGAAATATTCTGGACATGGGTTACCTCTGGTGGGATTGGGGAACTGGACTGTCAGGAGAGAACGTAGGAACGAATAGTGAAGCTGGCCCGAAGGGCACTCCATAGTATGCGGCGCGTCAATCGGGAATCGAGGGATTTGTGGGAAGCGGCTTCAGTTGTTTGTCCGCTGTCGGGGGCGATGCCCTTGTCCCGATCAAGTAGAAGCATCGCGGCTGAAGCCGCTTCCCACAAATCGAGCTTTCCGATTCCCGATTCCCGAATCCCGAAGGTATTGACACACCGAGTTTAGGTGTTATAGTTAGCTACAACACTAGCTCATCAGCAGGCCTCAAGGAGGTCACCATGTCCCGCTTGATCCACGCCCGAATGCTCCTCGCCATTGCCATCGCCGTCACGATTGGCGGGCTTGAGCTCGGCAGAATGATCGCTCCAAACCTATCGACAGCAGTCGAGCCGCAAGACGCAATGGCCGCCCCCGAAAATGCGCAGATGCTCTCGACCATCCACGTATCGGCGCCCGCGCAAATTCCAACGCTTCCGTTGGTTATCGTGCGACCGATCGTCGCCCAGCACGAGACCTCGACTCCCATGCAAGCATTGGCTTCGATAGCGCAACACACCGCGCCTCTTTCCGGATCCGGCTTGCCGCATGTGCGTTTGGACATGCCCTACTATTCGTTCGGCAAAATGCTGCCCAACGTGATCAAGGACTAAACCGATGAGCATGGTCTGGAACGACAACACACCCATCTACCGTCAGCTTCGCGACCGCGTTGTGGCGATGATTCTTGATGGCGTGCTCAAGCAAGGAGATGCGTTGCCATCGGTTCGACAGGTGGCAGCGGATTTTCAGATCAATCCGATCACCGTATCCAAGGCATATCAGGAACTCGTCGATGAGAACCTGGTGGAAAAAAGAAGGGGGCTGGGCATGTATGTCACCGATGGGGCGCGTAGCGCCTTGATGAAATCCGAACGCGATCGATTTCTTCATGAAGAATGGCCACCGCTGGCCGCGCGTCTTGAACGCATGGATATCGATATCGAAACCCTGCTCAAGCACGCACCGAAAATCAAGGGAGAATCCTGATGAGCGCCGTTATTCACGCTAAAGGATTGAGCAAGCGGTACGGAAAAACAGTTGCGCTTGACGCGGTCGATTTTGAAATCGAATCAGGTCGCATTGTCGGATTGATCGGCCCGAACGGCGCCGGCAAGACCACCGCGCTCAAGTCGATTCTGGGTTTGAGCGAATTCGACGGCGAGCTGTCGGTGCTCGGTCTCGATCCACGCACCCAGCGTTCAAAGCTGATGGAGCAGGTCTGCTTTATCGCCGATGTCGCGGTGTTGCCGCGCTGGATTCGGGCGTGCGACGCAATCGATTTTGTCGGCGGCGTGCATCCGCGCTTTTCGCGCGAAAAGTGCGAAGCATTCCTCGCCCGCACCAAGATCAAACCAAAAATGCGTGTACGCGAAATGTCCAAGGGCATGATCGTACAGTTGCATCTGGCACTCGTCATGGCGATTGATGCACGCATCCTTGTGCTCGACGAGCCGACCCTCGGTCTCGATATCCTTTACCGGAAGACCTTCTACGAGAACTTGCTCAGCGAATACTTCGACGAGAACAAGACGATCATCGTCACCACGCATCAAGTCGAAGAAGTCGAGCACATCCTTACCGATCTGATCTTCATCCGTGACGGCAAGATCGCTCTGAACGCTTCAATGGACGAGATCGGCGAGCGCTATGCCGAGGTCATGGTCAATCCGGACAAGGCCGATGCCGCACGTGTGCTGAATCCGCTCAACGAACGCCAGATCTTCGGCAAATCCATTTTTCTGTTTGACGGTGTTGATCGCGAACGCCTGGCCGCACTCGGCGAACTGCACAAACCGAGCATCGCCGATCTGTTCGTCGCCACCATGAAAGGAACCTACGCATGAACACCTTTGGCTGGTTGGTCAAACGCGAATACTGGGAACACAAGGGCGGCTTCTTCTGGGCACCGATCTGGGTCAGCGGAATCATGTTGCTGCTGACCCTGCTGGGCATCATTGCCGCCCAGGTTTTTGAATCGCGGTTGCATGTCAATGGTGCTATTCCATGGCAGCAAATTTCCGAAAGGATGAGCAGCGGTGATTTTGTCCATGCGGGCGTCGGACTTGATATCGCCTATATCGCAATTGCCGGTCTGATCGGTGTCGTCATGTTCTTTGTCCTTTTTTTCTATCTGCTCGGCGCCCTCTATGACGACCGCCGTGACCGTAGTGTCTTGTTCTGGAAATCGCTGCCGGTTTCGGATACTTCGACGGTGCTGTCAAAGGTCGCAGCCGCTGTCCTGCTCGCCCCGGTGATCGGGTTTGCGATCGCCACAGTCGCCTACGTGGTCCTGCTCGTGCTTGTCGGTATCTGGGCCATGGTGCATGGCATCAATCCGCTGCCGGCAATTGGCGCATCGCATACGCTTGGCCTGTTCTGGCGACTGCTGCTGACCATTCCACTGGATGCCATGATTGCGCTCCCGACCGCAGGATGGCTGCTGTTCTGGTCAGCTTTCGCACGCAGCAAACCGTTCCTTTGGGCGGTCCTCGTGCCGCTCTTCGCCTTCATTGCCAATAGCTGGATCGGCTTGATGGGTCTGCCTCATTTCGACAAGGATTTCATGCTCAAGGACGTGATCGCTCGCCTGCTGTTCGGCATCATGCCGGGCTGGTGGCTGGATGATCAAAACGGCGAGGGTCATATGTTCAGGGAGAGCATGCGCGGCAGTGAAGATATCGTTTCGGCATTCGATCCGGCCAATGTGTACGACTTGCTTGCCACACCAGGCCTCTGGGTTGGCGCGACTGTAGGTGTCGCCTTGATCGCAGCGTCTATCTGGCTGCGTAGGACCCGCATCGAGACCGCTACCTGATGTTTGAACAGGCGTGACGCTTCAGGAAAAAACAAAAAGCCCGGCACTGCGAAGTGTCGGGCTTTTGCGTTGAGAAGGAACGAGATACAAGCAAATCGTTGCGAGAATCCCGAATGCTCTGTTGATACTAGATAGTTCCGTTCAACACTTTGTACTTGTTGGTGCCCTGAACCTCGATTCCGAGTTGGTTGACATTGAGCGAACCGATCAACCACATGCGCAGCAAACGACTACCCTCGCGGCGCACGACGACAGCAGCACCCTTGCCGACGTAGATCACATCGCCCACTTTGAGCTTGTCGCTCTCGACACGTTCGACAATGCGCTTCGCTTCGTTGTAACGCTTCTCCATCGACCCACGCACCGGATCAGCATCACCCGGCTCGGCGGCAACCACCATGATTGGAGCCTTCGGATCAACCACGGCGGGCGCTTGCGGCTCGACCGGTGCGGTCGTGTCCTCGGCCATCTCCGCAGCCGGCGCTGCAACTACCGGTGGTGGTGTCTGCACAACAGGTGCGGGTGTGGGTGCTGGTGGCGGTGTTTCGACAACCGGCGGTGCGGGTGGCGGAGGAGCCACTTCGACCTTTACCGGCTCTGGCTTGCGCGCGACCGGCATCGGAGCTGGTTTGGGCGTCTCGGCAACAGCAGGCTTCGGCTCCGGCTTTACCGGCTCTTCCACCTTGTCCTCGACGCGAACCAGCAGCGTTTCGTAAAAGCCATCCTTGAGAACGATATCGGCATCGCCCCCGGCGCGAATGCGCGCAGCAATCTGGGCGTGCCAGTGCTGCGGCGCCGTCACCACCAGTCGCTTGCCCGAAGCAGCCGCCTCGCGACCCAAAGAGGTCAATCTCGAATTCGCCTGGCCGCTGCTGAACTGCTCGGCGGTGATATCAACATTCTGCTGCGCGAAAGCGCTGCTGGCGACCATCGCCACGAGCAGGAACAAACACTTCTTCATTTGAACACTCCAATCCTGACAATTTGAATCTCGTTCCGGGACATATCACCGGTTGAAAATGCTTTCCGATCTCCGGAAAGGCTGTTGATCCTGATGACCAGACATTCTGATCATCAGTAGTTGCAGACGATCGACTATTGCCAAGCCGAACAAACGTTCCGCTCAATTCACCAGCAAGCCTGCCAACTTGGCGGTTTTGGACAGCGCAGGCATGTGCCAGAGGCCACATCAACGCGACACACATACACAAAACGTGCCACGGCGCTCATTCACACCGCGCAAGCAACCCTAACCGCCGCTCGATCCTCCGTGGATTCCACCCTTGGTCAAGGTCATTGGATCGAGCAAGCGCGCAAGCTCCTTGCGACTCAATCCGGTTGTATCGAGAGCCACATCGATGATCGGCCGACCTTCCTTGTAAGCCTGCTTGGCCGTCGCTGCCCCGACGTCGTAGCCGATGACCGAGTTAAGTGCGGTAACCAGGATCGGGTTGCGATCGAGCGCTTCACGGATATTTTCTTCACGTACGGTGAATCCGGCGATCGCCTTGTCAGCCAGCGCACGGGAGGCATTGGCGAGAATCTCAATGGACTGCAACAAGTTGAGGGCTACCACCGGCAGCATCACGTTGAGCTGGAAATTGCCGCTTTGGCCGGCGATCGTGATTGTCATGTCATTGCCGATGACCTGGGCGCAAACCATGGCGAGCGCTTCCGGAATCACCGGATTGACCTTGCCCGGCATGATCGAGGAGCCGGGCTGCAACGCGGGCAACTCGATTTCACCGATTCCAGCCAGCGGCCCGGAATTCATCCAGCGCAAATCATTGGCAATCTTCATCAAGCTGACAGCCAACGTCTTCAATTGACCGGACAACTCGACCGCCGCGTCTTGCGTGCTGATGCCCTCGAACAGATTATCTGCCGAAACGAAATGCACACGGGTCATTCGCGTCAACTCCGCACAGATCGCCGCACCGAGTGCAGGATCAGCGTTGATGCCGGTTCCAACCGCCGTTCCACCCTGAGGGAGTTTGCAGACGCGCGAAAGCGCATCGTTGAGGCGCGCGATATTCGAGGCAATCTGCGCGGACCAACAGCCGAGTTCCTGGCCAAAGGTGACCGGCATGGCGTCCATCAGATGCGTGCGGCCGGTCTTGGCGACCTTCTTCAATTCCTTGGCACGTTTGTCGAGGGTTGACTTCAGGTGAGCCAGCGCCGGCAGCAATTTTTCGCTGACCGTCAATGCCGCGCTGAGCTGGATCGCAGTCGGTATGACATCGTTCGAAGACTGACCGTTGTTGACGTCATCGTTCGGATGAACCTTGGTTCCAGCGGCTGCGGCGAGATGCGCGATGACCTCGTTCGCGTTCATGTTTGAGGAAGTACCCGAACCGGTCTGGAACACATCGATCGGAAAATGCGCGTCGAACTCGCCCTTGGCAACACGCTCGGAAGCCTTGCGTATCGCCTTGGCCCGAACTTTCTTCAGGTGGCCGAGATCCGAGTTGGCCTGTGCCGCAGCCGATTTGATCAGGCCAAGCGCTCGAATGAATTCGCGCGGCATCGTCAACCCGGAAATCGGGAAGTTCTCGACGGCACGCTGGGTCTGTGCGCCATAAAGAGCATCAGCCGGGACCTTGAGTTCACCCATGCTGTCGCGTTCGATGCGGTATTCACTCATCGCGGAATCCTGAGAAAGTAAGGAGAGGGGTCAGCAATTATAGCGGTTCAGCGCTCTCATCCGTGTTTGCTCCAATCCGACGTTCTTTCCGCTCGAAAGCAGACGACGCAAGGCGTTGCAACGTCGCATCCGATTCAATCGATTGCCAACGGAAGGGAGATCTGAATGTTAGACTTTGACGTCCTTGGTCGCCTTTCCGAGCAATGCTCGCCAACGTTTTTTACATCCTTGCCGCCTTCCTGCTGGTCATCCTCAACGGATTTTTCGTAGCGGCCGAGTTCTCGCTCGTCAAATTGCGCCATACCCAGGCGGTTGGCCTGGCTGAGCGTATCGGTTGGCGTGGCCGCATTTTGCTCGGCGTCCATGAGCGTCTCGACGCCTACCTATCGGCATGCCAGCTTGGTATCACCCTGGCCTCACTCGGCCTCGGATGGATAGGAGAACCGGCGTTTGCGAGCTTGCTCGGACCCCTGTTCGAGCGATTCGAGCTCAAGCCCGAGACCGCCCATGTCATCTCTTTCATCCTCGCCTTCACGATTATTTCGTTCCTGCATATCGTGCTCGGCGAACTGGCACCCAAATCGCTTGCGATCCGCCGCCCCGAGCGCATGTCGGTATGGACCGCGACTCCGCTTTATGTCTTTTACTGGATGATGTATCCGGCCATCTGGGTGCTCAACGGGAGCGCGAACCTGATGCTGCGAGTGTTCGGGCTCGGCGAAACCAGCAGTCACGAACACCACTACTCACGCGATGAACTCAAACTGATCCTGCACGCGAACCGGGCGATCCGCGATTCCAGCGAAACCTTCGCGATGATGAGTCACGCGCTTGATCTGCCCGAACTCGTCGCCGGCGACTTGCTGCGCACTCGCGACCAGCTTGGCGCCCTGCACGATGGCCAGGATCAACAACAGGTGCTGGCCGAAATCCGCCAATCGCAATTCAGTCGTTATCCCTGGTTCGATGCGGAATTGGAGAACGTCCGCGGCATCCTGCATGTGAAGGATCTGCTTCTGGCCATGGCTGAGAAGGGTTCGATCGAGGATATGACTCCACTGCTTCGCCCTGCCATCGTCGTTCCGCTGGATACACCGATCCTCGAAATGCTGCGGCGCTTCCGCACCGGGCGCACGCAGTTCGCACTGGTTACCGAAGAAAACGGCCGCGTGGTCGGATTTTTCACCTTGTTCGATGTGGTGCAGATCGTCGTTGGCGATATCGAGGACGAGCACCGCAGCCCCAAGGGCGACACGCCTGTTCGCGGCGACGATGGTTCAATGACGATCCCGGGCAGCATGCCGATCTACCGGCTCGAACGCCTGCTTGATCTGGAAATCGAGGCGCCGGACGAAGTGAATTCGGTCGGCGGCTTGATCGTGCATCGCCTTGAGCGCTTGCCGGCTGAGGGCGAATCACTTCGATTCGACGGCTTCACCCTGACCGTGCGTACGATGCAGGGCGCCAAGGCCCAGGCCATCACGGTCAAGCCCGATCATCCACCTGCCTCCGGACAAAAATCCCCATGAGTCATGCCCTGCTTGCCTTGTCGCCGCTGGATGGCCGCTACGCATCAAAGGTTGAAGCACTGCGTCCGATCTTCAGCGAATTCGGCTTGATGCAGCGGCGCGTCGTTGTTGAGATCCGCTGGTTGATTGCCTTGTCCGACGAACCGGGCATCGCCGAAGTCGCGCCATTTTCGCTTGCCGCCCGAGCCGCACTGGACGCGATTGCCGATGATTTCAACATCGCCGATGGTGAGCGCATCAAGGCCATCGAAAGCGAAACCAATCACGACGTCAAAGCGATCGAGTACTTCATCAAGGACCGTATCAGCGGCAATCCCGACTTGGCTGCCGCGAAGGAATTCGTTCACTTTGCCTGCACTTCGGAAGACATCAACAACCTCGCCTACGCATTGATGCTGCGCGACGCGCGCGAGCAGGTGCTGCTGCCGACACTCGATCAATTGACCCAGCGACTGCAAGCAATGGCGCATGCATTTGCCGGGCAACCGATGCTTTCACGTACGCATGGCCAGACGGCCTCGCCGACGACGCTCGGCAAGGAAATCGCCAATGTCGTCGCGCGTCTTGGGCGCCAGCGTGGACAGATTGCCCGCGTCGAACTGCTCGGCAAGATCAACGGCGCGGTTGGCAACTACAATGCGCATGTGGTCGCCTACCCTGGCGTCGACTGGCCCGCGTTCGCTCAACGCTTCGTCGAAAGCCTTGGTCTCACCTTCAACGCTTACACGACGCAGATCGAACCGCATGACTGCATTGCCGAAATCAGCGATGCCACCCGCCGCAGCAACACGATCCTGATCGATTTCGCGCGCGACATCTGGGGCTATATCTCGCTCGGCTATTTCCGCCAGACACTGAAAGCGGGCGAAGTCGGTTCATCGACCATGCCGCACAAGGTCAATCCGATTGATTTCGAGAACGCCGAAGGCAACTTCGGTATCGCCAACGCGCTGTTCGAACATTTCAGTGCCAAGCTTCCGATCAGCCGCTGGCAGCGCGACCTGACCGATTCGACGGTACTGCGCGCGCTCGGCACGGCGTTCGGTCATACCCAGATCGCTCTCGACTCGCTGACGAAAGGCGTTGCAAAGCTGCAGATTGACACGCATCGCATCGACGCCGACTTGGACGCCAGTTGGGAAGTTTTGGCAGAAGCCGTGCAGACCGTCATGCGCCGCCACGGCCTGCCCAATCCTTACGAGCAACTCAAGGCGCTGACGCGCGGCCAAGGCATCACGCGCGAATCGATGCGCGTCTTCATCGAAACGCTGACGTTGCCGGAAGCTGAAAAACAACGGCTGCTTGATATGACCCCCGGCAGCTATACCGGTCTCGCGGAACACCTCGCTCGTGCGCTTGATTGAACGTCGCCGTCGATAAATGAATGCGCTGAATTTCTCCAGCGGAGACCCGCAAGAGATTTCAACAGTTCGATTTCATAGCGCTGAACGATCGTCAAATCATCCAGTATTTCTCGGGCGACGCACGATCAAAGCATGCAGGCGCCTGCGAGCAGCAAGTCGACTAGACTTTGCTCGGCGAGATTGATTGTTCCTTGCGGAGCGCCGTCGTTCCTTTCAGTTCGCCGCGGAGGCTGCTCGTGCTATTTCGATTGTCGCAACTTGCTTTTCTATTCCTTTGCCAGATAGCCGTCGCACAAGCGCCCGTCGCCGGACTACCGAGCGAACACTGTCCTGAAAAGCCAAGCTGGAGTGACCCAGCTCGCCCGGCCCATATTTTCGGAAACACCTGGTATGTGGGCACCTGCGGCATCAGTGTGATCCTGATCACGTCGCCCAAGGGCCATGTGCTGATTGACGGCGCGACGGACGAAGCCGCGCCGTCGATAGAGGCAAATGTTCGTGCGCTCGGGTTCAAGGTCGAGGACATCAAATTCATCCTGAGCTCGCATGAGCATCTCGATCACGCGGGTGGCATTGCACGCCTGCAGAAGGATGCCGGAGCCTCCGTTGTGGCGCGCGAACCTGCCGCAACCACGCTCGAGCGCGGCAGCAACGATCGCAGCGATCCGCAATTCGGCTTGCTCAAGGGGTTTGCGCCGATCAGTGCTATTCGCCGGATAAAGAATGGCGAGACGCTTGCTCTCGGCGATCTCGGTGTGACCGCCTATGCGACCCCCGGACACACCGCGGGTTCGACGAGCTGGACGTGGAAATCCTGCGAATCCGGCGACTGTCGCAACATGGTCTATGCCGACAGCCTCACTGCCGTCTCGGCGGACGATTATCGCTTCAGTGATGAGAAGGCCCATCCCGGTGTGATCGCGGGCTTCCGCAAGGCATTCAACGTAGTTGCTACGTTGCCCTGCGATATCCTGATGACGCCGCATCCGGGTGCGAGCGATCTGTTTGCGCGCCTCGGGCCGGCTGCGACCGAGGCACTCATCGATCCAGGCGCGTGCGTGCGTTATGCCGAAAGCGCGGCCAAGACTCTTGATTCCCGACTCGTCAAGGAAAAACCGACCGCCAAGCCATGAATGAAATTATCGCAACCTCAAAACAGTTTCTCGGCATGTCAGCGGCCGAATTCCTGCGCGACTACTGGCAGCAGCGGCCATTGCTGATCCGCAAGGCTTTCCCGGATTTTTCCAGCCCCTTGAGTCAAGATGATCTCGGCGGCCTTGCCTGCGAGGATTACGCACTGTCGCGCCTGATCGTGCAGGATCCGTTACAAGATCAGTGGAGCGTGCGCAGTGGTCCTTTCAGCGAAGCGGATTTTGCCGCGCTGCCGAAATCGCACTGGACGCTGCTCGTGCAGGATGTCGACAAATGGGACCCCGATGTCGCCAGGTTGCTTGGCCATTTCAATTTCCTGCCAAGCTGGCGCGTCGATGACGTCATGGTCAGCTATGCCGAAGATGGCGGTTCGGTCGGCGCGCACGTCGATCAGTACGACGTCTTCCTGCTACAGGGCCAAGGGGTCCGGCGCTGGCAAATCAGCAATGATGCCGATGCCTCAAAAGCATTTCGCGATGATGTCGAGCTAAAACTCCTGCGCGAGTTCAAGCCGACGCACGAGTGGTTGCTCGAGCCGGGGGACATGCTCTACCTGCCGCCCGGCATCGCCCATCATGGCGTAGCGGTCGGTGAATGCTTGACCTTCTCGATCGGCATGCGTGCCCCGGCTGTCGCCGAAATGATTACGGATTTTGCAGGCTTTCTTGCCGAGCGCATGAGTGAAGAGTTGCGCTATACCGATGCCGGGATTGCGCCCGCAATGTTGGCCGGCGAGATCGACGAGCTTGCGCTTGAAAAAATCGAGTTGACGCTGCGGGATTCGTTGGCGGGTGATGCGTTGCTGCTGCGCAGTTGGTTCGGCTCCTTCATCACGCGCTATCGCGCTGCGCACGAAGCCGTGCCGCGCACCAAGCCGTTGGGTCAGGCTGAGTTCCTGCGTCGGCTGGAAGCGGCTGCGGAACTCCAGTTCAATCCATGGTCGCGATTCGCCTGGTCGAAAGCGGCCCGCGGAGCACGCCTTTTCGTTGCCGGCGAAGAACTCGCCTGCTCGCGCAAACTGGCCGCGAGATTGTGTTCTCGTGAAACGATGGTATCCGCGGAATTTCTGGGTCTGGACACCGCTTCACTTGAACTATTGCTCACCCTTGTCAACGCGGGCCATCTCGCCCTGGGCCGCGGCCGGAGACGCTCATGATCAGCAACGATTTTACCGTGGAACCCGCGACGTGGTCGGTCGACCTGGCCGATCTTCGTGCGGTGCGGACCGAGGTATTCGTGGTCGAACAAGCGGTGCCCGAAGACGAGGAATGGGACGAACTCGATGCCCTGTCCCAGCACGTCATCGCTCGCGATCCGGATCGCCGACCGATCGGTACCGGCCGATTGACGCCGAAAGGAACCATTGGCCGCATGGCCGTGGTGCACGACTGGCGCGGACGCGGCGTTGGTGAAGCGCTGCTGCGCGTGCTGCTTGAACAAGCACGGGCGCGCCATTTCCGCAGTATCGAAATTCATGCCCAGTCCCACGCCATCGACTTCTACACGCGCGCCGGCTTCGAAGCGTACGGCGAAGAATTCGATGAATGCGGAATCCTGCATCGGCATATGCGCATCGAGCTGGTGCCAGTCGCGGGGCGACCCGAAGTGAAGCTTGCCGAAATAGATAAAAATATTTTGCTAAGCACCGATCGAGAATCTGCTCGCAATGCGATCCTTGCGCTACTCGCGACCGCTCGCCGCGAAGTCTGCATTTTCAGTCGCGACCTCGATCCGGACCTGCTCAACCACAGCGACGTACAAGAGGCAATCAAGCAGATCGCGATTGGTAACGCGCAGGTTCGCATTCGCCTGCTCGTCCTGGATCCCGCCCGCGCGCGCAGTGAAGTTCCCCGCCTGATCGAGCTCTCGCAGCGACTGACCAGCATTTTCGCCTTCCGCACGCCGGTCGAGGAGATCGATCGACAGTACGCGGGTGCTTATCTGATCAGCGACCGCGATGCCTGGTACGAGCGCCCGCTGGCGACTCGTTTCGATGGCGAGGGCAACACCCATGCGCCAGGCCGAACCCGACAGTTTCAGGAATCCTTCAATGCGATCTGGGAACGCAGCGAAGATTGCAGCGAAATGCGCCGTCTCGAAATCTGACAAGGGATGTGGGCGAAATTGTCCGCCGATCAGCTGGGTTTGAGCGATTTGAGCTCCTTTTGAGTCATCGGCAAGCAGCGGGTTCCGAATCAAAAAAGTGTCCGCGACCTGAACCCGCAATCACGATTCGCCGCCAAACCCTGCCGCAATGCAGCAATCCCGCGCTGCACTCGCTATAATCAGTGGTTGTGCGCGGACCGCTCGCTTGATCGTCCGAAATCACAGCAAGCCATTGAATTCAATCCTATTCCGGCCCTCCCCGCCACCTCGGAGCCCGCGTGACTTCCTCGACACTTTTGCAGCAGTTCCAGACCACTTCCGCGCTTTCCGGCGGCAATGCGGCCTTCATTGAAGACCTCTACGAAATTTGGCTGCAGGATCCTTCCGGTGTCTCGAAAGAATGGAGCGACTACTTCAGCGCGATCAAGGGTCGTGCCGCGAATGATGTTGCGCACTCGAATGCCATCGCGCGAATCGAAGCCGCGCAGCGTCAGCGCACTGCGGGAAATGCCGGGACATCAGCCGCCGTCGATAGTGTCGAGGCGCAGAAGCAGGCTGGCGTTCTCAAGCTGGTGACAGCCTATCGCTCACGCGGACATCTGGCGGCAAAGCTCGATCCGCTCGATCTGTTCAACACCTGCGACAAGGAAGAACGTGAGGCGCTCGGCCTGCTGCCGCGACCGGCCGCGCCCGATCTCGAACTTGCCTTTCATGGTCTGACCAATGCCGATCTGGATACCGAGTTCAATACCGGATCCCTGTCAGGTCCGCCGCGACTGAAATTGCGCGACCTGATGAGCTTGCTCAAGGCAACCTATGCAAGCACCATTGGCGTCGAGTTCATGCATATTTCCGATGTCAGCCAACGGCAGTGGATGCATGAGCAGCTCGAAGGCACGGCGGGCCAGTTCAAGCTTGACCACGATGAGAAAAAACGCCTGCTCGGCAAACTGACCCAGGCGGACGGCCTCGAGCGCTACTTGCACACCAAGTACGTCGGCCAGAAGCGATTCGGCCTCGAGGGCGGTGACAGTCTTATTCCGATGCTTGATGAACTTCTTCGCCGCGGCGGAAGCGCCGGACTCAAGGATATGGTCATCGGCATGGCCCATCGCGGCCGCCTCAATGTGCTGGTGAATATTCTCGGCAAGCCACCTTCGAAATTGTTCGATGAGTTCGAAGGCCGCTTCGAACATCAGGAAGATCCTGCGCGATCTGGCGATGTTAAATATCACATGGGCTTCAGCGCCAACGTGTGCACGCCAGGGAGCACCGTGCATGTCGCGCTCGCCTTCAACCCCTCGCATCTGGAAATCGTCGACCCGGTCGTCGCTGGATCCGTGCGTGCGCGCCAGACCCATCGCAGCGACATCAATCGCGAACACGTCGTACCTGTACTGATCCATGGCGACGCCGCATTTGCCGGCCAGGGCGTGGTCATGGAATTGTTCAACATGTCGCAAGCGAACGGCTTTTGCGTTGGCGGCACCGTGCATATCGTCATCAACAACCAGGTCGGCTTCACGATCTCGAATCCGCATGATGCGCGGTCGACTTTGTACTGCACCGATGTGGCCAAGATGGTCAATGCACCGGTGTTTCACGTCAACGGTGACGATCCGGAAGCGGTGCTTTTCGTGGCGCGTCTTGCCTTCGACTATCGCCAGAAGTTCAAGCGCGATGTCGTCATCGATCTGGTCTGTTATCGCCGTAAC
>JBBQTY010000011.1:0-37787 GCA_038234445.1 Lysobacterales bacterium
ATCGACGCGGAAGAACGAGTGTACGTATTGTGTCGTGTCCAGTTGTTGCGGCTGCGTCTTGGTCGACGAGAAGTACACGGCGCCGAGCACGTCTTGAGCCCAATCGCCGAACGTCGAATACAATCGTCCGTGTCGCTTCCAGACTTGCACGCCTTTAGGATTATTTCCATTCTCCCACTGCGCCATTGCATTCAATGCCGGTTGCACGGCAATGGTCCAGAAGTACCAGTCGCCGAATGGTCCGCCGCTGACCAGGCCGGCGCCTTCGGATCGGGTTTCGGTGTGCAATGACGTCATGATTGCGTCGTCACCGAAATCGTCGAATGTTGCATTGGGCCCCACATCGAAGATCGGCGCGTTGATCGCTTCGTCTGCCGCTGGGCGCGAAACCTTGAGAACGCTGCGCGCGAGTACGACGGGATCGGCAGGAATGCGCGGATCGTTTGGCGGCACCGACCGCCCAATGAGTTCGGCAGGGGCTTCGTGTGCGGCGTTGACGTTCTTGTAGTCGAGCAGAGTGCTGCCCTGGCCGTTGAGAATTTCGTTGCCGTAGATTGCCTTCACATCATTGAAACTGCGGAATGGAAACGTTGCTCCGCCACTGCTGCCTGCATCGACTGTCGAAAGCGGAATCGTCGCATTCGTATGCGCCATCACACCAGGGAACGGACACGGCGAAGCGAGCGCCTCAACCACGATACGGTAGTCGCCATTGGCAACCAGACCCGGCACTTCAATGGCTTGCAGCAGCTCGCGATGACTTACCGCGCTGACCAGAGGATTGCCGCTCAGCAAAGCATCCACATTACGCACATAGCGTTGACGGAAGCCGGCACAAGCCACCACGGCCCCACGGGGCTGAGTACCGGCAAACGTCACGGCGGAATTCACGATGTAGGCGCGGTAATCGGCTGCGCCCATGACCGCCGGCACGTAAACAATCAGCGCATCGCGACGATTCAATACAGTTACATTGGGAATACTCGGCATCGTCGGACTGGACAACGGCGTCGGTGGAGCGGTCCAGCGCGTCGGCACGGCGTGTCTCGGGGCGTGATTGAGCGTGTCGAGAATGAGGCCCAGCCCGTTGAATGCAAACGTGGACGGAGCGCCGAGTACGGCGGGCGTAGTGCCCGGCATCACCGGTGGCGGCGGATCAAATCCATCGCAGAAGGTCAGGTCGCTGGCGACGCTGCAATCGGCGGGCGTTGCTGCAGCCGGAGTATTTGTAGACGTCGGCCATGGGGTCACGGTGATCACCGGTGCCATGCTGTTGACCAGCTGCGAAGCGGCATAAGCGCCGAGGGACACCATGAAAGCGGAAGAAAATAGTGCAATACGTGTGCGATGACGTGTCATTGCTTGTGTCCTGTCGGAATGCATTCGTGCGAGTGAAAAATAGCCCCAGCTACCGATTCCCATGCGTCGACCCTGGATCGTTTCAGACCAGCATTGGCATTCAACGGCACTCGCATTGACCGTTGTCTATTCCAGCCATCGTCCTGCCGGAAGTACCCAAGCCGTCCCGTCGATACGACCGACCATCGAAACAGGCGCCACCTGCCGGTTTCACCATAGGGCGCAGTGTGCCCGGCTTGGCAACGCATTTTGTTGACGGCTTCTGCAGTCCGAGCAGTTGCTGCAGCCCATCGCTGCCAAAGCGCGCCTGTCACGAATCGCTTGAAATCCTTGATTCAGCGAAACGGCACGGTCCCGTCGACCGGGAGCTGAAGCGGGACGCCGTCGATGCCAGGCGCCGCTCTCGCCAACATTCGATTCAAGGCTTTCATCATCGTGCGAGGCGGAAAATAGTCTCGATGCAAGTTCTGAATCTGTTATCCGACATTGGCGCAGGTACGATTCCAATTGCCGGCGAAGCTGCATGGGCTATGCCGTCTGAGTCTCGTCATCGAGCTCGGTGGTGAACTTCTGATTTGGATCTTCCCGCTTCGAAAATCTGCTGTTTTTAAACAACCTGCTATTCGAAATTGCCGTTGAATATCGGATCAGGCAGTGTTCCGGTCGTGACCTGAAACACGCCCAAAACTCCGCCAATCGTCAGCGTTGCCGAGCGGGTCGTGTTGGCGGACGCAGAACTTGTCAGGCGCACCCTCGCGGTGTCGCCGTTGGAGATCGCGCCGGGAGTCGCTGTGAAAGGTCCTCCGTTGACGCTGTATTGCGCATTGAAAGCTTGTGTAGTCGCAATACCTGTCACGGTAGTGAGCCCTGCGATTGTTATCGAGTTGGACGTGACAACGGTGGCAAGGGCGGAATTCGTCTGAGCTGAAAAGCCGAAAGCATCCGGTGTGGAATCGGCTTGGTGATCAAAATTGTCCAAGGGCATTCCGCCGCGGACCAGACGGACGTAGTGGGACTCCGTCTTGTAGTCGTCATAATTGGCATTGAAGGCATAGTTGAACTCGACCTTCCATGCTTCACCCGGCGCTGCAGCGAACGTTGTGCTCGACCAGAACGCCGCCGAAGGCGTCGCCGGAAAAATGGACCGATTGATGCTGGGGGCATAACAGGCCGGTTCGATCAGGCTGGCCAACTCCTTGACGTTTGGCAGTCGCCAATCGGTGTAACCGGCAAAGCTGCTTGCGGCGGCGCCAGTCAGCGCCTGCGTCCAGTTCAACAGACTGGCGCTGCCGGTGCAGCTGGACCCCGCCTGACCTTCACTGCATTTTCGCCACATCAGGCCGGTACTGTTGTCAGTGACGACCTGCTGTTCGGAATTTTGCAAGTACAGGGAATTGGGCTTTGTCCGCACATTTCCCGCAGGACAAAACGCCAATGAAGGCGGGGTGGGCAGCACGGCAACGTCGAAAGCGGCGTCGCTTCCGTCCGGGCTGGCCGGCGCTGGAACCGTTGCGACCACTGCATAGCTAACCGTGTCGATGACGGTTACTTCCGGGTTGTGGGCAGCAGGACCGCCGCCGCCGTTGTCGGTCACGTAAACACGGGTCCCTTCCGTGTTGATCGCCATCGCTTGCGAATTGGCCGGCAATTGAGTGCGCGCAATAACTGCCATCGACGCCGTATCAACGACTACGAACTGGCCATTGGCGTTGCCGCGGGTCTTCACATAGGCATATGCGCCTGAAGGGTGCAGGATGACATTTTGCGGGACTCCCGAGTCATCGCTCTCCGTAATCTGGATTGTTGCCACGACTTGCTGGGTCGCTGTATTGATCACCAGAAGCTGGCCCTCCAGACAGGTGACGTAGACGAAATCGCCGGATGGTTTGAATGCAATGTCAACCGCGGAACCGCACAACGGAATTGGCGTTCCCACTTCAGTCAGGCTTGTCGTATCAAATATGCGCAGGGAAGTTTGCCCTTGGATGATGTATAGCTGCGTGCCGGCTGGGTTGATGTCCATAGCGGTGGAGACCGCAGGGATAGTAGCCACAACGGAATTGCTCGCTGTATCAATTACTGAAACCGTATGATCTTCATTGGCGGTATACAGACGCGTTCCAGCGGAATTCACAACCGGCGAACTGGGGTTGGAGCCGACACCGGTAATGATGGCGCTCAATTCATTGGTGATTCCGTTGATGACAAAGACCCGGCCTGGTCGAAGCGGCAAGCCGTCGAAGATGGTGACATACACCACTCCCAACGCCGAGTTGACGGTATTTCTCCACGGCCAAGCATTCATCGGAATTGTCTGTACGATAGCGTTGTTGGCGGTATCGACGACTATGACTGCGTTCCTGCCGAGTGTCGTGTAGTTGCGGTTGCCAACATAGGCATACTCGGCGGCAGGTGCGGTCAGACTCGTCAGCAGCAGCAACAAGACAAGCGATCGCGCGAAGTTGAGCATTTGGAATCCTTCGGCATTTTCCGCCACTGTGATCGCGTTCGACGGCTCAAGCGGGATTTTCGCGTTCATGGGCCAGCCCTGACGAGACGCACATACACGGCGGTATATTTGTCGTTCTCGACGACGAAGCCGCCATCGAAATAAACGTAGTACGCGGAGGCCGGATTCGCTGCGTAATTGATCCCTGTCCAGTACGGATATTGCTTGGCGTAGGGAAAATAGCTGACATCAATGGATGGATAATTGCCGCCGTAAGGCTGGCTGTAATCGACAAGTGATTGCAGTTCCTGGACGCTGGGCATGCGCCAATCGGAGTGCCCGCACAACTGGATCGAATTGACAGCCGCAACGTAGGATTGGGTGTCGCAGTTGATGGCGCCGCTGCAGGATCCCCAATTGGCCCCGCCGGGGTTTCCGCCATTGCGGGCGGCGTCGCTGTTGAACCAGGAGTAGGTGTTGCCCCAATAGCGAAGATTGGCGGCAATGTTGGTCTTGACCTCCCAAGAAAGTCCGGTGATGTTGTCGTAGGTACAGCCCCAGTCAGCGGGGCTGGTGCCGACCGCAGCGCTCGCCGGCAACATGCTCCCATTGTTGGCAATCTTGGTGAAGTCGAAGCTTTTCGTGCCCGCGCCACTCTTGTTCAGGACACCGGCGGCTTGTGCGGCATCGCGTCCGATTCGACAATCCTGACGCGGATGCGTAGCTGGCTCGATCGCACCCGTACTGACCGTGGCGTTGTAGCAAGTGTCGGTGCCGGTATCGTTCAGAGAGCGTTGCGCTGGCGCCGCGCTGGATAGTGCCAGTCCGATCAACAGCGTAACCGGCGCTAGCACGCTTTTCCTGCACGTTGACGCGGCAACCGGTGGGGACGCGGAAACGCCGGCCCTGCCGGAAACTCGAGCTGCGCGGCCCGGTGCACGGCCGATTTCGCTACGTCGGATCATGAAGTGGTCAAACATCTTCGGATGCGGGTTCATGCAGACATTCCTCGGGGTCTGTTTGTCTAATGCGAAAAAGACCCACCATTGGTCTCATCGAAAGGAAAGAAATCCTTATCCGAGAAATTCAGCGTCGTTGCGACGCTCTCCAGGCGAGTGCCCGACTTTGTTGAGGACGGTTAGCCATAGCGCCTGTCCAGAGAGCGTTCGCCGCGGCCTGCACTGCCGGTCACAGCTAGGCGTTTGACTCAGTTTTCAGCGCTGATCGCGCTGATCCGGTCCAGGCGTGTTCTGGCGAGCTGAGTCGCTTCATTGGTATCACCAAACTTTGCCAGTAGACGGTCATACGCCTTCTGCGCAAGCTGGCGGCCGCCCGTGATGTCGCCATTTTGTGCCTTGGCCAGCCCGAGTGCAGTTTCGGCGCTGGCCGTCAGCGGATGATCGGCGGGCAACATTTCGCGGTAGACGACGAGCGATTTTTCCAGCATCGTGATTGCTTCAGCGGGGCGCTTGGCTTCGATCAACGCATTGCCGTAGGCGGTATAGGCATTTGCGGCAAAGGCGCGACCGGATTCCGGCAAACGATCGGCGGCGGCGACCGCGCGTTTGCCATCGGCGATCGCAGCGTCAACGTCCTTGCGACGAAGATCCAGAGCCGAGATGTTGGCCAGAGTGACGACGATATCAGGATGGTTCTCGCCGAGCAGCTTGGTCTGCATGGTCAGCGCTTCGGTGTATGCATCCTTGGCCAGTTGCAACTCCCCGGATTTGGTGTACGCGCTGCCGAGATAACCCAAAGCGATCGCCAGTGCCGGATTTCCGCGCGGATAGGTCGAGCGCATCAGCTCCACGCTTTGCTTGAGCAAGGCGCGTGCAGCGCTCGCATCACCCTCGGTCTGACGGATGCGTGCAAGTTCGTTCAGGATGTAGGAGTGAGAGTCGGGATCGCTTGCCGGTACTTCCGCAAGCGCGGTTTCGTACCAGGTACGGGCAACCGCCAGATTGTTTCGACGCGCCTCCAAACGACCGAGAATGTGCGCGGACGTCGCGCGCTGAGACGCGCTTCCGCTGCGTAGCGCATCCGCGCGTCCTCGCTTGAGGATGGCCTTGGCCTCGTCGCTCGCTCCGCTGGTGAATAATATTTCTCCAAGTCCGATCTCCGCTTCAATGAGCGTCGCGGTGTCGCCCACTTCGCTAGCCGCTTTCAGTGATGCCTCGGCACAGGTGCGCGCCGCCGCCCAATCGCCAAGGGCGGCATAGGTTTTCATTAGCGTCATCTGGGTCGTCGCCGCGGATTGTGGATCGAGCTGCATATCGCGATCGGCAAGCTGCTGTGCACGTTGCAGAACCTGCGCAACGGTGGCGTTGCGGCCGAGATCGGCCGGATTGGCTGCCGACAACATGTCGGTCAGAAAACGATTGACGCGCTCTGCGCGCGCCTGCGCAGCACTCGCGACCTGCGCTTGCCACAACGCGATCGCGCTGCCGAACAGCAAGGCCAGCGACGCAGCACTGGCGACCGACACCGCCAGTCGATGACGACGCAAATAGCGTAATGCGCGTTCCGAAACTCTCGGTTCACGGGCGTCGACCTGTTTACCGTCGCGCCAGCGACGCAGGTCGTCGGCAAAGGCCGAACACGACGGATAGCGATTGCGCGGCGACTTCTCCAGCGCCTTGAGCACGATCGCATCGAGGTCGCGGCGATTGCCACCGATATCGCGCGGCCGCAGGCTGCTCGGGCGCGCCGGTTCAGTTTCACAGACGATCCGCTCGACCGCGCTCGGCCGAGTGTCGTCGATCCGATACGGCAATGCGCCGGTGACCAGCTCAAACAATACGACGCCGAGTGAATAGATGTCCGAGCCGGTACCGACCGGCTCCCCGCGCACTTGCTCGGGGCTCGCGTAGTTCGGCGTCAGCGGACCGAGCGCGGTGCGCGTTGCGTTCGGCGAATCCACAACCAGCAACTTGGCAATGCCGAAATCGAGCAGCTTCGGCTCACCGTGGGCATCCACAAGGATATTGGCGGGCTTCAGATCGCGATGCACGATGAGCTGGCTGTGCGCCGTCTGCACGGCATCGAGGATTTTCAGGAACAGATCCGCGCATTCGCGCCCATCCAGATTCCTGCGCTGGGCATACGCGGAAATCGGTTCGCCCTCGACATACTCCATGACCAGAAACGGCGCGCCGCGCTCATCGTTGCCGATATCAATCAAGCTGGCGATATTCGGATGGGTAATGCTGCCGAGAATGCGCTGCTCAAGCGCGAAACGTGTGCGCAAATCGCCTGCGTCGATCAGCAGCAATTTGATCGCCACCGGTTTTGCATAGGCGTTGTCGGCGCGTTCGGCACGATAGACGCTGCCCATGCCGCCACTGCCGATCAATTTCAGCAGCCGCCAGGCGCCGAGACGTTCGCCACTTCGATCCGTCGATAGCTGCAGTGGTTGGCCAAGAAATCCGGCGGCCGCCGCGTCTGCGGCAAGCAAGGCTTCTATGGCCCGCCGCAGCTCAGCATCGCCTGCACAGTGTTCATCCAGAAACGTCCTGCGCTCGCTTGTGGCGTAGTCCAGCGCTTTTTCAAACAGCTCCAGGGTGCGCCGTGGGTCGCTCATGGCGAATCCGTCATGGTGTAGCGGCTTGCGCCGGCAGATCGAGCGCGTGATAGAGCCAGGCGCGAGCGGTGCGAAAGTCACGCGCAAGGGTCGCGCGCGAAATGTCCATGACTTCGGCGATCTCGGCGAAATCGAGACCGGCAAATGCGCGCAATTCGATGACACGCGCCTTGCGCGCATCGATCGTCTGCAGCTCGGCCAGTGCCTGGTCGAGTGCGAGCAGGTCGAGAACCTGGCTCGGGTCGGGAGGATCGATGGAAGACAGCGTGATGCGCTCACCGCCGTCACGCTTTTGCGCTTGGCGATGCCTTGCGTGATCGACCAGCACTTCGCGCATGGCACGCGCCGCGAGCGAGAAAAAATGCAAGCGGTCGTTGGAATCGGGCGGCACGCCTTTGCTGAGTTTCAGGTACGCCTCATGCACAAGCTCAGTGGGCACCAGCGACAGATTGCGCTGCTCGCCGGCCAACTGCCGGCGCGCAATCGCGCGCAGCTGCACATAAACCAGTGGCAGCAGCTCGTTGCCGGCGGACTCGTCGCCGTCGTGCCAGCGGTGCAGCATCAGCGTGATGTCTGGTGTGGCGTGGTCGACCAATACCGCCTCCCGCCAGCATTGAACCGGCCCTGCCGCTGATGGTACGGCGGTTGGCGGAGGCGGTCGAGCCGAACCGTCGATCCCGATTGAATGGATCGGGACACATCGATGGCGAAAATCCCTCGACTCGGAACGCACACTGGACCGCATCAGACGTGCTCAAATCTCGGATTCTGAGCTCGGTTTCGATCTTTCAAGACAAGGCGTGAGACTTGCTGGTGCGCTTCTACGCATAAGCCATTGGCTGGAACGGTCAAGCAATGGGGGAAAACAATGCACTGGTCGAATAAGGAAAAAACCTTGCGATTCAAACGCGCGGCGTACGCGATATGGATTGCCATTGCAACGACGATATCCGGCCAGGCGTCGCCGGTCGCTGCGGCGAGCGTGACCGTGGACTGGAACGTTCGCCATCAAATCATTGATGGCTTCGGCGCATCGGATGCCTTCGTCAATGTGGCACTGAGCGATGCGCAGGCGGACCTGTTCTTTTCTACCACCAATGGGATCGGCTTGTCGTTCCTGCGCATGGGCATTGCCAATGACGGCGCCTTGAATGGCGGCGCTTTTTCCGACGCGGCCAAGGCAACTGCACGCGGTGCGCGTGTATGGGCCGCAGCATGGACTGCGCCCGCGGCGTGGAAAGACAACGGCACGACCAGCAACGGTGGTCATCTGTGCACGGCCCCGGCTCAAGGCCTCTGCTCGGCTTCACACGCCGATGACTGGGCGACCCGGCTCGCCGGCTTTGCGGCAACGCTCAAACAAAACGCCGGCGTCGACTTGTATGCCCTGTCGGTGCAGAACGAACCGGATTTCGTCGCGCCCTACGATTCGATGATTGTTACAGACAGCGAATTCGTCAGCTTCGTCAATGCCCTTGCGCCAAAGCTCGCCACCCTCGCGCCGCGCCCGAAACTGATGGTCGGAGAGCATTCCAACTGGTCGCACTTATGGAGCATGACGGCCGCCATCGAGGCAAATCCCTCGGCCCTCGCCGCAACCGACGTCTATGGCACCCATCAATACTACGGCGTGTCCGCCTACCAAGGCCCGCGTCCGAAACCGTTGTGGCAGACCGAAATGTCGAGCTTCGAAGGATTCGATGCCTCCATCGGCAATGGAGTGACCGTCGCCAAGTGGATCCACGACGCGCTGACCCTTGGCAACGTCAATGTCTGGCACTACTGGTGGCTGCAGAACCCCTACAACGAAGACAACGAAGGCCTCATCGGCCACCCGGGCGCACCGACAGCACCGACGAAGCGTCTTTATAGCGTCGGCAACTATTCCAGATTTATTCGTCCCGGCTGGACCCGAATCGACGTCGCCGGCGCAAACCCGAATGTCTTCAGCTCCGCGTACACAAGCCCATCGAACGCCAGCTTTGCAATCGTCGTCGTCAACAACTCGGGCGTCGATCAGCCTTTTGTCGCCAGTCTGGTCCACGCCCGTAGTGCAAGCGTCACGCCGTGGGTCACCTCGGCGTCACTGGATCTTGCCCCACAAGCGCCGATCGCTGTAAGCGCTGGACAGTTCACCACGACCGTGCCCTTTGGGGTGACGACCTTCGTCGGCGTCAACGACTCTATCTTCACGAACGGTTTCGAGTAGGTGAGCCACAGGAAGTATCACCAAAACACTTGCGATTGCATCGGGTGCCCCGCACCGGAATGCAAAGCGATCAAGCGTCGCTGTCATCGGGGCGAGGTCTGCATTGATAACAGGAGAGAGCGATGATCGGTTTCAAAACGGCTTTGAATAGTGCGTTCGTTTTTCTGGCGATCGGCACTGGACTATTGGCCACCGTGGCGCAGGCCGCGTCCGGCGATCTGGATCCCACGTTCGGCAGCGGTGGCACTGCCGTCATAGATTTCAGTGCGGATGATGCCGCGTTCGCGATGACGCGTGATTCCATGGAAAACGTGTATGTCGTTGGCTATTTGCACAGCCCAACCCGATTATCGGTAGCCAAGATCAATAGTGCGGGTGTGCTGGTTGCGGGATTCGGCGCGGGCGGCAAAGTGGTGCTGGA
This sequence comes from Lysobacterales bacterium, assembly GCA_038234445.1. Classification (GTDB taxonomy): domain Bacteria; phylum Pseudomonadota; class Gammaproteobacteria; order Xanthomonadales; family Rhodanobacteraceae; genus Dokdonella. Next base: position 10,019 of record JBBQTY010000011.1, read on the forward strand.
CCTCGGCGGCGGTGTGAACGATTTCGGCAAGGCGGTCGTCGTGGACGGCGTCGGCAACGTTTACGTGGCGGCCACCAGCAATACCAGCGGCAGTGAGGATTTTGCCGTGATCAAACTCGATGCTGCCGGGCAACTGGTGTCCGGCTTCGGCATTGGTGGCAAGGCACTGATCGATTTCGGAACAGGCAGCTCGGATGTCGCTCAGGCGATGGTTGTCGACGCCAGCGGAAATATCTATATCGCAGGATCGGCTACGGTTAATCCTGTACCCCCAGATATTGCCGTCGCAAAACTTGATGCACTCGGAAATCCCGCAAGCGGATTTGGAGTCGGTGGCAAAACCCACATCGACATCAGCGGTCGCTCCGACTATGCCACCGCACTCGTCATCGATGCGCAGGGCAATCTCTATGTCGGTGGCTACAGCTTTATTTCCGGCACAAGCAGTGACAGTGATGCGTTGGTCGCGAAACTGGGCGGCAATGGCCAATTGGTGAGCGGGTTCGGATCGGGCGGCGTGGCGCAAATCCACCTCGCCTTCCCGTGTAACGCCTTGGCCCTCACCCGTGATTCGACCGGGATGCTGTACATCGCCGGCGCCGGAGCGCCACCCGCCAATCCGCAGGGCTTCGTCGTGACCAAGCTCAGTTCCAGCGGACAACCGCTGTCGGGATTCGGCAGCGCAGGGTCGCAGGTAATCGGATTCGGCAGCAGCAGCGTCCCACGCGGCATTGCATTGGACAGCAAGGGAAATCTGTACATCGCAGGATCGACTGGCAGTTCGCCAACAAGAATTCACGACCAGCCGGATGTGATCGAAGGTGGACTGACCACCGCAGGAATAGCCGAACTCGACAGCAACGGAGAGCTGGTGGCAAGTTTCGGCAATGCTGGCAAGAAAATCATCGCGCTGAACAACTACCTGACCGGGCCCGTCGCGATATCCCTGCGCGACGACGATCATCTCTACATCGCCGGCATCGTCGGATACAGCTCGCCGGTCGGAGGCAATTACACCGACCACTTCGTCCTGAGAATGCTGACGCGAGGCGACCTGATCTTCGCGAACGGGTTCGATTGACTCGTCTCGACGAAGCAAAACTCTCTCGAAAACAGCAGGATTTCGTCAATCGAAAAAAGGAGCAACACCTGATTGGCAAGCTCGAACGAAGGAGCGTTTCGTTGCGTCCTTGCGCCGCGTGCATCCTGGTAACTGAAGGAAAGTGCACACGCTCGTTGTGCTGACTGACGCAGAGATAGCCACCGTTTTCGGGAGTAGAATTTTCCGAGTGGCCATGAGGCCGTGATGCTGGAGTCGACTCATGCGGGTTTCGCAGACGCTTTCTATGATCGGAGCTATCTCTATTTTGATCATGGCTTCGGGCGTGACGCAGGCAGCAGTGCCCGTCTTTGACCATGTGGTGATCGTGGTCATGGAGAACCACGCCTACAACGAGATCATCGGCAGCGCGAACGCGCCGTACATCAACCAGTTGGCGGCAACCGGAGCGAATTTCACCCAGTCGTTCGCCGTCTCGCATCCAAGCGAACCGAACTATCTCGCGATGTTTTCAGGATCGACCCAGGGCGTCACTGGCGATCCCTGTCCGCTCAGCTTTCCCGGTGTCGCCAACCTTGCATCGCAACTGCTGGCGGCGGGCCGCACCTTTGTCGGCTACTCGGAAGGATTGCCTGCCGCCGGCAGTACGGCGTGTTCGTCGGGCTTGTACGCTCGCAAGCACAGCCCGTGGATCAACTTCAATACGGTGCCGGCGGCAAGCAACCAGCCTTTCACGGCATTCCCAGCCGACTATGCGTTGCTGCCAACCTTGTCTTATGTCATTCCGGACCTGTGCAATGACATGCACAACTGTTCGATCGCGACCGGTGACAGCTGGCTGCAAACGAACCTGGGCGGCTATGTCGCGTGGTCGAAGGCGCACAATAGCCTGTTTATCCTGACCTGGGACGAAGATGACGCGTCGGCCGGAAACAACATCGTGACGATCTTCTCAGGCGCGAACATTGTCCCGGGTGCGTACACCGAAACGACTGGACACTACCGCATGCTCGCGACGCTGGAATCGATGTACGGTCTCGCGCCGCTAGGCGGCGCGATCGGATTGACGCCGATCACCGATATCTGGAGTGAAAACATTTTCACGGATGGATTCGACGGTTCGCCTGCAGTCGTTGAGCTCGATGCTCGTTAGCAATCAGGTGCGTCGTTGGCCAATCCATTCTCAGCCCGTTCATTCTGCCAATGCCGCTGCGAATTCAATAAACCACCATGCCCGATGCGTGGTTCCTCTCCTCAATTCAGGGCAATGCGGTGCAGGCTGTCGCATTCGCGAGGCGCTCGAGGCACGCGCTGGCGACATCAAGATTGGCCATGCCGGGCGCAACTTCGATCGAACTGATCGACGCAGCGAGCTGATCGCGCTTCGCCTGATCGTCCATCGCATCAGCCACAGCAACCGAAAGCAACCACGGGCGCAACCACAAGCGCGTCGTCGCACTCGGTGGCAGGCGCTCGCGCAGTTTTTCCAGGCGGGCATTTGCACTGCTCCATTCCGCTTTGGAGAAATCAATCTCCGCCCGCGAAATTTCAAGCGGATCTACCGCGACGATCGGATCTGGTGAATGGTCGCTCTCGCAACGATCGAGCATTGTGCTGGCCGATTCACTGTGTTGTTGGCGAACCAGGATCGATGCTTCGATCGCGCAGGCGGAAAGCCATTGGATGGAATGCTGCTTGCCAAGACGCTCGAGCATTTCGTGATCGATCTTCAGATCTGCGCGCGCACCGGCAAAGTCCCCACGTGCGGCGCGCACGTACGCGCGGTCACGACGGCAGGATTCCGCGTGCAGATCGGTGCGTCCGATCGCATCGTCGATGGCGATGCTTCGATCGTACTTGGTAGAAGCTTCATCCAGACGACCCTCATGCTGGTAAAGCGCGGCCAGATTGCAGTTCGCAACGGCGGCATACATATGCGGCTTTGTATATACTTTATCAGTAACGGAAACCGCTTCGCGAGCGACCGTTTCCGCGCGAGCGATCTGGCCCGCCTTGCGAAAGGTTGGCACCGAGTCAGCCAGCGAATAAGCGTAAAGACCGCTTTCAGCGCCATACAACGTGCGAGTGATGGCCAGGCGTTGCTCGTGCAGTGCGGCCTGTTCGGGATAGGCGCGCTTCTGCAAGGCCAAGGCCGTTCCAAGGGCATTCAGTGCATTTACATGCAAGTCCGAATTTGTCAGGTGGCGTCGGTTGATTTCCTCGAGCAATCGCCGCAGCGTGGTTTCGGCAATCGAGAGTTGGCCCGCACGCGCTTGGGTAGCGGCCAGCGACGATTCGATCGCGATCGATTCTTCAGCAGGGGCGGCGGAGCGCCGGCTCCATGCGGTTGCTTGAACGAGGTATTCGATCGCCTTTGCGGTTTCGCCACGCACCCTCGCGACCGAACCGAGTGAACGAAAAACTTGTGCAAGTTCGCGCGCCGGTGGCGGTTGCATCATCGTCAGGATTTCCCGCGCTTGCTCAAGATCGCGAGTGGCTTTGTCGTAGGCACTCAAATTGATATAGGTATTTCCGGTAATGGCGAGAACGTCGGCAGCAGCGAGTGGATCGCTGGTCAGCAATTCCTCGCGGGCCTGCTGCGATCCGTTGTCGAGAACGTCAATCACGCTCGGTACAGTTCCAGCGGACGGCTCGGCGGACGAGAGTACGTGGGCCAGGAAATCTCGAACCTCAACAGCGCGCGTTGCCTGCAGCCGTGCGTTGTCACGCTCATGCCCGACTTGCCACAACGATAGACTGATCAAGGCTGCGACGAAAAGAGTCGCTGCAACGGCCAGTCGATTGCGCCGCGCGAATCGACTCGCTTGATACCAGAGCGAATACGGTCGAGCCGCAATCGGTCGACGCGCCAGCCACGCGCGCAAATCCGCGGCCAATGCCTCGACCGACTCATAACGCCGCTCAGGCTCGTTCGCCAAGGCCTTGAGAACGATCGTGTCGAGATCGCCGCCCAGTTCGCGCTGACGTACGTGACGGAGTGCGACTGGCAAGTCAGTGTTTTCTCCTGCCGCACGTGATGGCAAAGTAAATGTCTGATCAGGATCAGCAGCAAGATCACGCGGCGGGCGACCGGACAGCAACATGTAGAGTACGGCGCCGAGCCCGAACACGTCGGTCGCCGTTGTCGTCAACTGACCACCGAATTGCTCTGGTGCCGCAAAACGTGGCGTCATTGCCCGCATCGAGGTGACCGTCGCATCAATGCTGCTTTCGTCATCGATCAGACGCGCGATACCGAAATCGAGCAATCGCGCGCGCGATTCCCGATCAACCAGGATATTTGAAGGCTTCAGGTCACGATGTACGATCAGGCTGCGATGCGCGTAGGCAACCGCCGAACAGACGCTGAGAAAAACCTCCACTATTTCCCGACTATTGAAGTCGTTGTCACGGCACCACGCGTCGATACGCACACCTTCAACCAGCACCATGGCCAGCCAAGGGGTGCCATCGGCGAGCACGCCCGCATCGAGCAGGCCCGAAATATTGGGATGGTCAAGTCGGCTCAGAATCGACTGTTCACGCAGAAAGCGCTCGCGACCGAGGCCGGCGAGTGCGCCGATCGTCATCAGCTTGAGTGCGGCGATCTGCGTGGTGCCGCCAATGCTGCGCTCTGCGCGGTAAACGACGGCCATGCCGCCTCGACCAATTTCCTCGATGATGGTCCAGCCAGCGATGCGCGCAGGAGGGGCATCGACATCGGCATGCGCGCGATCGAGGGGACCGACCGCGCGATGCGCGCTGAGTAATCGACGCAAGCGGTGTTTCAGCGCGTCCGATTCATCCAGTTGTTCGATTTCCGCATCACGATCGGCGTCGTCAAGATCGAGCAAGCGATCAAACAATGTAGAAGCGCGGCGAAAAATCTCGTCTTCGGAATGGCTCATTGTCAGGAAACGCCGATCCCTGAATCCAGTTCTGCATGCAGAAACGCGCGGGCGCGTTCCCACTCGCGCTTGGCGGTTCGCTCGCTGCATTCGAGCAGCTCGCCGATTTCCATGAAGGTCAGGCCGGCGAAAAAGTGCAACTCAACGACCTGGCGCTGACGTTCGTCGAACCGATCGAGCCGATGCAAGGCCTGATCCAGCGAAAGCAGATCGCTGTCTGTGCCGCGTTGGTCGCTGTCGACAAGGTGCTCACCGAGGGTCAGCGCTGCTGCCCCACCGCCATGCCGCTCGGCGTGCCGACGTCGCGCGTGGTCGAGCACGATACAGCGCATCGAACGCGCCGCGCAGGCAAAGAAATGGCGTCGATCCTGCAAAGTCAGGGCCTCGTTGGCGGTCAAGCGCAGGAACACCTCGTGAACGAGGACGGTAGGCGTCAAGGTCTCGTTGCGGTCTCGATAGCGACCCTCGGCCAGCTGATGCAGTTCCGAGTAAAGCAGGGCAAACACGCGCTCCAGCGGCTGTACATCGCCGCCGCGCGAAAGTGCCAGTAATCGGGTGATCTCGCTCATGGTTGTATGGCTGGGAGCCTGTTGCCCGATCGATTCGCGCATTCAACGGGTCGCGCTTGATTGTAGTGCAGGAAAAACGTCTCGGCAGGCACTTCGCACATTCGTTGGCCCTTCGATTGGCCGTGGATGATCTTCCGTGTCCCGATTTGGCGCCCAATTTCGATTGTCTGATTAACAACCCGCAAACGGAGTACCCCCATGGCCTGTCGAAAACTAGCGGCATTCCTTCTCGTTGCCACAATCGCGCCCCACGCGGGCGCGACATCCACACCCAACCCGAACGCGCCCGACGGCAGCGCGACCGTCACGGTTGGCAGTGATGTCGCGTGCGATTACGCGAACATCACTCAGGCGACTGTCCTCGCCCCGGCTGCGACCACCCTCAATATCCACATCGCAAAGAACAATGTGATGACCACGACCCAGACCATCATCGGTCGCAATGTCGCCTTGATGGGTGGCTATGACACGTGCAGCTCGACCACGCCGAGTGGCCACACGGTACTCGATGGCAGTGCTTTCACTGGCAGTGTATTGCGCACGAACGCCAGCTTCAGCGGGACGGGTTCGTACAACGTCAGCCTGACCTCGATAACGATCACCAACGGAACCGGCAGCAGCAGCTTTCCCGGCGGCGGCATGACCATCGATGGCCCGTTCGTCGTCAATCTCGGCGATACCTATGTCCAGGGCAACACGACGACTCTTTCGGGCGGAGGAATTCTGGTCCGGGGAGAAGCCGGTACGGGTGTCGGCACCACGGAACGCACGTCTCTGTTTCTGCTTGCAAATACCATCGTCAACGACAACCACGCACAGAAAGGCGGCGGCATTGCCTGCACGGGCCGCAGTACCGTGGGCGTTATCGACAGCATTGTTTCAAACAATTTTGCGACCTCAGCAGGTGGCGGCATCTCTTCGGCGCAGTGTTATGTCGCCGCCTTGGGACACGCCATACCGACTTTCGGCATTCGCACCAATACTGTCACCGGTGCGGGCGGAACCGGAGGAGGTATTTACGCGTTGGGTGGCACGGTTGTCCTCTTCGGTGACGCAACAAGAAAATCCGTTGTCGCCGATAACCTCGCGGAATACGGGGGTGGCATCGGGATTGATTCGGCCACGCTACAGGCCTACGACGCCAGCGTGTCTGGCAATTTCGCCCAGTTTCGCGGCGGTGGTATCTACGCCACCAATTCAACGACCTTTTTCGTACGCAGTCGCAACGCATCGCTTTGCCACGACGCGTTGCGCTGTTCAGAACTTTCCGGCAATCGCGTCATGGGCACGGGACCAACCGCTGTTGGCGGCGGCGTGTTTGCCGTCGGTGGAACAACGCTCATCTCGGGCACATTCATGGAAGACAACCGCGTCGCCGCCGGTCGTGGTATGGCCGTCGCCGCCTTGAATGCCCCCGGAACCAGCGGTGGTGCCGCTGCCGATGGTCTGCGCATTTTTGGCAGCGTCATCGCCAACAGCGGCACGGGCGGTCCGGCAGCACCGGCCGATGCGTCGATCATCAGCATTGAAAACAGCGCCGCTGGGCTCGGTTTCGACACGTTCTCGCGCAACCTGGCCGTGCCGCGCATGGTTTATACACCGAGCACAGGCGGTGCAAGCTTGTACCCGATCAGGATTTTCGGAACCATCTTTGATGCCAGCTCTGGCCTCGCAGCCGATCCTGGTGTGACAGGCACGGTACCCGCCGGCGACTGCAATCGTCTTCATGAGAACAGCAGCGCATTTGCGCTCGGCTCAACCCGCAGCACGAGCTTTACGATCAACTTCGTCAATCCCGCCGCCAATGACTACAGCCTCGCGGCCAACTCGGTGCTGCTCGACTGGTGCGACGGCAGCCTCGCCTTCTTCCCCGCCCTGACGGCAGAAGGCGGCATTCGCCCTTACGACGATCCTGGATTCAACGCCTTGTACGGCAACTACGATCTCGGCGCGCTGGAGCGTCAGCCATCCGACATTATTTTCAAGAATGGGTTTGAATAGCCGATCAAACGCTATCGCGTACAATAGTACATATATTAACTCGAACATACATTCATGCGTTTTTTGGCTAGTGACCGATATAGGATCGGGTCCACGCTTGAGAGCAATTCATGCCTGCCGAATGCCAGCGGCATCGGCGGGCGGCTTTTTTCAGCCGACTGTGGACACGGAAAACGTTGCCAAGTTGATCGCGCCAACTTCGACTCTTGACGCGCACAGGGTCCAATTATTTGAGGACGATCCTTAGACGTCGCTCGGTCGGCTTGTCATCGGCTTTGCGGAGCAAGGTAACGCTTCGCACCGCCGATTCGCTGAGGATTTTCCGATCCACCAGCAGCAGTTGATCGGGATCGTCCGCCATGAACAAAAGCTCCAGAAGCTTTCCTCGTCCTCCGCACTCCGGAGCGAACGTCGCATCAACTACGGGCGACTTGGTCTCAACGAGATAAACACCGTTTGGCGCCGTCGAGATGATCCGATTGGTCAAATCGGCAAGTCGCGCGACTTGCTCATCGCACGAGGGCAACTGTTCCACGGTCAATGGTGGAGGTAAATCACGTTCAGTCAGCAAAACCGGATCCACAAATTCAGACGCCTCGACCTTCGACCATGCTGCGCTCGATGAAGTCTGGATGGTGTTGGCCGAATCGCCCCACACGTGAATCGGCTTCAGGTTGATAGACAAAGTCTTCACGAGCAAGGCGCCGCTGGCATCTCTGCCGAGCCAGATCTCGGTGTCACCGAAGCCCTCTCCACCAGGATTTTTCACAGTTCCGCGAAAGCCGGGTTGCTCACGAATACGCGCCCAGTTCTCCGAACACCGGTAGCTGACAATGCCTGCATAGAAAGGCCCGGAAGGCGGGCCCAGTTTCGCCACCGCATCCCGGAATGACTGGATATCCCGTGCGGGGGCCATTGGACCAGGGCGCTGCAAAGCGAGTTCGCGCCAACTCGAATACGACCGGCCATTTTGCTCGCGCTCCTGCGCCGCCCACCGGCGAATCGAGTCAATCGGCACGACCCACCACGCCTCGATATTCGTCGGCCCTTGCTTGAACGTCATCAGCACAGGCAATCCTTTCGACACCGGTGGTGCTTGATCGGTGATCGCTCGCCCTAGTGGCAGCGTGGACAAATCGAATGTGCCCGTAATGTCAGGACATTGTGAGTGGGTTTGCGCAGCATTCTTCGCCGCTACGGCTTCATAGCCCGCAGGCGCATGCTCATCGAAGCAACCCGTCATCAACGTGACGGGCACAAGAATTGCGAACAAAATCCAACGGATCATGGAAAACCTTGGCGAACGCTGAAGATACTGGCCGCATCGTATCCAAATGCATGCCTGCCGAGCATCTTCGTACATCGGGTGCGTGTTGCGACATGCTTGTCTGCTCAAAGGATGAGCTCGGACAACCGCGCAGTAATCCAGTCAGGAATTTCGAGAACAACGAGCGCCGAAAATTCTCGCCTGGGTCAAGCTGAAAGCGAAGCACCGCCAACGGGTGATTCACGCAAATGGATTCTGGTGGACGCATTCGATGCGCCCGCTTCGCTACCGGATCAGATCGCAACGCGGAAGCGTGTGCCACGACTTGCGATCATCGAGCACATCGGCAAGCGTCGAATCAACCAGGGCGCAATGATGATAATGCCCGGAACCAGCGCTGCGACGAGTGGCGTCAATTCGCAGACCGGATTGATTGCGCCGCGGCCGCCTGCGTGATTCCATGGCTTAGGGTTCAAATGTTCAGTTTGGACATACAGTCCGCGGCTTTCATTCGAGCAATCCAGCGATCACGCGAATCACCATGTGGTTGGCGTCGAATCGCTATCGAAAAACCGCCGAATCGAATCAATTGGTGGTTCGGCGCAATATTCCGGGGGGAATAGCCATGGGCGCAGCAATCAACGTCTCGAGATCAGGGTTAACCGCATGGCTCGCCCTGCTGTCACTGCTGGGATCGGGCTTCAGCGTCGCTGCCGTTGGGTCGGTCGAGGCCGCCAGCGAAACGCTTTTGGTGAATCCACCCGACCCTTTGGGCGGCAGCGTATTTGACCCCACGGGCTGGACCACAGGCACCAAGAAAGTGCTGTTCATCCGTGTCCGGTTTCCCGATCAACCGAATGTCGATCCCATCAGCCAAGCCGAACTGGCGCCCGCGTGGACACTCGCACGGCAGCAGTTGCCGAGCTATTCCGATGGGCTGTTCGCGTTTGATCCACAGTTGGTGCTGACGCCGACAGTGACCATGCCCAATCCATCGAGCTACTACACCGGCCGCATCTGGTTCGAGGAATTTCTAAGCGACGCCCGCGCTGCGGCAGCCGGCTCCGGGGCGGGCTACAACCCGCTATATGATTCGAGCAACTATAACCTGGATGTTATTATTTCCAAAGTTACCGATGGCAGCACGCCCCAGCCCATCGCCGTGCTCGGCGGCAAGGGCATGTGGGTATCCGCAGGCGCCTTCAATATCCAGGCATTGGCTCACGAGTTCGGGCACAACCTCGGCTTGTCCCATGCCTCATGGGGTGTTTATGGTTACTCCACATTTGGTCCGCTGAAAATCGATCCGGCCAGCCTGGTCGAATATGGCTGCACCCACGATGTGATGGGCAATTCCGGCGGCGTGGCCGGGGCTGGTGGATCGCCGAAATTCCATTTCAATCCGATACAAAAACACATCCTGGGATGGTTACCGGCGAGTGCTTTCCACCGCGCAACGACCAGCGGCACCTACCGCATCTATGCGCACGATCTTTCGGGAGTACCGGCCGGACAAAAGGTCGGCCTGCGTGTACCGCATTCATCCCAGGAGGATGTCTGGTACAGCTTTCGCCAGCTTTGGCCAGACAACCCCTGGTCATTCAATGGCGCCGAGATGCACCTCTGGAATCCGTATGTGCATACCTATGGCGCCGCCAATACCGCCAACACCATTCGCCTCGATCCCAATCCGGCGACGCCACAAGGCGTGGAGGATGCCGCGCTGGTCATTGGCCGTACGTTTTACGACGCCTACAGCAAGGTCTACGTCACGCCGATCGGCAAGGGCGGCACGACGCCGGAATCTCTGGACCTGGTCGTCAACGTGGGTCCTTTCCCCGGCGACAACGCACCAACAGCGGTCTGCGCGGCTTCAAACAGTAACGTGGTCATCGGCGCGCCGGTAACCTTTACCGCAACCGCCAGCGATAGCGATGGCGACACCCTCGCCTACCATTGGGACTTCGGCGATTCGACGTTCGCCGGCACCAACAGCGCCGTCGCCAGCAAGGTCTGGAACGTGGCCGGCACGTATCGGGTCACCTGTGTGGTCAGCGACATGAAAGGCGGTGAGGCCTGGCATTCGCAAACGATCACGGTGGGCGCGCCGAGTGTCGCCAGCATCAGCGGCATCGTGCTGGATGCGCTCGGCAATCCGATGGCAGGCGTGCACATCAACAACGGCTTGAACAGCCTTGGCAACGCCGGCTACCGCGGCACCTTCAGCGCCAGCGATGGCAGCTTCACGCTGAGCAATCTGGCTGCGGGCTCCTACACGCTGAGCGCCGGTCAGGATCAATCGCTGTTCAATCGCGATGGTGGCTGGATCAATCCGATCGTGGTCGCTGCAGGCGACAATCTGCTGGCGCGAAATTTCCGCCGTGCGGGCGGCCTCACCAGCATCACCGGACGCGTCCGCGCGGGCCCCGGCGGCGCCTTCATCGCCGGTGTGACCGTGCGCATCGCCAAAAGCGACGGCAGCACCACGGATGTGGTCAGCAATTCCAGCGCGGTATGGCAGTTAAACGTACCGCAAGGGATCACCACGATCACCGCGCTGGCGCCCGCAGGATCCGGTTGGACCAGCGGAGATTTTTATCCCGCCCCGGGCGGCGCATCGCCTGCCCCGTGGGTGATCAATGTCGGCGGCACCGCGATCGACAATCTGAATTTCTATTTCCGCACACCAGACTTGCCGGTCGTGGGCTTTCAGAGCGCTACCTCCAGCGTATCCGAAGGTGCCGGTGAAGCGATCATTCCGGTATCGGTAACACGCTCGTCTGGCACTCGCCTGTACATGAATCTGAAGATCGGCGGCGGCGGAACGGCAACCGGCGGCAACGCCAATGGCATCGGTGTTGATCACTATCTGCCTGGCATGGCTTTCACGTTTCCGCCCATCGACGTCAACAATCCACCCGGAAACATGATCGAGCAGACATTCAATGTGCATGTGCCGATCGTCGATGACAATCTGTTCGAGGGCGACGAGACACTCGAGCTGTACCTGGTCATCGGCCAAATCACCTATGCCGTCTCCAACCAAGGGCACACACTGACCATCATCGACAATGACGTCGAGCCGAGTTTGTTTGCGGATGGATTTGAGTAGCGCTTTCTCGCACCAAGCGATTTAGAAAATCCGCCTTCGGCCAGCAGCGGACGTTCGCCACGCGACTTCGACAGGCGCTGTATGCCGTGGTCAACTTCCAAATCCAGATAGTCGCGCCCATCACCTCTCGCAGAACTTGCTGGACGAATGTCCTCCCACCTAATTTCTGATGTTCTGGCTTCGGTCGCCCCGCGAGGCCGACTCAGTGCAAACATCATGCACGACAGAGCGCAACCATTTGTGCGCGGGATCCGCATCCAGGCGCGGATGCCAGAACAGCGAGATGGTGAAATCGCGGAGCGACAACGGCAACAGGAACCGATGCATGCCATCGGCAAGACTTCGCGTGTGGATATCTGGAACCGTTGCAACCATGTCAGATGCCCTGGCAAGGGCGATCGCCGCAGAGAACCCGCTGACAATTGCACCGGTATGGCGTGACAATCCAATTCCTTCCAATGCCTGGTCAACGGGCCCCATTTCCAAACCACGCCTGCTAATCAACACGTGCATTTGTAACGCATAGCGCTCAGCGGTCATTTTTCCTTTTGCGAGCGCGTGCCCCTTGCGCACAACGCCGACGAAGCGATCGCGGAACAACGACTGAGTGCGGATTTCCGGCCCCATTGTCTTTCCGGTGATGCCGGTTTCCAGATCGACCGTGCCATCCCGCATAGGCGTGCTGTCCTTGTCGCTTTTTGGCATGAAATGCAGCCGGACGTTGGGTGCATGGACAGCAATTTCCGCAATCAGCAGCGCTCCAAAGGTTTCGACGAAGCCTTCGCTGCTCCGAATCGTGAACGTCCTCGTCAATGCAGGCAGGTCGAGACGAAGCGCCGGACGCAGAACGGCTTCCGCGTCATCGACGACCTGACGGACCGGGTTCCGTAACTCAAGTGCCCTTGGAGTGGGTACCATGCCGCGCCCCGCTCTGACCAGAAGGGGATCACCCGTTACATCACGCAGCCTTGCAAGCGCCCGACTCATCGCTGATGCGCTGAGCCCCAAGCGCTGTGCCGCGCCGACGACGCTTCCTTCCTGAAGCAGTACATCGAGGGTTACCAGAAGATTGAGATCGAGCGCCGCCATCGACGAGGAATACCACAAATCGGCCGATAGGAGGCGTTTGATGCACTGATACATTGCGACCCGTGCGTCTACCGCCATGCCATAGCCGTCGGTACGCTGCAACCATTGCATGAGCGAGCACTGGCGCATCGAGCGCCTCGCATTAGATGCAGATCACCTGGACGCGAGCGAGTTCGATGGCTGATTCACCCCCACCTACATCTCCAACAGTCGCCCCCGCGCCGTCGGCGGGATGGGCCCTGGCAACGCTGTCGATCACGATGCTGATGTCATCCCTCGGCACCAGTATTGCCAACGTCGGACTGCCCACTTTTGTAAAAGTCTTCGGCACCTCGCTGCAAGCTGCGCAATGGATTGTGCTGGCCTATCTGCTGGCAGTGACTACGCTGGTGGTCAGTGTTGGCCGCTTGGGCGACATGATCGGGCGGCGTAAACTGATGCTGCTTGGCATCGGCGTATTTTCGCTCGCTTCTGCCGCGTGCGGAGCAGCCAACGAACTTTGGATCCTTATCGCGGCTCGCGTCGTCCAAGGTTTCGGCGCCGCTGTAATGATGGCGCTGTCCATGGCGCTTGTGGGCGAGGCGATTCCCAAGGAGCGCGCCGGTCGTGCCATGGGCTTGCTGGGTAGCATGTCTGCCGTCGGCACGGCACTCGGTCCATCGGTGGGAGGCGGCCTTATTTCGGCATTCGGTTGGCCGTCGCTGTTTTTCCTCAACATCCCCTTGGGCACCACCGCTCTGGTCCTTGCGTATTGCCATCTACCTCACGATAGACCTTCGGATGGCGAGCCCTCTTTTGACTTTGCAGGGTCGATACTTCTTGCGGGCACGTTAGCGGCTTATTCGATTGCGATGACGTTCGGGCACGATGTATTCAGCCCGACCAACGCGGCATTGCTGTGTGTTGCACTGGCGGGTGGCGCCGCCTTTGTCGCGCTTGAGTCCCGTATCGCCGCACCACTCGTGCGCCTGAGCTTGTTCTTGAATCCAACGGTCAGCCGCGGCTTTGCAACAAGCGCTTTAGCTTCAACTGTCGCAATGACGACACTGGTCATCGGCCCGTTCTATCTCACCGGTGGCTTGCAACTGTCGCCCGCGGAAACGGGCCTGGTGATGTCGGCCGGCCCTGTCGTAGCCGCGCTGATGGGCGTACCTGCCGGCAAAGCGGTTGACCACTTCGGTGCGCGTCGGGTGACCGTTGCAGGGTTGGCGCTGATGGCAATTGGTGCCGCCTTCCTGGCGCGTGCACAAATCGCTTTTGGAGTCGCCGGATACATGATCCCCCTCGTCACCCTGACCGCAGGCTTTGCCACCTTCCAAGCGTCAAACAACGCCGGCGTGGTGACTGGCGTTGAGCCGGCACAACGTGGCGTCGTATCGGGCCTCCTGAATCTATCTCGCAACCTCGGCCTGATCACAGGTGCCTCGCTCATGGGCGCCGTCTTTTCATTGGAATCCGGGGCACGCGACCTTGCGCTCGCGGATATTCATTCCGTCGCATCGGGCATGCATGCCGCCTTCACGGTGGCTACCGCCTTGATCTTGTGTGCGCTGATCGTCGTCATGGTACCGGCACGCCTGGCGACAACTGACCTTGACTCCTCTTCAGAGCCCGCGGTGTCCGAATCAATGGGTTTATAGTTAATACCTATCGTAGTATACTTGTTTGCGACGAAGATCGAGCAGCCCCGGCTACAACAAAAAATCGAAAGTAAAACGACAAACGTGCTTGGCTCAATCAGGGGAGAGATCTTTCCGTCTACTAATTGATGGCAGGAAATGCACGTTTTATGTCATTTCTGCCGCGGGCCGTTCTTCAACAATGATTCTGCGGAATTCTCCGCCTGCCAGAAGAATCATCATGCGCACGCCGATCCAGGCCTTCCTCGCCGCAACCATGGCCCTGCTCGCTTCATCGTGTCCACACAAGGTTTTTGCTTCCGATCCACAATTCGAACCGCAACCTTTGTTGGCAACCATCGTGGGCCGCGGATCGTCAGGAAAGCTCGATCCGTACCAGGCGCGCTTCGGCCGCAGTCGCCCGGTCATTGCGATCATCGGCGAGAACAGCGGTACCGAGCTGACCGACTACGTGATTCCTTTCGGCGTTCTGGCCCAGGCCGACGTCGCTGACACCTACACCTTGTCCACCCGATCGGGGCCGCTGACGATGCGACCGGCCCTGCGCATCCAGCCACGCGCGACCATCGAGGAATTCGACGCACTCGTTCCTGACGGCGCGGACTACGTGATCGTGCCGGCCGTTATCAAGCGTGACGATCCGGTCCTGCTTGCGTGGCTCGGCTCCCAGCATGCCAAGGGAAGTTCGATCGTCAGCATTTGCGACGGCGCCTTGGTGGTCGCAAACAGCGGCCTGATGCGAGGACGTCGCGCAACCGCGCACTGGGCTACCGAGGGGCTGCGCGCGAAGCGCTATCCGCAGACGCACTGGGAAAGAAATGTCCGCTACGTCGTCGACGGCCCGATCGTTTCCAGCGCCGGCATCAGCGCGGCAATTCCGGTTTCCATTGCGCTGGTCGAGGCCATCGCCGGCCATGATCGCGCTGCTGCGCTGGCCGACAAACTTGGCGTCGCGGACTGGAGTCCGGCGCACAATAGCGATGCATTCCGGCCACGTTTCGGGGTCAACCTGATGAGCTTCCTGCGCACAAACTACAGCAACCACTGGCTGCACCGGATGCAGCACGTCGGCGTACCGCTCGCGACGGGTATCGACGAAATCGCGCTTGCGTTCACCGCCGATGCCTGGTCGCGCACCGGTCGCAGCCATGCGATGACGCTGGCGGTTTCCGATGCACCTGTGCGCACGCTGCATGGTCTGGTAGTCATCCCGGATCGCGTGATCGGCGGTACCGATCCCGTTGACCGCAGTCTGCCGGTACTTCAAGCGATGCCATCGGCGCAGACGCTGGACAGGGCGCTGAATGGCATCGCACGGTACTTCGGACGATCGACTGCCTTCGGTGTTGCGCTCGATTTCGAATACCCGGGATTCCGCAAATGAGTGCGCCACTCTCGAAACGAACGCGAAAGGTCGTGCTACTCGCCTATGCGCAGATGAACCTGCTCGACCTCGCCGGTCCGCTGCAGGCACTGGCCACGGCGAGCAAGCGGTTTTCCGGAAAGGGACCCGCGCTGTACGAAACGATCGTCGCCTCCGTCGAGGGCGGTCCGGTCGAGACCAGTGCGGGCCTGCCGATCACGACGCTGCCCTTGTCCGCACTCGACGGCACCGCCATTGATACTGTCATTGCACCGGGCGGCAGCAAGGACGAGCACTTCCACGCCCCACCAGAGCTCGTCGCCTGGATCGCGCGCCGTGGCGCGGAAGCGCGCAGGTTGTGTTCGGTCTGCACTGGTGCCTTCCTGCTGGCCGCCGCCGGTTCACTTGATGGTCGCCGCGTGGCCACGCACTGGGACTGGGCCGCGCGTCTTGAGAACCTGCATCCTTCGATCAGCGTCGATGCAGACCGCATCTTCATCCAGGACGGATCGATCTGGACATCCGCGGGCGTCAGCGCGGGCATCGACCTTACCCTCGCCCTCATTGAACAGGACTATGGCCACCGCGTCGCGATGGAAACCGCGAAGCAACTGGTGATGTTCATCAAGCGCTCGGGCGGGCAGTCGCAATTCAGCGTGCCGCTTGGCGCGCAGTCGGATCCGAGCGGCCGATTCGCCGATCTGCATGTGTGGATTGCCGAGCACATCAATGGCGACCTCAGTATCGAACGACTGGCCGAGCAGGCCGGCATGACGCCGCGCACATTCGCGCGTGCCTATGCCGACGTGCAAGGCCGCACGCCAGCCAAGACTGTCGAGGCGATGCGTCTGGAGGTGGCTTGCCGTGCGTTGGAAGAGACCAGCTTGCCGTTGAAGTCGATCGCATCGCGCGCGGGTTATGCGAACGAGCAAAGCCTGCGCCGTGCATTTCAGCGCCAGTTCGGCGTCAGCCCGGTCCACTATCGCGAGCGATTTTCGGTGCGCAGCGAAACGCGAGCGGATGAATTCACCTCGACGGCAGGAGATCCGTGATGGCCTACATGGTGGGAATCCTGCTTGCGATGTCGGTGTCGCTATTCGCCCGAATGGTCGGCCTCGACCGCGATCGCGCGTTCTATCCGACCGTGCTCGTGGTCGTCGCTTCCTGCTACGACCTGTTCGGCGTGATGGGCGGCTCGATGCAGGCATTGCTTGCCGAAGCATCAGTGACGGTCGTTTTCCTGATCGCGGTTGTGATCGGATTCAAGCGCAACCTGTGGATCATCGCCGCCGCGTTGCTCGCCCATGGCATGTTCGATTTTATCCATGCGCGACTCATCCCGAATCCGGGCGTACCGGATTGGTGGCCGATGTTCTGCCTGGCCTATGACGCTGCGGCGGCACTCATTCTGGCCGGCCTGCTTTGGAACGGCAGTGGCCGCGGAGCAATGCTCGATGCACACGCTTGAGTGCTGCGAAATTCAAACGGATACTTCTTCTGTATCATAACCCTACCGCAAGTAAGTGCCATTCAGCGCTGACCCCGTAGATCACAACAGACTCCTAGGGCAGATCGAAACCGGCAACAAAGATCCGGTCGAGGGTAAAACCCACGTCTCTCAGCACACCGAGATCGAGCGTGGATATGTCGTATCGGCTGCCGCGATAGAACACGACGCCATTCATCAATTGGAATATCAGGTCGGCACCGGCGTCGATGGACCGCGTCGACTCCGCATCGGCAGACGACGGTGCATCAACCGATGCGGGAATCTGACATTGGCGCGGGACCGGCGCGCCATCCTGCCAGCGAACAAAATCATCAGCGCAGGATTCCTTGGGGGCCCCATCCACAGCCCGGGCCGGGTTTGCCCAGTGGTTGATGTTGCCGATGGTCAAGTCCGGCTGAGTACCCCACGCTGCGACCGAGTAAGGGCCGGAAAACAAAGTCGGCTGGCCCGGAATCATCCAGCGGTCCCAGACCGACCAGTAAGTTGCCGGCGGCTGACCCGTATTGACGTCGGCAAAACCGTTGTAGGCCAGCACGTGGCCAAACTCGTGCAGGACCGTACTCATGGCGTCGGTCTTGTCGTTCGGCACGGGTGCCGTGCGCGCCTGTGGATCGGGATCGAACCAGAGTTCGTTGCGAAGATAGGCGAGACCAAACGTGACAACGGCATCCGTGGCAGCGCCATTCGGGTCAGTGCCAAGCCGAAGTTTCGCCGCCACGCCCTGCTCGTAGGTATCGCGTCCGCCGATCGGGGCCACCAGGCTGCTGACCGCACTGGCCGCGCTCGCTGTCGAAATGTTGCTGATATAAACCGTGATATCGATCGAGCCCGGACCGCCGATCGCCAGCGTCCTGACCCAGCGTCGACCTGCTTCCTGCAGGTGCGAAGTCACGTTGTTCTTCTCGGTCGCAGTGAGCACGTTTGCTGACGCATCGAAAGCAATGTTGAACGTGACCTGTGCCCAAACCGGCTGCATTGCGAGCAGCAACAGCGTCGAAATGCCGATTGTCCATCTGCTCCAGCCCCGGCGATGCGTTCCCGCATCCAAGCCGATCGATTGCGTAGTGACTTGCATTTGCAGCTCCTCGTGATTTGCTGTCAATGGGAATGCCATGCGACAAACAGTGGCAACTTGTGTCATCGACAGCGAAACCTTCGCGGAGCCTGCAGTAAAACTGGAAGGGTGTCGCTTCCGACCCGACCAGGATTTTACGGCCTAACCTGCTTGCGCTCAATCAGCGTGATTTTTGACCCAGCGCGGCACCGACCGCCTTCGTCGAATACACGTCGTGGAATCCATGAGGTATGAGGCGATTGTTTTTTTATAACATGTTTTTTTATTAAACGAGTATGACTATTTATTTTGGGTCGACCGAAATCAATACCTCCGTCTACTTTGATTGCGTGACCCCATTGATTGCGAAACCTCACGGGTGACCGACCTTCGCTGCGTGCTTGGGTCGGTCGAGTCAGTGGCCGGGCGTTCGGCCTTCGACAACTACTGGCGATGACCGAAAGAAATGGGATACGCCGCATGGCGGATCGCGATCATCGGGTCCGCTGGCGCAATGCCATCCGGTACGTTGCCGGGCAGGAACAGCGTGCTGTGGTCGGCTTCTTTCTGATCGGCAACAACTTGATCAATCGAGAACGTGCCGAGCTTTATCTGCTTGCGACTTTCCGACCAGGCCACGGAAGGATCATCGATGACATCGCCGGGCGCGGCAATCTGGGCGTACCAGTCAAACGCGATCGGGCCCGCTTTTACACGGCTGCGGATCTCCTGCTGCAAATAGTCTGGACCTTTCGTCTTCAACTCGGCGTCGCTCAAGACATGTATTCCGGCGACGGGAACGAAACGGTAGCGCACGAACTTGCTTTTACCTGCAGCGTCGGTGAACTTGAACGAATTGACGCCAAAGTAGGACAACGTGGCGTAGCTGACCGGCGGTGGCTTCTGCGTGGTCAGAAAGGTTTTCGCGATCGGATGACTGGCCAGGAAGGCGTCGAGTGCCGTCGGTTTTTTTGCGTCCGGTCCGCTGTCACCAATAGCGTGCATCAGCTCGCCGAACTGATCGCCCGTGGCGACCGGAAAGCCGTTGAAACTGTGCGTGACAACGTCCATCCCGGCTCCTGTGGCGGGCCGCAACTTGATTGCGAGGCCGCGCGGGTTGGCATCGTTGATGTTGTCGGGGATTTCCGGGATACCGGTGAAGTCGGAGAACCGCACCGTGACCGGCACTGCGCCAGCGCTGAACACGCCAGCCATGGTCAGCGTGCGTGCTTGCGGCGAGGGCGTGAAATGCCCTTCCAAAAGCGTGCCCTTTGCATGCACCGCGCGGGAATGATGGTCACCGAACGCGCTGTGCAGGGAGTCTACAAGCTGTGCTGGTGACTGAGGCGGTGCCGTGTCCTGGGCCTGGACAGAAGGGATGACAGCTGCCACGGCTATCGTCATCAGGGCCGCGACGGAAATGGCGCGGTTTGTGCGAGACATTGATGTGCTTGCGATCATGGGAGTCTCCATGTGGCGGCGATCCTGCGCTGACTTGGACAGGTGCGCCGCGTTGCTGTAATCGGCGGTTCGCGCCGTGCGTTGGTGCATGTGAGGTCAAAGTCTGGTCGGCGGAGACGCCGTTTGATTTCAGGAATTGCGCGGAATTTGTACGAATCAATCACAACGACACGCTTGGACGAAACGGAACGACTGCCACTTCGTCGGCAGTCGCGGAGTACGACGCACGGCATTCATCGTCCAGCGCGTGGATGCATTGGTCTGCACCTGTCCGACCAGCGCGACATCGATGAGGTGCACGGTGTCGCGATTGGCCACCGCGGTCGCCGTGATTGGAGTGGCAACAGGAGTTGGCTATGCTCTGCCGCTGTCGGTAAATCCGCTTCGCTCGGCCCCGAATGACTCGCTGCAAATGCATTGTTTTGGTGCTCATGATCGCGGGCCTGCAACTGGTTCCGCCTCGTGCTGTGAGCGCCCGGGAAGCGCCCGGCATGGCGCAGCGGGCGAACCTCGATCTCGATCAGCTCCATCACACGGCATTCGGCGCCGATCAAGGCGCACCGTCCCGTCTGCTGGGCATGTCGCAGGACGAGGATGGATTCCTGTGGATCACCGGAGGCAACGCACCGGCGCGCTTCGATGGAATACGCTTCGACTATCCGTATGCGGATTTATTGACGGACTATCCCATCGTCGTCGCGATGAAGATCGATGCGCAAGGTCGCCACTGGCTGGGTCACAAGGGCGGTGGCGTGACCATGGTTCACGCTGGCGTCGCCGTGCATACCGAGCCTGGACAAAATGGTTTTCCGGATGGTTCCGTGTTCGACCTGCTGCAGGACGACGACGCCACGATCTGGGCGATCGCCACAGGTGGCGTGGCGCGCTGGCGCAACGGATACTGGACAAAAGTCGGCGCCGACATGGGCTATTCCGGCGCGCATCCGGAGATGCTGGTTCGCGAGAAAAGCACCGGTGACATCTACTTGCAGGATGCCGACGGCAACTATTTACTGCGGCGTGGCAAGGCGCGTTTTGAAGCCACGAATCAGGATCTGATGCGGGTACAGGCGCAGCTGCAGTCGTCGGTTCCATGGAAATACAACGACACCACGGATGGCGATGCCTTGAGCGATCGTGGTGGCGCGCTATGGGTTGTCGGCAACTCCGGCATCGACCGGCTGCGCTGGCCCGGCAACCCGCCTGGGAAACTTCCAGCCATCACCGAGCATGCTGGTCGCCTCACCGGCCTAACCTCCGACAGCGCGAACAATCTGTTCGAGGATCGCGAGGGCGATATCTGGGTCAGCACGATGAAGGGGCTGGATCGGTTTCGCGTGACGGCGCTGACGCCGATCGTGATGCCCGGCAATGTGAGCGCGCCGCATATTGCGCTGGCAGCGGATGGCGCGATCTGGACCGCCAGTCCGTTCGAGCCGCCGATGGAACTGCGCAGCACGTCCATCATTGCGCATCCTGAGTGGAATCGATGGGACAGGAATGCCGGCGGAGGTGATTCGGCCATCTTCGCCGACGCGAATGGCATCTGGATGGCAGGTTCAAACGGCCTGCGTCACGGCTTCGGCGGCAACATCGAGCAGATTTTAGCGCCCTCCCAGTTGGCCCGTGTCGGCACACGTTATCAATCCATCACGCGCGATGGCGAGGGCGATTTGTGGGTGGCGATTGCCACGTATGGCCTGTACCGGATTGTTGACGGCAAGTGGCTACCTCAAGGCGGCCGCAATGATCTGCCTGGCGATGTTCCTGCGCATCTGACAACGGATCCCCGCGGACGTGTCTGGTTGGCCTATTCGAAGAATCGCTTGGCGATGGTCGATGGTTTGACGCTGCGTCTATACACCGCCGCCGATGGTCTGGCGGTAGGCAACGTTCTCGATATCAGCTTTCGCGATGAGCGGGTTTGGGTTACCGGCAGCGCCGGCGTCGCGCAACTGGACCAAGGCCGGTTTCAATCGCTGCACGGCGCAGGTGAAAACTTCGGTCACGCCAGCGGCATCGTGGAAACAGCGCAAGGCGACGTGTGGATTAATACCACCCACGGCATTTTCTCGATTGACCGCACCGCGATGGCTCGATGGCGCAAAAGTCCGCTTGCCGACGTCACTTTCCGCCGGTTCGATACCGGTGACGGCATTGATGGATTCGCTGACGAGCGGAGCATGCCTTCTGCCCTTGAGGCTGCCGACGGAAAACTGTGGTTCGTTACCAGCGGGGGTCTGTCAATCGTTGATCCAGGCCACGTTTCACACAACGATGTGACGCCGCAACCGGTCATCACGGCCGTGGTCGCCGATGGCAAGAACTTTTCTTCCAAGGGTGCGTTCACGCTGCCTCCACGCACAGAACGGCTTCAGATTGATTTCACCGCAGCCGCGCTACGCATGCCCGAGCGGCTCGTGCTGCAGTTCCACATGGATGGTTTTGATGAAGGCTGGCGTGAGGTTGGGGCCAGCCGGCAAGCGTCCTACGCCCGATTGCCGCCCGGCAGTTATGCGTTCCGCGTGCGCGCCTTCAACGAGGATGGCATACCCGGCGCGCAACCCGCAGTACTAGAGTTTTCCCTGGCGCCTGCCTGGTACCAGACATGGGTATTCCGCATCGCCTGCCTGGTTGTCGCATTAGCCGCATTGTGGTTTTTGCACCGCTGGCAGATTGGCCTGGCGCAATCGCGCTTGCGCGTTGAACACGATGCGCGAGTGGCAGAGCGCGAACGCATCGCACGCGACCTTCACGACACCCTCTTGCAGGGAGTGCAGGGATTGCTGTTGCAAGTGGAAACGTCCATCAGCAGCGCGGAGTCTCCTGAGCGCATAGGCAAGCTCGAAGCGGCTGTGGAACTGGCGCGTGCGTCAGTCGTGGAAGCTCGCGACAAGGTTGCGTCGCTGCGCAATGAAATCGATGATCTCCCGTCGCTATCTGTCAGCCTGGCCGAGCTCGGCCGACAACTGGCAGGCGATCAAGACAGCGGATTTTCCCATAGCGTCGAAGGTAACGAGCAGCAGCTGCATCCCGATGTTCGCGAACACGTGTTTGCCATCGGTGCAGAGTTGCTGCGCAATGCGTTCAAGCATGCTGTCGCCCGGCATATTCACCTTCGTATCGCCTGCGGTCGCCGGCAGCTGACGCTTTCTGTCACTGACGACGGCTGCGGTATCGATGCAACGCTACTCGCGGCCGGCGGACGTGAGGGCCACTGGGGTTTGATCGGTCTTCAAGAAAGGGCGCGCGAACTAAAGGGTCATGTCGAACTTCGCTCGGTGGTCAGCGAGGGCACCTGCGCAACGCTCACGGTGCCGGCGGCCGTTGCCTACAAACTGCAGCAATAGCGAGTTTCCGACTGATGCTGGCCAGCGCATAAAGATTCCGGCGCCATCGCTTGGAGACCAGACACAGGTGACGCCGTCGTACCCATTCGGGTATTGCCGTTGCGTGCCGGGCGAGCGGATAGTGCACTTGCGATGTGAATTTGGCAGTGAGGCGCTGTGCAGGCACCCGAAGGAGAGCAAACGTGAACGATGACACAGGCACTGCCTCCGTCATCCGCCTGCTGATTGCGGACGACCATCCGGTGATGCGCGACGGCTTGCGCGCGGCGATCGAGCAGGAGCCGGACATGGAAGTGGTCGGCGAAGCCGCCGATGGCGGTGAAGCGATCGCGTTGTTCCGGCAATTGCATCCACAAGTCACGCTGCTTGATCTGCAGATGCCGCGCGTCGACGGACTCGAAGCCATCACAACGATCCGCGCCGAATTTCCGCAAGCCACCATCGTCGTGTTGACGACGTATCCGGGTGATGCGCGAGTGGCCCGTGCGATGACGCTCGGCGCGACTTCTTACCTGCTGAAAACTGCGCGACGCAACGAAATCCTTGAGGCGGTGCGTGGCGCCGCGCGCGGTCGCCACGTCGTTGCAGCAGAACTGGCCCACGATGTGGCCGTGCACCGGGGCGCCGAGTCTCTGACCGTGCGCGAGCTCAGCGTGCTGCGGCTGGTCGCCGAAGGAAAAAGCAACCGGGCGATCGCCGCGCACCTTTGCGTGTCCGAAGACACCATCAAGTCACGCATGAAAAGCATCATGGTCAAACTCCGCGCGCAGGATCGCACCCATGCCGTCACCCTTGCCCTGCGCCGCGGATTCATCGATCCCTGAGCCACGCACCGCAATGGCGCGCATGCCGTTCAGTCGTCACATCAGCGTTTGTCGTCCCCGCCCGCATTGAGCGAATTCACCCGAAAGGGCAAATGAGAAACACCCATACTCGGGATTCGCGAACCTAGCTTGAGCCCTAGGATAAATCCCGAATCCGCCGATCATCGTCGGAGCCGATCCGCGCGATAGCGGCCAAGGAATTTTCTGATGGGTATTGCGACATACGGCAGCTGTCTTGCCCGGTCATTCGGATTGCCATCGGCCGCCACGCTAACCTCCCGAATGGCCGACGGCTGCATGCTCGCCGTCACCGGACTTCGCCAAGATGGTCAAGACACGGTGACAACCCTTGCGTTCGGGCGCGATGACGCCTGTCTGCTCGCCCTGCAGTTGCGCGGTCCAATTGTCCACAAGGTGTGGATGGACGGCGCGGAGCTGACGAATCAAACGATGGAGAAAGGGTCGGTCTGGTTCTACGACGTCGGCCATGCGGTGACAGCCACAATCACGGGACCCTTTCACTGTCTGCTTTTTCACATTCCGCGCAGCGCTATTGCGGCAACTTGCAAGGCACTGGGACTGCGTCAGATCCACTCCCTGCAACGCGACGAAGACAACGGATCAGCCGACGCCATCATTCAGTCAATCGGCGACTGCCTGCTTCCTCAACTACACGCTGAGCCGACCCTCAGCCAGCCTTTCGTCGACCACCTGTTTCAAGCGCTACTAAACCACCTGGTTGTCCGCCATGCGAGCGGGATCGAGAGTTGTACTCGGCCTTCGAACGCGCGCGGCGGACTGGCAGCCTGGCAACAACGTCGCGCACAGGAGTTGATGAGAGAACATCTGATCGAAGGGATCGCGCTCGCGCAGATGGCCGAAGTGTGCCGACTGTCGACCAGTGCCTTCTCACGCGGCTTCAGGATCAGCACTGGCGTATCACCACACGAATGGCTGCTGCAGCGGCGCATCGACTGCGCGTTGGAGATGATGCGCGCCACCGCGCTGCCACTCGCCGACATCGCACTACGCGCCGGTTTCACCGACCAAAGCCACTTCACGCGTTCGTTCGGCAAGCGCATCGGTGTAAGCCCCGGTGCCTGGCGCCGCGCCAGCGGACCACATGAAAACGCGGTGCCGCCTCCAACGCGAGATCGGAGGCAAGCGGCTCGTTCAGAACACAGGCTTCAGGCCCGCGATTCGCGGCGAACTGCAGCACTGCGCGTCAAAAGCATGGCCCAGTCGCTATAAAGAATTGCGATGGCAATTTAGTCAGAGCGGTCAGCGCAATTGATTTCGGCCAATCAAAAATCAAAGACTCTGAACGTTTTAATCTCGGCGACTTTTTATGGTCACGGCGATTGCAACTTCAGTCACCAGCGACGCGCACGTATTTGATGACGTCGCCTCCGCGGCCCCCGTCGTCGATCTCGGCCGTTCGTTTCATCCGGTGACTCCGCAGAAGGTTGTTAAAAGTGTACAGATTAGCGCTGGCCTCGGCCATCGACATCAGTTGCCCCTCGCGTACCGTGCGTTACCTCGGAATCAAAACCGATGACGCGCTTGAGATGGCCGAGCAAACCGAGGTTTGGACAGTATCAACCGATGCCGCCAGATCAAGGGGCGCTCTTCGGCCATATGCGGTCACTCGAAAATAGTCGCGGGGCGCGACAGAAATTCAAGTTTCAAGACTTGACCCCAAAGCCACATTCGGATCCGCTCCAACAACATCTTGTCAGGTCGTACCCGCATGTTCCAAGGTGATGACGACCTTCCCTCTCGCGTGCCCCTGCCCAAGATACCGAAGCGCTTCTGCAGCGTCTTTCAACGCGTAACGTCGATCAATGACTGGCTTGACTTTGCCGGATTCGAGAAACCCCTTCATTGCGGCCAAATCTGTTTGCTTGACCCTCGCAAGCAGGAGGTTCATTTTTTTGCTTCCAGTCTTTGAAATCCACCACGCCAACAGCATCCTAGCCAGCATCTGGCCGATCGAGCCGCTTGATCCTCCAACCAGAACGCAAATGCCATTTGGCTTTAACGATCGCTTGTACTCGAAGAGCGAACGGCTTCCGTTGGCGACCAAAATGAGGTCATTGGATTCACGGCTGTCGGTGAAGTCCCCGCAGGTGTAATCGATGACGTGGTCGGCCCCAATCGAGCGTGCTGTTTCCACATTTTCGGAGCTGCATACGGCCGTCACATGCGCTCCAAATGCCTTGGCAATCTGGATCGCGAAAGTGCCAACGCCACCGGATGCGCCGTAAATCAGCACCTTGTGCCCCGACTCGATGCGCCCCTTGTCGCGAAGACCTTGCAAGGCAGTCAACGCTGCGATCGGTACGGCGGCGGCTTCTTCAAAAGAGAGTTTGGCTGGTTTTAGTTCCAGGGACTTTTCCGTAGCACAGACGAACTCGGCGAAGCCGCCAGTGCCGCCCTTGGCGGTTCCGAATACCTCGTCGCCAAGCCGAACGCGTCCGACATTCTTGCCAATTGCGATCACCCTCCCGGCAATGTCGGCGCCGAGTGTCGTCTTTTTGGGTCGAAATAGTCCACCACTCATCAGACGGATCAGGAATACATCGGCGGTCAAAAAATGCCAGTCGTAGGCATTGACGGATGCAGCGTGTACCTCTACCAGAACTTCACCATCGAGAGGCTCTGGTCTTGCTACATCCTTAAGATGAAGAACATCTGGCGTTCCGTATTGCGTGTACACAATTGCTTTCACGAACCAGTCTCCTAGCGAGAATTAACGATGGGCTGATCAACTAGCAACGTTGTACACGTTTTGTGGTGGCATCGACGGCTCATGGCATAAATAGAATGCCCCCAAAGTTGCAGTCCCCAAGGACCACTCAGGGCCGGACTGCGCCAGTCGTTTCCGGCCAAGAGCGGCCCTTCGAGAACGCCTGGGTTAGCGGCCGCCGGCTAGCGGCCGTTAGGTGAGCCAAGTCTACGCCAGGCGGTCCGCTGGAATGATCGAATAGACCCGCCTGTGTCAACACACGGCTTCGATGAGCCAGAGAAAAGCGCTTGGGCAGAGCAAGAGATCCGTTGCTACTTGTTTGTAATTAATAGCCAGCCAGAGCAGACCGCAACCAGGGACCGAGAAAATGAGCGATGCAAATGCCGACGCGAGGGGGCTGTCAAACGAACTGTATAACTGCCAATACTCAAAGCGCATCCAACGGAACACGCGTTTCGCCGAACATCAGTTGGAAGCTCTGCAATGCGGGCTTCCAATGATGGATGAATTTCCAGTTCTTCGATGCCTCACGGATGGCCAGGAATAGCGCTTTGAGCGCCGCATCATCGTTCGGAAAGATGCGCCGGTTGCGTGTGTACTTGCGCATGACCATGTTCAATGACTCGATCGCGTTGGTCGTGTCCCCCAAGGGGACTTCCTTCGGGGCGTATATCACCTTGCGGATCTCGGGCAGGAACTGGAAGAACGGAATGATGTTGGCCCAGTTGCCGCGCCACATCCGCACGACGGCTTTGTACTTCTCGCCCCAAGCGGTTTCAAAGGCTTCAAGTTCGCGCTCGCCTTCTTCGGCC
>JBBQTY010000012.1:0-36919 GCA_038234445.1 Lysobacterales bacterium
TTCTTCCATTATGATTCTTCTTACAAAACTTCCCCACCCATCCCCCCCCCCCCCCCCCCCACTTCCCACAAAAGGCCGCATGCTCTCCCGATTCCCGATTCCCGATTCCCGATTCCCGATTCCCGATTCCCGATTCCCCAATCCCTAATCCCTAATCCCGGCTTTCAGTTACACTTCGCGCCGCCAAAGGTGCCTGATCGTTTGATCGGGTGAAACGGGAAGCTGATGCGCGATTCGTCGCAATGCCAGCGCTGCCCCCGCAACGGTAGGCAAGCCAAACCTGATCGATTGACCACTGTGCGATGCACGGGAAGGTGATCAGGCTGATGCATTCGCATCGCTTGCAAGCCCGGAGACCGGCCTTGTGGCTGACGTCGATGACGTCGATCGTTCCAGGCGTTGCGGCGGGCAACGGACGGGCACTCATGGGCTCCGAGTCCGTGCGCGCTTGTTTATCCCCCGCAACACC
Source organism: Lysobacterales bacterium (assembly GCA_038234445.1). Classification (GTDB taxonomy): domain Bacteria; phylum Pseudomonadota; class Gammaproteobacteria; order Xanthomonadales; family Rhodanobacteraceae; genus Dokdonella. The sequence goes on from JBBQTY010000012.1 coordinate 470, forward strand.
TGGTTTTCGCGGGTGTGCGTGCGGAGAAATTTTCATGTTCCTTTATTCTCTTTTATCTTTAAGTATCCTGGTCGCTTTCAGTGGCTCGGCCTTCGCCGAGGACGCTAGTCTTCAGCCAGAGGTCGTGGTCACCGCAACACGTGTCGCGCAAACTGTCGACGAAACTCTGGCCGATGTCAGCATCATCACGCGCGCGGACATCGACGCCAGCGCGACGCGAGACATCAGCGACCTGCTGCGACTTCAGGCAGGCGTCGACATCGCGCGTACCGGCGGCCCAGGCGGCCAGACCTCGATCTTCCTGCGCGGCACCAACAACAATCATGTGCTCGTGTTGATCGACGGCGTGCGGGTGTCGGCACTCGGTACTGGCGCGTTCACCTGGGAAACCCTTCCGCTGGCGACGATTGAGCGCATCGAGATCGTGCGCGGGCCTCGCGCCAGCTATTGGGGCTCGGACGCGATTGGCGGCGTAATCCAGATCTTCACGCGCAAACTGGATGGTATCCGCGCCGGCCTCGGTTTCGGCAGCTATGGCGATGCCAAGGCCGACGTCGGCATCGGCCACCGCGGCGAAAGTGGCGGCTACAGCGTGCAAATCGGTGCCCGTGATGTTGACGGATTTCCAAGCCAGAATGAAAACGGGTATGGCTATGAAGACAAGAATCACGGCCTGCGCAATCGGCATTTTTCCGCGCGCGCCGATCAGCGCTGGGGCGAGCAGACCCTCGAAGGCGCGTTCGTTCGGAGTCAGGGTACGGCCGAGTTCGCTGGCGGCTATTCCGACTTCACCGAGCAGGCGATCAATGTTGCGCTGAGCGGCGCGGTCACGCCCGTTTGGCAGCATCGCCTGAGCGCGGGCCGCAGTAGCGAAGATTATGCGACACCGACGTATTACTCCGCCTATCAATCACATCGCACGTCGCTCGGCTGGCAGAACGAAATCGCGCTTTCCACGCAACAGCGCCTGATACTCGGCGTTGATGCACTGCACGAGCGAGGCGAAAACCGCGATACCTACAGCGAATCCCGCCACAACACCGGGGTCTATGCAGGCTGGCAGATCAACGCCAATCGAATCGACAGCGAAGTGTCGCTGCGCACGGACGACAACAGCATCTTCGGCAATCACGTGACCGGATCTGTCGCTGCCGGCTGGCATTTCACTGATGCCGTACGCGCCTATCTCAGCCGCGGCGAAGGCTTCCGTGGACCGACGCTGAACGAGCAATATTCACCCGGATACGGCGGCCTGTACGCAGGCAGTCCAAATCTCAAGCCAGAGAAATCGCGCAGCAGCGAAATCGGCTTCGAATACGCGCCTGGGCACGGTCAACATCTCAAGGCCAACCTTTACTCTACTCAGGTCAGCAACCTGATCAGTTTCAGTGGTGTCGACTTCCAGGCCGAAAATGTTGCGCGCGCACGCATCAAGGGTGCGGAACTCGGCTATGACAAAACGTTTGGTCCGTGGCGTTTCGATAGCGCATTCAGCTGGCAGGATCCGCGCAACGAAGATACCGACACACCGCTGCTGCGCCGACCGAAACAGAAGTTCACCGGAACCGTTGAGCGCGCGTTCGGCGAGTCGATCCGTGCCGGTGCGGAAGTGATTCGATCCGGCCGCCGCAACGATGTCGGCGGCATCGAACTGCCGGGCTATACCCTCGTCAACCTGCGCGCAAGCTGGACGCTGAAAGCGCAATGGCAACTGCAAGCGCGCCTTGAAAATCTGACCGATCGGGATTACGAGCTCGCCTATGGATACAACACGCCGGGTCGCTCGGGCTTCCTTGAGGTGATCTGGACGGCCAGATAGCGAGGCAATCCAGCGCGCCAACACCTGTCACGACACGCGTCAACATGCAAGAATGCGGGTTGAATGTGGGCGAGGTGATGTGGTGAAACAATCAGGAAGCGGATCCGCCGAGAAGTCAGAGCCCAAGGTTCGCCTCATGCGTCTTGCCGAGCGCACCCTGCCCAGGCGGGTGCGCTTCTTGCTGGAGGGTTTGCAAGAACGCACGGCTTATTTTGAGTCCGCGCTCGGTCAGCTCTTCGATGAGGTCGAGAAGCGTCTGTTCAAGCAGGCGGACAGCGCTCGCAACAACGATCAGCAACGACGTTTGATGGAAGCCATCCGCGAGATCAAACGCGGCAAGGCGGATATCGTTCCTCGCTTCCTGATCCATCTTGAATCAAGCCTTGCCCACATCGACCAGGTTGCCGAGGGCAAGGAAGAGCCGTCGCGTCGCGACCGCAGTCCCACTAAACTCGAACTGGTTGATTCACGCGATCTGGAAATTTCGCTGGCAATCCAGGAAATCGGCAACAAGGCCGAAATTCGCCACTCGACAGCGCTCAGTCTGCTCGGCCATCGGCTCGGCGTCATTGCCGGTAGACCGGCGTTTGAAGCCAACGATATGCCGCTTGGACCGCTGGCGCTGGCGCAAGCCTTGCAGCATGCATTGAGCGACCTCGATCTCGATCAGGCAGATCGGATTCACATATTCCACGATTTTGACAACATCATCATCAGCTCGATCGAGCCGTTCTACGACACGCTCAATCGATATCTCACCGAGCAGGGCGTGCTGCCAAACCTGCAACTCAATTTGCAGCGCGGCAGTGGACAAAAGCCTGCCACGGAAAAGAAACCTGCTGGCGCTGCCGCAAAAGAGACCAAGGAAGAGGAAACCCCGCCAGCCGACGTCGGACAGCCCGCTGCGACGCCGACGCAGACCGGGAGCTTGGGGGGGTTCACTCCTCAATCGAATTTCAGGCCGGGCCAAGGCGGCATGCTGTCGTCGGGTGGAGGGCGAGGCGCAACATCGCTGTCCGCCGCAGCCGGACAAGCGTCCGCGACTCACGCTACATCGGCACAGGCCTCATCTTCTTACTCGGCAGCGCCACAGGCCCCGGCTTCTTACTCGGCAGCTGGACACACCGCGTCGCCGCGAAAACCGCTTGGAGCGGGCACCAGCCAGAACGAAGACTCCGGCGATACCGAGATGTTCACCTCGTTGCGCGGCCTGTTGGCTGATCGCCGACGCAGCTTGGGTACGCCATCCGCTTCGGTGGCACCGGGTGCCGCGGTCAGTCGCGATCACTTGCAGGAAGTACTCGGTGCGCTGCAGTCGGCTCCGGTGCAGACGTTTCAGCAGGATGGCAAAACCGTCTCGCGCAGCATCAGTCACCTCAAGCAGGATCTGCTCAACGAACTGCGCTCGAAGAGTCCTGACGGCAAGGTACCCAAGCTCGCCGAGGAGGATTCCGACACGATCGATTTGGTCGGCATGCTATTCGACTTCATCGGATCGAATCTGGCTTCGCACAAAGGCAGTCGCGAGCTGATCGCAAAGCTGCAGGTTCCGGTATTGCGCAGCGCGATCAGCGACAAGCATTTCTTCACCCAGCGCAATCATCCGGCGCGGCAGTTGCTCAACAACGTCGCTGAGGCGAGCGCGTTGTGGATGGGCGACGAGGAGACCGATAGCGGACTCGTCGATACGATGACCTCGATGGTCGATCGGGTCTCCAATGAGTTCAATGGTGATCTCGGCCTGATGGAGTCGCTGCTTGGAGATCTGGGTCGATACATGTCCCAGGTGACGCGTCGCGCTGAAATCACGGAACGCCGACATATTGATGCGGCCAAGGGACGCGAGCGCCTCGATCTTTCGCGCGAACAGGCGAATGCGGCGATTGCACGCCTGCTCAAGCGCGGCAATCCGGCACCGATGGTGCGCGCTGTGCTTGAACAGGCGTGGACCGATGTGCTCGCCCTGACCCTGCTGCGTCAAGGCGAAGACAGTCAGGCTTACCGGCGCTGCCTTGCGGTCGCCGACCAGCTCATGCAGATCGGCTCGGGTGCCGACATTGCCAAGGTCGACGACAGGATCCGCGAAGAGGTTCGCAATGGCCTCCAGCAAGTCGGTTTGCACAGCGACGAAATTGAAGGCGTCGTCGCCAAGCTGTTTGATCCGGCATCGGTCGAGAAAAAAACCAGCCATACCGAATTGGCTCATGCACTAAAGAGCAAGACACGCCTCGGCGGCGACGCGAGCGCCGGGCAAAAGGCGTTACAGGAGAAATCCTCATCAAAGCCGATCGTGCTCTCGGCAGCCGAGAAGGAAATGATTCAGCGTATTCGAACCTTGCCGTTTGGTTCATGGTTCGATTTTGTGACCAATCAGCAGGGCCATACCGTGCGTCGCAAATTGGCCTGGTTTTCGACGGTCACGGGCCGCTGCCTTTTCGTCAACCAGCGCGGCGCCCGATCGGAAGAGAAATCGATCGAACAACTGGCGAAAGATCTCGTCTCGGGCCAGATACGCTTGCATCAAGAAGAGTCCGGCACCTTCATTGACCGCGCGTGGAAGGCGATCAAGGGCACCTTGCAGCAATTTTCCGGGCATACAGCCCTACCGGCATCGGCTTGAGGACCACCGCGATGAATGAGTATCGACGCTCGCCACGCAAAGACGCCTTTGTCACCATCCCGGTCATCAACAAGATGACCGGCGAAGTCATGGGCCGCATCGGCAATCTTTCTGCTGACGGCATGCTGATGGTCTGCGATGAAGACGTTGCCGATGGCGCCTTGTTCCAACTCGGATTTGAGTTGGTCAACGGCGATGGCCGCCCACAAGCCATCGAGGTTGGCGCGCAGGAAATGTGGGCGGAAACCGCCAATGTGCCCGGGCAATACTGGGCAGGTTTTCATTTCATCGACGTGTCCGAACAGGATCTCGATACGATCGAGTCGTGGCTCGGCAATCTGGGTGATTGATCCAGCCGGCGAGGCTTAACTGATTTTCTGTGGCCGGTAGGCGCGGATGAACAGGTCGACCGTCGCCTCAAGATGCAGGTCGATGACCGCCTGTGCGGATCCCATTTCGCTGCACCCGCAGAGCTGACGCGCATGCAGCTCACCCTTGAGCAAGCAGAAAAACTGCGATGACGCGCGCGTGATATCGCCGATTTCGAGCAGACCCGCATCGACTTCGCGATTCAGGAAGCCGGCGAATTCAGCCTGAAGGGTTTGCGGGCCTGCCTCCCAGAAACGCTGGGCCAGCTTCTCCGAACCACCGGCTCGGGTGGTCAACAGCCGATGCAAGGCAATCGATTCGTCGCTCATGACCAAGGCGAAAAACGCTCTCGCGATGTCCAGCAACTGATCGCGCAACGACCCACCGAGATTGACCATGAACAACTCATTCGGCATCTGCTCGCTGCACTTCTCGCGAACCGCTTCAGTGAACAAGGTCTCCTTATCCGTGAAATGGCTGTAGACCGTGAGCTTGGACACGCCAGCCATGGCTGCAATCGCATCCATGCTGGTGCCATCGAAACCATGCTCGGGGAACAGGCACTTGGCAGCCTGAAGGATCGAAGCACGCTTTTCGAGATCTTTCGGACGACCGGGGCCACAGGTTTTGAACGACGTTGTGTTCATGCGAGAAATTACTGGACTCATCAGTTCTGCTTCATTTACTATACCACGCAGTACACCAACTGTCGCGCACTCTGGAACTGTTTTGATGCCTCATTCGAGCCTCTTCCGCGCCCTTGCTGTCGCGACGCTGATTATCACGCTTGCTGGCTGCGGTCCAGAAACCGGGCTGGCGGAGCCGCCGCGGGTCGCTCGCGTCGCACAAGTCGAGAGCGCCAATGCTCAGGCCATCGCGGTTTATCCCGGCGAAATCCATGCGCGGTTCGAGAGCACACTCGGGTTTCGCGTGAGCGGCAAGATCCGCGCGCGTAAAGTGGATGTCGGCAATCAAGTCCACAAGGATCAGGTGCTTGCCGAGCTCGATCCTCAGGATCTTGAGCTAGCCAGATCGAGTGCGAACGCGTCGCTGGCCTCGGCACAGGCGGCTCTCCAGTTGGCAAAATCCGAACATGATCGCTACGAAACCTTGCACCAGCGCAATTTCGTCAGCCAGTTCGATCTTGAAGCCAAAACCAATGCGCTGGCCGCCGCGAGCGCTCACGTCGCGGAAGCACGCGCCGCGCTCAATACTGCGCGCAATCAAACCGGTTATGCCGAACTCCGCGCGGATGCCGATGGGGTGATCACGACCATTTCTGGCGAGGTGGGCCAGGTTGTCGGCATCGGTCAGCCGATCATGACGCTTGCCCATAGCGGCGCCAGCGAGGTCGAGATCAGCGTCCCCGAACAGGCGATTGCGCAACTCAAAGTCGGCGATTCAGCACAAATAGAATTATGGACAGATAGCGGTACGCGCAGTGAAGGCAGCATTCGCGAGATTGCACCAAGCGCGGATGCGACAACCCGCAGTTACCGGGTTCGCGTCGCATTTGCCGACGAATCTTCGAACCCGCGCCTGGGTCAGACCGCGCGTGTGTATTTCGCCTCGCAGGACAATCTGGGCCAATTTCGCGTTCCTCTCAGTGCGATCTACGAAAAGGATGGCAAGCCCGCTTTGTGGAACGTCGATCCGAGTACACGCAAGGTGCATCTGACTCCCGTTGGCGTCGAGAAATTCGGTGAGACCGATGCCTTGATCAGCAACGGATTGAGCGCGCAGGCGTGGGTTGTCACCGCCGGCGTGCATCGATTGCGCGAAGGCGAGGTCATCAACCCGATCGACGCACTAAATCGGCGTGTCACGTTCTGAGTTTCAAATCCTCTTCCTGTGCTGCCGGAGATCCTCCCTCTCCCCGCCGGCAGCACAGTGAGGGGGTCCAAACAGTTGCCCCATGATGGAGCCCGACCAACCTGGTCTGCGCGCTTCCCGTGGGCCAGGGAATTGTCCATCGATGGCTTCATTCAATCTCTCTTCGTGGGCGCTGCGCAACAAGTCGCTGGTGCTCTACTCGATCATCCTGCTAGGAATGATCGGCATCTGGTCGTATCGGGGACTCGGTCAAGCCGAGGACCCGCCATTTACCTTCAAGGTCATGGTGGTGCAGACCCAATGGCCGGGCGCCACCGCTACGGAAATCTCGGAAAAAGTCACCGAGGTGATCGAGAAGAAGCTGCAGGAGATTCCCGATCTCGACTACTTGCGCAGCTATTCAAGACCGGGCGAGTCGCAAGTGTTCTTCGTCGTCAAGGACTCGATCAATCCGGCCCGTGTGCCTGATGTCTGGTATCAGGTGCGCAAGAAGGTCAGTGATGTCCGCTCCAACTTGCCCGCCGATATTCGCGGCCCGTTCTTCAATGACGAATTCGGTGACACGTTCGGCAACATTTACGCGCTGACTGGCGAAGGCTTCGATGACGGCGACCTGCGCGACTATGCGGAGCGCGTCAAACTCGAACTGCTGCGTGTTCCGAATGTGGCCAAGATCGAACTGATCGGCCGCCAGGATCCAAAAATCTACGTTGAAATCTCGAATGCCAAACTGGCCACGCTCGGGGTCAGTTTTGCGCAATTGCAAAACACCTTGGCTACGCAGAATGCCATTGTTCCCGGAGGCAGTTTCGAGACTGCGACCGATCGCATTTATCTGCGCACGACTGGCGCACTGGATTCAGTCGACGCGATCCGGGATCTGAGCATCCGCGGTAGCAACGGTCGTCTGTTTCGGCTCGGCGATATCGCCAGCGTCAAACGTGGTTTCGTCGATCCACCGCAGCCGCGCATGCGCTTCAAGGGCCAGCAGGCGATCGGCATTGCCGTGTCGATGCGCAGTGGTGGCGACATCATTGCGCTCGGTCATGATCTCGAAGCGGCGACAGCGCAAATTGCCAAAACGCTGCCACTTGGCCTCGATCTGCACAAGGTCGCAGATCAGCCCGCCGCGGTCAGTCGATCGGTCGGCGAGTTCGTGCGCACCCTTGGTGAGGCGGTCCTGATCGTTCTCCTGGTCAGCTTTTTCTCGCTGGGGTTGCGCAGCGGATTTGTCGTCGCTGTATCGATTCCGCTGGTACTGGCAATGACGTTTGCGGCAATGAATTACTTCGGCATCGGCCTGCACAAGATCTCGCTTGGCGCGCTTGTGTTGGGCCTTGGCTTGCTCGTTGACGACGCGATCATTGCGGTCGAGATGATGGCGATCAAGATGGAGCAAGGCATGGATCGCGTCAGCGCGGCAGCGTTTGCCTACACCTCAACCGCGTTTCCGATGTTGACCGGCACCCTTGTGACCGCCGCCGGATTCCTTCCAATAGCCACGGCCAAATCCGGTACCGGCGAATATACCCGGGCGATTTTCGAAGTCGTCACGATCTCGCTGTTGTTGTCATGGATCGCCGCGGTCGTCTTTATTCCGTATCTCGGCTACAAGCTGCTGCCGGATCCCAATGCCGTGATCGAGCCCGCTGCGCGCGGACCGGTCGGTAGACAAATTCATGCCGTTCGACAGCGCCTGCCGAGCTGGTTCGGCGGACTAACCGAGCGCGCGCCACATGGCACGCATGATCCTTATGCAACCCCGTTCTATAAGCGTTTCCGTGGGCTCGTCGAAGCCTGCGTCGAGCATCGTTTCATCGTCATTGGCGGCACCGTGCTGGTCTTCGCTCTGGCGATCTTCGGATTCCGCTTCGTGCAACAGCAGTTCTTTCCCGAGTCGACCCGCCCCGAACTTCTGGTAGACCTGAAGCTCAGCGAAGGTTCCTCGCTGAATGCGACCGAGAGCCAGGTGAAAAAGCTCGAAGCCTGGCTGGCCAAGCGCGCGGAACTCGAAAATTATGTCAGCTATGTGGGTTCGGGTTCACCGCGCTTCTATCTGCCGCTCGACCAACAACTGCCTCAGGCCAGTTTCGCCCAGTTTGTCCTGCTCACGCATGGCAACGACGAACGCGAAGCGCTGCGCAAGGATCTGCTGACTCTCTTCCAGGGTGACTTCCCGGAGCTTCGCGCACGCGTCATCCGCCTCGAGAATGGCCCTCCCGTCGGCTACCCGTTGCAATACCGCGTGTCAGGTGCCGACATCGCCACCACGCGCGCGCTGGCCCGCAAGGTTGCTGATGTGGTTCGCGAGAATCCGAACGCTCGCAACGTGAATCTGGATTTCGAGGAGCCGAGCAAGGTCATCCGTCTGGCTATCGACCAGGATCGCGCTCGCGTGCTCGGCGTCAGTTCGGAAGATGTCGCCAATTTCCTGCAAAGTTCACTGAACGGCATACCGATCACCACCTACCGCGAACGCGACCAGCTGATCGGCGTGCTCCTGCGTGGTCCGGCCGAAGAACGCGCGCAAATGAGCTTGCTATCGAGTCTTGCCGTGCCCACCGCTTTCGGCAAGAGTGTTCCGCTCGGTCACATCGCTACGCTTGAGTATGGCTTTGAGGAAGGCATCATCTGGCGGCGTGATCGCCTGCCCACGGTGACCGTGCGCGCCGATATCGAAGGTGCCGTCCAGCCAGCCACCGTCAGCGCGCAAATCGATCCAAAGCTGGCTGACCTGCGTGCCGATCTTCCCGACGGCTATCGTCTCCTTATCGGTGGTTCGGTTGAGGAGTCAGCCAAAGGCCAGGGCTCGGTGAATGCCGGTTTCCCGCTCTTTCTCGTTGTTGTTTTCAGCGTGCTGATGATCCAGTTACGCAGCTTCCAGCGCGTGCTTCTGGTCGTGCTGACCGCTCCGCTCGGTCTCATCGGCGTGGTCTTGTTCCTGCTCGTCTTTCGCGTGCCGTTCGGCTTCGTCGCGATGCTCGGCACAATTGCGATGTTCGGCATGATCATGCGCAACTCGGTCATCCTGGTCGATCAGATCGAGCATGACATCGATGAAGGCCATCGCCCCTGGGACGCCATCATCGATGCCACCGTGCGCCGTTTCCGACCTATCGTGCTGACCGCGGCAGCAGCCATTCTGGCCATGATCCCGCTCTCGCGCAGCGCCTTCTTCGGACCGATGGCCGTGGCCATCATGGGCGGCCTGACCGTGGCCACCGCTCTGACTTTGCTTTTTCTGCCGGCGCTATACGCGACCTGGTTCCGTATTCACCGCGAGAGTGAGCCGAAACCATTGGTATCGAAATTGCAAACAGTTCATTGATAGCAGCCCGCTTGTCGAAGTCTGTCGTCAACGACATATCCCCTCCACATCAAACAACAGTGAGAGTTCGACATGGGTGAGGCAGCACTGGACTTGAGTTTCGCCGCCGGCAGCACGCCTGGCTCGTGGTGTCTCAGACTGGCACAGCAGGCCTTCGCCGCGCTGCTCGAGGAAAGCCATCGACTTGGCAGCTTTCGCATCGCCGCCTTGCGTGCCTCGGCGCGTGCCGCACTGTCCGCTGTGTCCGTGGACGACCGCGGACCGCTCGAAGCCTGGCTTGCCCTGCAGTTGGCAACCTCTCGCGCCGATCTCGCATCCAATAGCCTGGGCACATTGGCCACGGTGGATCTTGCACTTGCCGCGAGCGTTCGTTTGAAGCTGCCCCAGGTTTTGTCGGCGCTGGTCGATCGACGCCATGGAACGACAATCGCAGCCTGAGCGATCACCATTCGCTCGGGTGGCGAAAACGCTGAATTTGCTGCGCGCTGACAGACCTTCTATGCTTTCTCCCCTTTTTTCCCGTTCCGGAAACTCTCATGTCATCGAATCTTGAGCTGGCCCGCGGCAACATGGTCGAGAACCAGATTCGCACCTGGGAGGTCCTCGATCCTCGCGTTCTGGAGGTGCTAGGTCGAGTGAAGCGCGAGAATTTCGTGCCGGAACGCTTCCGCGATATGGCCTTCGTCGATTTCGAGGTGCCGCTCGGGCACGGCGAGGTGATGCTCAAGCCAGTCATCGAGGGCCGCATCCTGCAGGCGATTGCGATCGAATCCGGACAGCGCGTGCTCGAAATCGGCACAGGCTCGGGCTTTCTGAGCGCTTGCCTGGCTGCCTTGGGCGCCGAGGTGACCAGTGTTGAACAGCATGCCGATCTGGCCGCGATGGCCCGCGCAAACCTCGACAAGGCTGGCTTTTCAAGCGTTCGAATTGAAACCTGCGATGCCCTGAGCGAGTACGCGACTTCAGCCCCGTTTGACTGCGTTGTTCTGGCTGGCGCGGTTTTTGCGTTGCCCGATCGGGTCAAGAGCTGGGTCAAGCCGGGTGGCCGCCTGTTCGCGGTCAGCGGCGAATCTCCCGCGATGCAGGCCTTATTGCACACGCGCGTGGATACCAGCCACTGGCAGACTGAAAGCCTGTTCGAGACCGATATTCCGTACCTGACCCATGCCTCGCCACCAGCACGTTTCACGCTGTAACGAGTCAACGGGCCAAGCACTCCAATCCCTGAGGATTACATGATGATTGCTCACCGCCCCCTGCCGCTTGTGTTGGCCCTGATTCTGGGCACAGGCGCATCGCTGGCTCACGCCGATGATTTGATCCAGATCTATGGCGAGGCGCGCGCGTCGGATCCGCAACTGGCCGGCGCCGAGGCGACCAATCAGGCCACCAGCGAGAATATCGATCAGGCACGCTCGGCCTTGCTGCCGCAGATCGGCGCTTCACTCGATTACTCGAAATCCGTCGGCAATCGCAGCGGCCTCCAGCTGATTACCTCGGGCGACGGCTCGCAGAACCTCGTCAATGTCACCTCGTCCGCAGACAGTTACGGTCGTACGCTCAGTGGTCGCCTTGACCAAAGCATTCTCGATCTGAGCAAGTGGACGACGCTGAAGTCGGCGCGTGCTACAGCCAAGGCAGGCGATGCAACCTACGAAGCGGCCCAGCAGGATCTGTTGATCCGCGTCGCGACATCGTACTTTGACGTACTAACAGCCGAAGACGCGCTCAAGTTTGCCCAGGCCAATGAGCAGGCGCTCAACCGGCAGATGGAGCAGGCGCAGCAGCGCTTCGATGTTGGCCTGTCTGCCATCACTGACGTCAACGACGCCAAGGCCCAGCATGACACCGCTGTGGCCAGCGTGATCTCCTCGCAGAACACGCTGGACGACAACAAGGAAGCCTTGCGCCAGCTGACCAACAAGGAACCCGGTGAACTCAACAAGTTGCGAGAGAAGTTGCCTCTGGACAAACCCAACCCGGAAAATCCCGAGAGCTGGGTATCCGTGGCAGTCGAGCAAAACCCGACCCTGAGTTCGTATCAATATCAACTGGAAGCGGCCAACCAGAACATCAACACCGCGCGCGCCGGGCACTTGCCCACGATCAGCGGCCAGATTCTGTATTCGAAGTCGCCGACCTGGACAGACAGCACTTCATCGCGTCTCGATCAATCTTTCCATACCAACAGCGATAGTTGGTCGACGACGGTAGGTTTGAGCTTGAACGTACCGATCTTCTCGGGTGGCTATACGCAGTCACGCGTGCGTCAATCGATCTACAACCGCGATGCCGCGCAGGATCAATTCGAACTGCAAAAGCGCCTGGTCGAGCGCAGCACGCGCAACAGCTACCGCGCTGTTATCGCGGGTGCGAGCCAGGTCGAGGCAACACGTCAGGCCGTGGTATCGGCACAAAGCTCACTTGATGCCACTCAGGCAGGCTACGAAGTCGGAACGCGCACGATTGTCGATGTCCTGATCAGCCAGCAACAGTTGTTGTCGGCGCAAAGCAGCTACTCGCAATCGCGTCACGCCTTTGTCCTCAATGGCCTGCGCCTCAAGCAAGCGGCCGGCATCATCGAGGTCAAGGATCTTGAAGCGGTCAACGCGTTGTTGGAATGAGCCGGGATTAGGGATTCGAGATTAGGGATTCGTCGAGGCTCGCGGCAATAGCGGGAGATGGTTGGCGGGATTGAACGCGCAGCTAGAAGGCAAAACTCGAAAATCGGCGTTCACGAATCCCGAATCTTGGCATCCATCACCTGCTCGACAATTTGCACGGTGCGCTGCACCGCGCCGCGTTCGCGTTCGAGTACGGACTGCGCGGCTTGACCCATCGCTGCGCACTCTTCTGCTTGACTGAACAAGCGGATAAGGGCGCTTCCGAGCTCGACTTCATTGGCGATGCGAAGCACTGCCTTGGCCTCGATCAGGCTCGCCGCAACCTCTTCGGTATTGAACGTATGCGGGCCGACAATCACCGGTTTGCCGAGCGCCGCTGGCTCAAGCAAATTGTGTCCACCGATCGCTTCGAGACTTCCGCCGACAAAGGCGATGTCGGCCGCCGCATAGAACTGCAACAGTTCGCCGATGGTATCGACGACGAAGCATTGGCAGCGATCATCGGCCATGCCATCGTCGCTGCGCACTCGCGTACTGAAACCGAGCGAGCGGCAGGCGCCTACGACCGGCTTGAAGCGCTCCGGATGTCGCGGAGCGATCAACAGCAATGCATCGGGAAAGCGCTGCAGCACCGCACTGTGCGCCTTGAGCACCGGGAATTCTTCACCTTCATGCGTACTCGCCGCGATCCAGACCGGCCGGCGCGCGCCCCACGATTCGCGCATGCGCTCACCGCTTTCCACAAGACTGTCCGGTATCGCCATATCAAATTTGAGGTTGCCGATGACGGCCAACCGACTCACCGCCGCACCAAGCAAACGCAGGCGCTCGGCGTCGATGGGAGATTGAGCGGCAACGAAGCTCGCACAGCGGATGGCGCGGCGCGCGAGTGGCCGCACCGGTCCGTAGCGCTTCAAGCTGCGCTCCGACAAGCGCGCGTTGGTGACCACGATCGGAATGGATCGCTCGCGGCAGGTAATGAAAAGATTCGGCCAGATCTCGGTTTCCATGATTACCGCAAAGCGCGGCCGCACACGATTGAGGAAACGCTTGACCGACGCGGGTAGGTCGTAAGGCAGATAGACATGGAAGACGCGATCGCCGAACAGCTTTTGCACGCGTTCGGATCCGGTCGGCGTCACCGTTGTCACCACCATCGGTGAATCCGGGTACCGTTGCATCAGCGCTTCAATAAGCGGCACCGCCGCATTGACCTCGCCCACCGATACCGCATGCACCCAACTGCTGTTGCTGAAATGCGGCGTCGGAAAGAATCCGAATCGCTCCTTCCAGCGCGAAAGATAGCGCCGATAACGCAAGCCACGCGCGGCCAGGCGATACAGGATCACCGGCGTCATCAGGTACATCGTCAGGGTGTAGAGCAGACGCAGCAACGAGAAGGATCCGCGCTCGGGCAAGGCCGCGAAGTATAAGGAGTCTGTGCGACATAGGCAGAAACACACATGCCAGCGATAATCCGCTGATGAGTTCCCTCGCGCCGCCTTTCCGTCCCCGCCTGCTCAGCCCACTGCATTGGCCCGCGTGGATCGGTCTTGGGCTTTTATGGTTGCTTTCACGGATTCCGTATCGTGCCTTGATGACGCTGGGCCGTGGCCTGGGCTGGCTGATCGCGCGCATTCCAGGTGCACGCCGACGCACGGCCGAGCGCAATATCGAACGCTGCTTTCCCGATCTCGCCGCTGCCGAACGCGCGCAATTGCTCGAACAGAATCTGCTCGATGTCGGCCTCATGCTGGTCGAGTTCGCGCTGGCCTGGATGGGTTCGCATCGCGCCATCGCACGCGTGCCGCTGACGATCGAGGGTATTGAGCACATCGAAGCGGCGACCGCGCGCGGGCAAGGCGTCTTGCTCACTGGCGCACATTTTTCTCATCTCGAGCTGGCCGGGCGCCTGCTTGTCGAGCGCGGCGGCGTCGAACTCGCCGGCATGTATCGCGAACATGGCGATGCCGCATTCGAATGGGCCATACGCCGGGCACGCCAGCACTACGCGGCGACCATGTTCAACAAAAACGAAGTGCGCGCCTGCGTGCGCTACATGAAATCCGGCGGACGCATCTGGTATGCACCGGATCAGGACATGCGCGGCAAGGATTCGGTATTCGTGCCGTTCTTCGGCATCAGCGCCTCGACTTTGACCGCAACCCATCATCTGGCCCGCCTATCCGGCGCTTGCGTGATTCCGTTCTTCCATCGACGCTTGCCGGGCGGCGGCTACGCATTGCGTCTGGAAGCTCCGCTGACGGATTTTCCGGGTGATGATGTGACCGTCGACACAGCGCGAATCAATGCGATGATCGAGCGCATGGTTCGCGAGGCACCGAGCCAGTACCTTTGGATCCATCGGCGCTTCAAGTCTCGCCCTTCGGGCGAACCGAGTATTTACGATTGAGCGGCAACTGACAGGGAGTGATGCGCATGGGGTTTACCTGGATCATCGTCGGTGCGTTCCTCGGCGTCATCATCGGCGCGACTTTTGCACACGGGTCGAACGCCGTATTCGGTTTGTTTTTTGGCGGCGTGCTTGGCTATCTGTTCTGGCGGATCGGTGAACTGGCCAAGCGGCTGCGCGAAGGCGAGGAAAGAATCGCCGCACTCGAACAGACCCAATTGCGCAGCGCTGTCGCGCGGGCGCAGCCGGCTACGGCAAGCGAAGCGGTGCTTGATTTGCGCGAGGTCGCCGCAGCGTCACCACTACCCGCTCAGCCGATTCCGCCCAACTCGGGATCGGAGACTATCGACGAACTTTTTTCAATCGAGCCCGCCCCGGCAATCCCGCCGGTGCCCGTTCCAGTGCCGTCCCCGGTCTGGTCGCGAGCGGTGCAACCGATTTTCGATGAGGAACCGCAGCAATGGCGCGAGGAACCCGGCCCCGATATTTTTTCACGAATCAAGGACTGGTTTACCGAGGGCAATGTGCCGGTCAAGGTCGGCATGCTCGTCTTGTTTGCGGGCGTCGCAGCGTTGCTCAAGTATGCGGCGGACGAAGGCTGGTTCACCTTTCCGATTGAATTCCGCCTGATCGGCATTGCGACGGCCGCCATCGCCGCATTGCTGTTTGCCTGGCGTCAACGCGAGTCGCGTCGCGCGTTTTCGCTGAGTCTGCAAGGCGGCGCTATCGGCATCCTGCTGCTGACTGTCTTCGCGGCCTTTCGGCTCTATCACCTGCTGCCAGCGTCCGCAGCGTTTGCCCTGATGTTGATCCTGGTCGCCGGGGTTTGCGTGCTCGCCGTGCTGCAGGACGCGCTGGCCCTGGCCGTTCTCGGCATCCTCGCCGGCTTCGCCGCACCGATCCTCATTTCGACCGGCAGCGGCAATCACGTTGTGCTGTTTTCGTACTACGGCCTGCTCAATATCGCGATTTTCGCGATCGCCTGGCAGCGCGCGTGGCGTGTATTGAACCTGATCGGATTCTTCTTCACCTACGCAATCGGAACAATCTGGGGCGTCCTTTCTTATCGCTCGGACTTGTTCAACAGCACCGAACCTTTCCTGCTGCTGTTCTTCGCCATCTATCTCGCCGTGCCGATTCTTTATGCGCTGAAGCGCTCAAGCGAGGAGCGCAGCGCCATCGACAGTACCTTGCTGTTCGGCAATCCCCTCGCCGCGTTTGCCTTGCAAGGTGCATTGCTTGAATGGGAACGCACACCGCTGGCGATCTCTGCGCTGGTGCTCGGAATTCTGTATTTGCTGCTGGCCACCAGTCTGATTCGGCGCGTACGCGTGCTTGGCGAATCGTTCGCCGTGCTTGCGCTGGGCTTTTCTACACTTTCGGTCCCACTGGCGCTATCGGCGCGCACGACTGGCTGCATCTTTGCGCTTGAAGGCGCCGCCTTGGTATGGCTGGGATTGCGTCAGCAGCGCCGCTTCCCACGCTGGATCGGCTTGCTCTTGCAACTGCTCGCCGCCGGTGCGTTTTTCATCGCGTTCGAATGGCACAAGGTCGAAGCGACGCCGATCGCCAATGGCCATTTCATCGGCGCCATGCTGATCTGTCTGGCTGGCCTTACGTGTGCGTGGCTGTATCAACGCGCCAAGGCCTCCAGTGCACTTTCATCGCTCCTGTATTTGTGGAGTCTTTGCTGGTGGTTTGGCACTTGGCTGATCGAAATCGATCGCTTCGTGCCGGACAAGCAAGCGCTTGCTGCCGGACTGGCGTTGATTGCGGCGACCGCGTGGCTCGCTGCCGAAGGGGCCCGCCAATGGCATCGCTTGGTGTTGTCGCTGACGACGACGATCCTGTTCTGGCTGATCCTGCCCGTCAGTGTGTTGATGGCGATCGATGACCGTATCTTCGCCCCGTGGAATTTGCTTGCGTTCGGCGCATTTGCGGTACTCGGCTGGCGCGCGTTGGCCTGCCTGCGTGACAGCTCGACCACGCAACAGTCCGCTACACAACTGGGCTGGTTCTGGGTCTGGACCGTGGTGTTTGCAGTGCGACTGAGTGAAATTGCCAGCGATGCCGAACTCGGCAATGGCTGGAGAGTCGCGATGTTCGCGCTGCCTCTGCTGGTGCTGTTCATGCTTGTTTTGCGTCGCCCCGGCTGGATCGCAACGCCGCTGTCGGATGTTTTCCCTCGCTATCGCAGCGTTGTACTTGGCACCCAGGCGATCATTCTTGTGGGTATGCTGGCCCTGAGTCTTTTCGTCTCGGGTGCGAGTGATCCATTGAGCTGGCTGCCATTTCTCAACCCGCTTGAATTGTTCCAGATCGCCGCACTTGCCCTGCTTGCGATCTGGCTGCGCGATGAAGATGCGCCCGAGCTGTTCCGCGGCAACCGTCCGGGCCTGCTCGCGATCGCCGGGTTTGTCCTGATCACCTCGGCTACCTTGCGCGCCGTCCATCATCTCGGCGCGATTCCGTGGGATGAAGGCTTGATTCGCGCCAATCTTTCGCAAACCAGTCTCGCCGTGGTCTGGAGCATACTCGGCGTCGCCGGCTGGGTGATTGGCTCGCGTCGCGGTAACCGCCCGTTGTGGGTGGCCAGCGCGTTGCTCATGGCCCTCGTACTGGTCAAACTCTTACTCGTGGATCGCCAGCATCTGGGCAATCTGTTCGGCATTGCCTCGTTCATTGCCTACGGATTGCTGTGCACCCTGGTCGGCTATCTGGCGCCTGCGCCGCCGCGAGAAACCGCCGCGGATGAAACCCAATGAAACGATGGCTTGCCTTGACGTTGGTGGTCGCCAGCAGCGCGCATGCGGCGGGTCCGACTGATTACGCAGCGGTATTTCCGATCACCACGCAAGGCACTCAGGCGGCCTGGCTGGTAGACCTTGATGTGGATGTCTATCGCTGGTCACAGGACGAAGATCTGCGCGATATCGCGATCTTCAACGCAGCGGGAAATCCGGTTCCGCTCGGCCAGTGGAACGAGATCACGCCGATCCAGGTCACCGAAGATCGCGCGCCCGCTCCGTTGCTGAGCCTGCCCAGAGTGGTTGTACCGAAGCCGTTTCGGGGCTGGCGCAGCCCTGGCGACAACCGCAATCAAGATAAAGATCAGGCGATCGAAGTCCGAACGGTCAAGGGAGGCAGGCCAAACCGCGAATGGTTGATCGATGCGAATAATCTGACGCTCGGCGTCGATACCCTCAGTCTTGATTGGACCTCACCCGAATCTGGCGTCGTTGCGCGCTTTGATGTGTTCGCAAGTAGCGATCTTGAACGTTGGATGACGGCACGCCGCGGGGCGACAGTGCTAGCCCTCGAAGAGGACGGCACGCGCATCGACCGCCGTGAAATCAAACTTGATTTCCCCGGATTCACTTACCTGCACCTCGTGCGTACCGATGATGGGCCGGATCTGGTGGGAATGCGTGTGGAAATCAGTGGCCGCTACGTCGAAGTCGGCGCCCCCGCTCCGCTGCATTGGGTTGATGCCAACTATCGCAGCGCCGTTACCGATGACGCAGCCCACGAGGTCCAGTTGCGTTACGAGCTGCCCGCTTCGATGCCAATCAGTCAGCTCCGTCTGAGCTTGGCTGACGACAACGCACTCGCCCACCTTCAGGTGCTGACCGGCAGCGATGCCAGCGATGGCAGTACACGCTGGATTCCCCGCGCCCAAGCCACCGCCTATCGCCTGCGTCGTGGCGATGACGTGATCGAGAATTCTGAAATCCCGCTTTCACCTGGAACCCGCGCGCGCGCATTGCGCCTCGATTCAACAACGCCGCTCGCACATCCCCCTCAGATCAGCGTGGGTTATCGTCCAAAACGAATCGTCTTTTTGGCTGAGGGCGATGGACCTTACGTTCTTGCTGTTGGCAGTCGCGTTGCACGCCATCCCGACTATCCGATTGCGACGGCGATCGAGCGCCTGCGCGAGTCCGCCAAATGGGAACCGCGGGCGGCTCAACTGGGCAGCATGCAGAGCAGCGCCAACCTTCAGGCGATCGCGCCACCCGTCAAGAAAACGGACTCACCCGGATGGAAGCGCGGATTGCTATGGGCGGTGCTGATTCTCGCCGCCGCTGTCGTCGGCGGTTTGTCGCTGAGCCTGTTGCGCGGGGGCAGCCAGGGCGGCGCAGAAGAGCGCAAGAATCCACCAGAAAAATAGTCCCCACCACGCCGAGTAGAAAGCGAAATGGGTATTCAGAGGAAAGCACATTGCGACCAGCGCGAGGGCAGGCGCGAATGCGCGCTCGCGCTGATCAACTGACGCGCGCAACCAGGCGCGGATCGCTTGCCACGCTCCTGCTAGCCAGAACAGAAGTCCGACTACACCCGTTTCCGTGAGCACTTCGAGCACGATCTGATGAGCGTGCGAAGCGCCTTCGCCGGTCTTCTTGTCGACAAACTCATCGCCGGCAAGGGCATGTTCCGCGTAGTCATAGCGAAACCCTCGAGCGCCAACTCCGGTCAGAGGATGCGCCTCGATCATCCCGGTCGCCGCGTGCCAGATGCGCAAGCGTCCGGCGGAAGCTTCATCAACGGCTTGCTCTGTGCCTTTGAAAACGAGCAAGGTCTTTTCAATGCGTGCGTCGAAGCGCTCGGAATCGCGCAGCATCATGCCAGCGCTCAAGGCAATGCCGAGAAGTACGCCGAGAATCAACGGAAGGAAACGTCGATAGCTGCGCGTCTCGCGCCAACCAAAAACAAGGGTCACCAACGCGAATGAAAGCCAACCCGCACGTGAACCGGCCATCAGAATCGGCAACAGGATCGCCGCGAATGCAACCAGCAAACCCCAGCGCCCAGCACGTTCGCGTGCCGCAAGAAGAAAGAATGGAGAAAGTGTGGCAAGCACTGGCCCGAGCTTGAGATTATCGGCACCGAAGATGCCAGACAATCGTTCGATCTCCGGTGCACCGCCAAGACTGTAGCCTGTAAAAAATTGTACCCAGGCATCGATCACCCAGAGCGCACAAATCGCGGCTATGGCTTGAATCAGCGCCAACCACGATTCGGCCTTGCGTAGCGCCCAAGCGACAAACAGCGCGAATGGAAGAAAGCGCAGGGATTCGAGTGCGGTCATCCAGGTTTTCTGCGCCATCACAGCCGCAAAACCCGACAGGACGATTGGCAGCCAGTAACAGCCGAAAAGGATGACGATCAGACGCAATTCGGCTTCGGCGATCGGCGCGAAGCGGTGCCGCAGCAACAAGCCGATACCGGCCAGGCCTGCAATCAGTACGGGCAGTTCCGAGACCCGTCCGATTGGCAACAGCACCAACACGGCAAGCACGATCAGCAGTGCGCCGAGCTCACTGCGACGCATCGACTGGAGCGTATTCATCGGTCGCTGCTTCGGCGCCGGGGTTCCACAGCGAGCTCGTGATACAGAGCCAGGGTGGCTTCCTGCATATCGCTGAGCCGATAGCGCGTCAATGGCTGGATCGCCGGTGCGGCACGCATCAGGTCGGCGGCGCGTTCGGCGAGTCGTGCACGATCACCCGGCGGCACGCGGCCAGCCGGATACAAATCGGTCAGCAGTTCGCCAACGCCACCATGCGCATAGCCCAGCACTGGGCGGCACAGCGACAAGGCTTCGATCACGGTACGACCAAACGACTCGCGTTGCGTGCTGAGCTGCAGGATCAGGGTCGACACGGCCATCACATCGCGGACATCAGCACGCGGCGGACTGATCACGAGATGGTCCTCGACTTCGAGTTTGGCCGCCAGCGCCTCAAGTTCGGCGACATAGGCCTCGCGACCCGGCTCACGTGCACCGAGAAGCAGCAAGCGCGCCTCGACACCACGATCCTTCAGATCGGCCAGTAGCTCGATCGCGTCGGCGTGGCCTTTCAGACGCGTGCCACGCGCAGGCAAGGTCAGCAGCGGCGCGCCATCCAGTTGCGGATAGTCACTGAAGAAACGCGTCCGCCATTCGTCGTCGGGCTGATGGCCAAACGGAAACTCAGCGGAATCGACGCCGCGCGGAATCAGCACGAGGCGTTGCGGACTTGTCGAGCGATAGTGGCGAAGCACATGATCGCGAACCAGGTTCGATACGCAAATCACGCGATCGCCACGCGCCATGATGCCGCTATACCAACCCGGCGAATTGAGTCCGTGCACGGTTGTTACAAAATGAGGCTTGGGTGTTTGCATTCCGCGGATGGCGCGCCAGCCCAGCCAGGCGGGCAGTCGTGAGCGCGCGTGCACGATGTCGGCACCGGCGTCGACCAAGATGGCACGCAGGCGCGGTACCAGAGTCAGCGTCCGCAGGGATTTTCTGCCGATCGGCAATGCGATGTGATGGCTGCCTTCGGCGACCAACTGCTCGACCAAGCGTCCACCGCCCGAGACCACAATCGACTCGTGGCCAGCCTCGACCAGCGCGCGTCCGATCTCCAGCGCAGAACGTTCGGCTCCGCCTGAGACCAAGGCGGGTACCAATTGCACCACGCAGAGGCGCGAATTTGTCAGATTGGAACCTGAATCGGACAAATCCACCCCACCCTGTTGAAGCGAATTCAAATGCGCAACCCGCTCAGCCTTCAAGCACGTAGTCGGCGCCGCAGTAGGGGCATTTCGCCTTGCCGCCTTGTTCCTCGATCGGCAGATAGACCTTCGGATGCGAGTTCCACAGCGCCATGGCAGGCATCGGGCAGCTCAACGGAAGATCCGCACGGGTGACCCGATAAAGATTTTCCGCATTCGCCGGAATACGCGGCTCGACGGCAGGAATACGCGATGACATGTGCCGAAACTCCGAGAAAGACGTCAGCCGTGAAGTTTAGCAGCATGGATTGTGCCAAGTGCGTCACAATTGCTCCCTCGACCGACTCGCATTCCAGCTAACGATTTGTCCACATGCTTGTTCGTCGGCTGACCTAGAATATCGAGTCGTTCAGATGTCCGCGCTGGTAGCGGAATATCTGTGATGATGGATCGTTAAACCGCGCTCGCAGCGTTACATTCAACAAAGGGGAGACACCATGGATTTTTCGAAACTCATCGCCCGCGTCCAGGCCATTCTGCTGACGCCAAAAACCGAGTGGCCGGTCATCGCCGCTGAACCGGAAACCGTTCCCAATCTGTACAAGAATTACATCGCCATCCTTGCCGTGATTCCGGCAATTGCAGGCTTCATAAAGGGCAGCCTGATCGGCTACAGCGTGCCGCTGATCGGGGTTACTGTCCGCACTCCAATTGTCAGCGGAATCATCGGGATGCTGGTCGGCTACGCGCTGACTCTCGCCGTCGTCTATCTCCTCGCCCTGATCATCGATGCACTCGCACCGAGCTTTGATGGCCAGAAGAATCCGATCCAGGCGCTGAAAACAGCGGCGTATACCTATACCGCAAGCTGGGTCGCGGGAATTGCCATGATCATTCCATGGGTGGGCTGGCTGGTCGTGCTGGCAGGCTCCATTTATGGCATCTACCTGCTCTACCTCGGCCTGCCGAACACGATGCGCTGCCCTCCCGAAAAATCGGTGGTGTACACGATTGTCATCATCGTGATCGGCTTCATCATGAGCCTTGTTCTGGGCATGATCGTCGGTGGAATTACCGCCGCCGGCAGCGCAGGTGCGGCCATCGGCAGCATCAACAATAGTTCCAGCAGTAGCGTTAGCGTCGATAGCGATAGCCCATTCGGCAAACTCGCCGCGCTCGGCCAGAAAATGGAACAACAAAGCAAGAAGATGGAAGCGGCCGAACGCAGTGGCGACAAACAGGCCCAGGCAGATGCGGCTTCGGCCATGCTGGGCAGCGTGCTCGGCGGGGGTGATCAAGTCGAGGCCTTGCCGCCCGATGCGATCAAGCCCTTTCTTCCGGAAAAGCTGGCCGGCTTCAAGCGCGAATCGATCAGCGTCGAGCGCAATGGCGCGATGGGCGTCCAGGTCAGTACCGGACACGCAAGCTACCGCGACGCCAACAACAATCAGCTGGATCTCGAAATCACCGATATGGGAGGGGCCAAAGGCGTCATGGCCCTCGCCGGTATCGCGGGTATAGAGTCCGAGAAGCAGACCGAATACGGCTACGAGAAAACCTACAAGCAGGATGGCCGCCTGGTCAATGAAAGCTGGGACAGCAACAGCCACAACGGCGAGTTCGGCATCGTTCTCGGCGACCGCTTTGCGGTGAAACTGCGTGGTAGTGGCGAAGGGCTCGACATGAACACGCTCAAGTCCGCGCTGACATCACTCAATCTCAGCGGTCTCGAAGCGATGAAAAATCAGGGCGTCAAGCAAGGCTGAGTAAACCGCATGACACCAAGCGTGCTGCGCGGAAATTCCTGCGCGACGCGACGTAGGCGAGCCAGACCGATCAGGTACTGAGGCAGTGACGCGGGATTCGCAAGCGAACCCCGCGCTGCCGGACCTTATTCCGCGCTCTTGTCTGCCACGCTGGCTTCCGTGGTGATGTGAATGCGAATCTCGTCACTGATATTCGGCACATAGGCACCCATGCCGAAATCGCTGCGCTTGATGGTCAGACTGCCATCGAAGCCGACTGTCGGCTTCTTCGACATCGGATGCACGTCGGCGCGATTGAGCTTGGCCTCGATGGTGGCTGGCTTGGTAACCCCATGGATGGTCAGGTCGCCGCTTACCGCAAACATGTCCTTGCCGGCCGCCTTGACGATCTTCGTGCTCTTGAAGGTCGCCGTCGGAAACTTCTCGGCATCAAAGAAGTCCGCCTTTTTCAAATGTTCATCAAGCTTTTCAACCTGTGTATTGAGGCTGCCAATCGCAATCGTCACTTCGACCGAAGACTTGGCAGGTTGCTCGGAATCAAAGTTGATCGTGCCCGAGATGTCGTTGAATCCTGCGCTCGGATTGGAAAAACCGAAATGCGTCCAGGTGAAGTTGGCCTGGGTATGGCTACCATCGATAGTGTAGGCCTCGGTTGAAGCGAAGGCCGATGCGGAAGCGAGTGCGAATGCCGCGGCGAATAGGGTTTTCTGCAACATGGTGGGTCTCCTGCTGGGGATGATTCAGACGATGCGACAGGCTTCGTCGAAAGCGAAGCGGTCTTCGCGGGGGTGAACGGTGGATGGGTCGCCGTAGCCGATATTGATCAGGAAGTTGGATTTGATTTCGGTTCCGGCGAAAAAGTCGGTGTCGATTTTGGCATTGTGAAAACCGGACATCGGCCCACAATCGAGCCCGAGCGCGCGCAAAGCGATGATCAGATACGCGCCCTGCAAGCTGGAGTTGCGAAAAGCCGTTGCTGCAATCGCTTCTGGCTTGCCGGCAAACCAAGGTACCGCGTCTTCTTCCTTGTAGAGTCGTGGCAAATGTTCGTAAAAGGTTTGATCAGCCGCCACGATCGCAGTTACCGGCGCACCAAGCGTTTGTGCGACGTTGCTTTCCGATAGAGCGCCGAGCAATTTCTCCTTCGCTTCGGCACTGCGCACGAAAACCACGCGCAAAGGCTGGCAGTTGGCGCTGGTCGGACCAAGCTTGGCCAGATCATAGGCTTGCTTGAGCAGATCATCGTCGACAGGCTTTTTCAACCAGGCGTCGGCAGAACGGCGGTAGGTGCGCGCTTCGCGGAAAATCCGATCCAGTGCCGAATCATTCAGTGGGGTATTCATCGAAACTCCTTGTTGCGGGACCTGAATTCCTGAGCGGAACACAGTCTAGTGACGTAACCACGGCATTCAATGCAATCATGAACGACGAACTGCTGCCGTCTGATGGACAATGATCCGGACGATTCAAACAAATCCGGACTTCCGTCCATCATAGCGAAGGCAAACTGATTGTCGTCTGACACCGTCAACGCAAGCTGCTGGGTGATTCACGATGGGGCCGCGGGCAATGCTCGTCAGGCACTCGCACTCGCGAGTGCGCTCGAATTGAATCCTCGCGAAATCGATTTGCAGCTCCATCCTGCGTGGGATTGGCTTGCGCCGCGACTCCAGCTTGGCGCAACTCGTGGCATGCGCGATCGGCATGGCCAGCCGATCGCACCGCCTTGGCCCGATGTCGCCATCGGATGCGGCCGCCGCGCCGCACTGCTTAATCGCTGCCTGCGCGCGTGGAGTCGCAAGCAATGCTTCACCGTGCAGATTCTCGATCCGCGCATTTCGCCGCTCCATTTTGATGTCGTCGTTACGCCTCGGCATGATCGACTCAAGGGATCCAATGTGATCGAGACGCTCGGCGCCATGAATGCGATCGATGAGGCCTGGCTTGCCGCAGGGCGCATGGCGTTTGCGCAACTGGGCGAACTCGCGCAACCACGAACGGCTGTATTGATTGGCGCATCGAATGCGGCCGTCACGCTCGACGACAGATATTTCTCGGCCCTCCATGAAACCCTGTCAAGGCGATATGCGGAGCATGGCGGCAGCTTTCTCGTCAGCACATCTCGACGCACGCCGTCGGCGCGCAGTGAATCCTTGCGCCGACAATTTTCAAGCTGGCCCGGCGTTTTCTGGGGTGGACCTGAGGATGGCGCGAACCCCTACGCCGGAATCCTTGGCTGGGCCAATCGCTTCATCGTCAGCGCCGATTCGGTCAACATGATTTCCGAAGCCTGTGCGACCGGCAAGCCCGTGCATGCGTTCGCTCCGGTTCCAGCCTCGGGAAAGATCGGCGAATTGCTGCGGAACTTGGCCTTGCACTCTCATCTATCTGCGCTCGATGCAAATGCAACCGGCGAACCGCTACGCGAATCCGCGCGTGTCGCCGATCAGATTCGCCTGCTGTGGACGCGCTAGATATCGCGCTGACGTATCCGCTCGCACACTCGAATCGGCGCGGGACTCACGCCCAACTGCCGCGCAGATCACGCACACGCTGCTCAAGCATTGGCGCGTTCGCATCAACCGCTGCTACCGGCTCACCGACTGCGAGCACTATGTGCGACCAGAACCGGCGCGGCAGACGCATGCGACCTGGCGCAGAATCACGGCGACTGAAGATGCTGCCCCAGAGTCCGCGTATGGCCATCGGCACCACCGGCACTGGACGTCGCGCGAGGATGCGTTCAACGCCGTTGCGGAAGACGCCGATCTCGCCATCCAGGGTCAAGCCGCCTTCGGGGAAGATACAAACTATTTCGCCTTCGGCCAGTGCCCGATCAATCTCGTTGAAAGCAGCCTCAAGCAGTACCGGATCCTCCTTCGCCGAGGCAATCGGGATCGCCTTGGCGGTGCGGAAGATAAAGCTCATGACCGGAATATTGAAGATCTTGTAGTACATGACGAAGCGCGCCGGTCGACGCACGCTGCCACCGACGATCAGTGCATCGAGAAAGCTGACGTGATTGCATACCAGCAGCGCAGGACCGTCTTCGGGAATATGGTCGAGCCCTTCGGTACGGATCCGGTACAAGGTATTGATCAGGATCCACGAGAGAAAACGCATGAGGAACTCGGGCACCAGCGTGTAGATGTAGATCGCCACGACGGCATTGAGCACGGCCACGCAAAGGAAAATTTGCGGGATTGTAAAACCTGCGGCGGTCAGTCCAAGGCCAAGCCCGGCCGAGACAACCATGAAAAGCGCATTGAGAATATTGTTGCCGGCGATCACGCGAGAAAGCTCACTGCGCTCGGTGCGGCTCTGCACGAGAGCAAACAGCGGCACGATGAACAAGCCGGCGAACAGACCGATCAGAATCAGATCAATGATGATGTGCAGGCTGCCAGCTGCAGTCAGGAATTGCATCGCGGTCAGGCCGTGCTCGGTGGCCGCCAACGGGCGTGAGAAATACAAATCCACGGCAAACACCGTCATGCCAATCGAGCCGAATGGGACGAGGCCAATCTCGACCTTGTGACCCGACAAACGCTCGCATAGCAGCGAACCGATACCGACGCCGACCGAGAACAGGCCCAGGGTCAGATTGAGCACACCTTCGCCGCCACCAAGGTAGGTCTGCGTGTAGGCCGGCAGCTGCGCGGTGAATACGGTGCCGAAAAACCAGAACCACGAGATACCGAGAATCGCGTTGAAGATCGTGCGGTCCTTGACCACATAGCGCATCACACGCACGGTCTCGCTGGCCGCATTCCAGTTGAATTTGAGACCCGGCGCGGTTGCCGGTGCGGCTGGAATCGAGCGACTGACCAGATAGCCGATCACGGCGATGCCGACCACGAGAATCGAGGCTGCGGTCGCACCAAAGTCACCGAGTGCCATCAGCGAACCACCGGCCATCATGCCGATCAAGACCGACATCGAGGTGCCCATCTCGACCAGGCCATTGCCGCCGACCAGCTCGTCGGGCTTCAAAGCCTGCGGCAGGATCGCGTACTTGATCGGGCCGAATACCGTCGAATGCACCCCCATCAGGAACAGGACAACAAACAGCAACCAGATCTGGTGGGCGTGAAAGGCGTACACCGCAATCAGCATCGCGCCGATCTCGAACAGCTTCACGTAGCGGATCAAACGCGATTTCTCGAACTTCTCGGCGATCTGCCCGGCGCTGGCCGAAAACAGAAAGAATGGCAGGATGAAAATTGCCGGTGCAATCATCGAATAGAAGCTGACCGCCTCGATAGTCAGTCCCAGATGAAAGCCGATCAGCACGATCATGCCCTGACGGAAAGCATTGTCATTGAATGCGCCGAGCGCCTGGGTAGCGAAGAATGGCGCGAAGCGACGCTTGCCGAGCAGGGTGAATTGGCTGTGTTCTGACATTAAAGCAACCTTGCGCAACGGAAGCGGGCAATCTATCAGAGCTGGCGAACCGGGTAATCCCTGTAACCGAAATCATCGATCCATTGCCTAGCTGGCTCGCTTCGTCCACGATGCGTTCAGGGGAGGGACAAGGCATGGTCGAAATTGCCACGCTGCAGATGAAACGCACGCTGCTGACGCATCGCTGGCGCTATCGCGTGGCGGCGGAGCGCGCCGCCATAGGTCATTTCGCCGATCAAATGGATCAGGATCTGCTCGCTGCGGATATTTCCGAAAGCGTGCGCCAGTCATTGGCCACCGTGCTCGATGAGTTGCTCGCCAATGTGGTCATGCATGCACAGGCCGTTCGTGGCCCGGTGCATGTGCGCCTGCATTGCAGCGACAACGAACTCATCGCCCGACTGCGCTACTGCGCGGAGGCATTCGATCCCACGGCGATCGCAGTGGCTCACTTGCCGACCACGATTGCCTCGGCCAACATTGGCGGTGTCGGCATCGCGATGGTGCGCGCGATGACCCGCGAGTTCACTCATCAATACCGTCGCGGCGAGAATCACCTGCGCGTACGACTTCCGCTGTAGCGCTGAATCAGGATCGCTGCAGCGCGTGATGGCCGATATCACGGCGATGAAACGCGCCCTCAAAATGAATCTTTGCAACCGCAGCGTAGGCGCGCTCGCGCGCGTCCGCAAGATCGGAACCCAGTGCGCAAACGGTCAGCACGCGACCGCCCACCGTGATGACTTCTTGGTTGCGTAGACGCGTACCGGAATGGAAGACTTTGCTGTCCTTGCCGATGTCCAGATCGAGCCCGCTGATCGGATCGCCGTTGCGCACCTTGCCCGGATAGCCTTGCGCGGCCACGACCACGCCGATAGCCGGGCGCGGATCCCACAACACGCTCATGTCGCGCAGTCGCCCTTCCAGAGCGGCTTCGATGAGCTCGACCAGATCCGACTGCAGACGCAGCATGATCGGCTGGGTTTCCGGATCGCCGAAGCGCACGTTGTATTCGATGACGCGTGGTGCGCCAGTGCGATCAATCATCAAACCGGCATAAAGGAAACCGATGAAGGGCGCGCCTTCTGCGGCCATGCCGGCCAGGGTCGGACGGATCACCTCATCCATGATGCGGCGATCCACTTCTCGCGTCACAACAGGCGCCGGAGAATACGCACCCATGCCGCCGGTATTCGGTCCAGTATCAGCCTCGCCAACGCGTTTGTGATCCTGGCTGGTCGCCATCGGCAGTGCGTGCTGGCCATCGGAGATGACGATGTAACTGGCCTCCTCGCCTTCGAGAAATTCCTCGATGACGACGCGTGCCGAAGCCTCTCCGAACGAATGTGCACCGAGCATGTCGTGCAAGGCTTGCTCAGCATCGCCGAGGGTCAACGCCACGACAACGCCTTTGCCCGCCGCAAGACCATCCGCCTTGATCACGATCGGTGCGCCGTGCTTTCGCACATAAGCCAGCGCGGGCTTCAGCTCCTCGAATACCGCATAGCGAGCCGTAGGAATATTGTGCCGCGCAAGAAACGCCTTGGCGAATGCCTTCGAGCCTTCCAGTTGCGCCGCAATCTGGCGCGGTCCGAAGCAGGCAAGACCGGCTGCGCGAAACTTGTCGACTACACCAAGCACGAGTGGAATCTCAGGGCCGACCACGGTCAGCGCCACGGCTTCCTCGCACGCGAGGCGCAGCAATCCATCAATGTCATCGACCGCCACCTCGACATTGCGCATATGCGGTTCGCGCGCTGTACCGGCGTTACCCGGTGCAACAATCACTTCACTGACGCGCTTCGATTGCGCGAGTTTCCACGCCAACGCGTGTTCGCGACCGCCACCACCGACAACGAGGATTTTCATGGGCTAAAACCTCGGAATTCGGGACTGGGCATTGGAGATTCGATTGGGCAGATGACTCTCTGAGGCTCTGACGCAGAAATACCGGGGTCGCGAGCCTTGAGCGAGGAGTCGGTTGTAGCTCGTTCTTGCGGAGAGTTGCACGCCGTTGCCCTTGCGAATCCCAAATCCCGAATCCCGAATCTCGTCACTAGCGCCGTGCGCTAGTGACGAAAATGCCTCACGCCGGTAAACACCATCGCGATATCGTTTTCATTGGCCGCGGCAATCACTTCGGCATCACGCATCGAACCGCCTGGCTGGATGACCGCGCGGATACCAACGGCGGCGGCAGTATCGATACCGTCTCGGAACGGGAAGAATGCGTCCGACGCCATCACGCTGCCAGCAACAGTCAGCCCAGCTTCCTCGGCTTTCATCGCCGCGATACGCGCGCTGATGACGCGGCTCGTCTGGCCGGCACCGATGCCGATCGTTCGACTCCCGCGGGCGTAGACGATGGCATTGGATTTGACATACATCGCGACGTGCCAGGCGAACAGCAGATCGCGCAATTCGTCGGTGTTTGGTACACGTTTGCTGACGACCTTGAGGTCGGTCAGCATCAAGGTGTCACGATCAGCATCCTGGGCCAACATGCCACCGGCGATGCGCTTGAAGTCGATCGACTGGCCGACCTGCTCGGGCCATTCACCGGTCGCGAGGACGCGTACATTCGGCTTTTTCGCGAATACCGCCAGGGCGGCCTCGTCGACTTCCGGTGCAATCACCACTTCAACAAACTGGCGTTCGAGGACCAGCTCGGCGGTGACGCGATCAAGCTTGTGATTGAAAGCAATAATGCCGCCGAAGGCTGAAATCGGGTCGCACGCATAAGCGTATTCGTAAGCCTCACGCGCACTTGAGGCGAGGGCGACGCCGCAGGGATTGCCATGCTTGACGATGACGCAGGCAGGCGTGCGCTGAAAGGCTTTTACGCACTCGAGCGCGGCATCGGCATCGGCGATGTTGTTGTAAGAGAGTTCCTTGCCAGCCAACACCTGCGCGGTTGCAATCGTCCCGTTGGAGGCGCGCGACTCAACGTACAAGGCCGCGGCTTGATGGGGATTTTCGCCATAGCGCAGCACCTGCTTGCGCACATAGGAAAGATGCAAGCTCGGCGCAAAGGGCTCACTGGTTTCCTGGTAGGAATGCGCGCCCAGCCAACTCGCGACTCGACCGTCGTAGCCTGCCGTATGCGCGTAAGCCTTGGCCGCGAGACGTCGACGCATCGCGATGTGGGTTCCGCCATGCGCCAGCGCGTCGAGCACTTCTGCATAATCGGCCGGATCGGTAACAACGATGACATGCTCGTGGTTCTTGGCTGCCGCACGCAACATGGCCGGTCCGCCGATATCGATGTTCTCGATGCCTTCAGCCAACGAACAATCCGGTCGCGCGGTGACGCTATCGAACGGGTAGAGATTGACGACCAGCAAGTCGATCGGATGGATGCCGTGTTCGGCCATGACCGCGTCATCAATACCGCGGCGACCAAGCAATCCACCATGCACGATCGGGTGAAGCGTCTTGACCCGGCCATCCATGATCTCGGGGAATCCGGTCAGGGCGCTGACTTCGGTCACCGGCAACGAGCTTTGTCGCAAGCTCTGCGCGGTACCTCCCGTAGAAATCAGGCTGATGCCGAGCGCATCGAGTCCGCGCGCAAAATCGAGAAGACCGGTTTTATCGGACACGCTGAGCAGTGCACGGCGGACGGGTACAAGCGGGGTCTCAAACATTGAATCAACCGAAAGCGGAACGAGGCAAGTGCGCAGTATAACGGCGCGGCGAACGGAGCACGGTCAGTTGATACCGTATTGCTGCAGCTTCTTGCGCAGGGTCGCGCGATTGATGCCGAGCGCGGCAGCCGCGCGGCTCTGATTGCCGCCGTACCAATCGAGCACTTCGCGCAGCAAGGGCGCCTCGACTTCGCCGATGACCAACGCATGAAGGCCCTCGCCGGGTTGCGAATCGACATCGGCAAGGTAGCGGCGTACCGCACGCGACACGCATTCGCGCAGCGCCGGCTGCAAGGCAGGATCGTGCGCGACTTCAACACGCAGCGGAGTAACGGCATTCACTACTGACAGGTCCCCGAGGCAATCATCGTGACAAAACCCGCCATTGACCGTTCCCAGAGTCGCATGGCGGGTCGGTGATAGTAGCGCCACGAGCCGCAGTTGGTAAGTGCTATTCGGCGATCCATTTCATTACCGCGATAGCAAATCACGCAGTTGTTCCTTCCGATTTACTGAAATCGGAACTCGAATGCGACCGCATTCTTGCCCGGGTCGGCGACCTCGAAAACCAGTGGCGCCTTGGCATTCGGCGCCAAGCCGGCCAGCAGGGCGCGGGGATCACTGATGTATTCCTCAGGACTGAAACGACGCATCGCGATGCGTTGCTCATCGAGGTCGGACAAAGTGATCTCAACCGTTGGAAACGGTTGCGCGAATTCACCCGCATTTTCCAAGGTCGCTGAAATGATCAGCGCTCCGGCAACCGAGGGATGCGGCCGAATATCGCGCGAAGCGAGTTGCAGGAGCTCTTCATCCTTGCGCAACGGTACCTTGCAACCGAGCCGTGCGCAGACCTCCGCGATGGCGGGCCGCAGACTGGAGTCGTTGATCCAGAGGTCACGCTCGGCCCAGGCGATCTCGGCGCCGAGCACGAGCAAGAGCACAAAGCTGCCGAAAACCCACAAGCCATTGCCGCCGGGATCCGCCTGACGTCGTCGATGGGCGAACTGGGGAGGCCCCGAAACTCGCTCGTGGGCGCGGGGCCGCTCCTCAGGGTCGAGATACAGCGCGCCTTGTGCGCCACGGTTTGGTCGGAATACCGGCAAACCGAGCTGAGGCGGCACGGATTGCAGCGGATGGCGCTCAAGCTTGCCAATCGGCTCGGCCGGAAGGTTTTCACTCAGACTCGGCAGCGCATCGAACAACGCATTGCAGTGCGAGCAGCGCACCGAACCATGCGCTGCGGCGAGCTCGGCGGAGCTGATCTTGAAGACCGTAAAACATTCGGGGCATTGCGAATACATGACGTCATCTTAGCCCGAACAATTCATGCAGTCGCTGGAAATCGACACGGATTGGATGACTCAACCCGCGCGTGCATTGGGCGATCACTCAACCACGTCGGCGCCCATCAATGCGCACCCAGTCTTCACGAACAGTCGCCGCGAGATCGTCAAACCACTCGGCATAGCGCTCGATCAATTCGCCATGCTGGCCGACAAGGATGCCCGACAGCGCGAGCGTGCCGCCGGGCTTGAGGCGCGCTGCAAACATCGGCGCGAGCTCATGCAAGGGTCCCGCAAGAATATTCGCGACGAGCACGTCGGCGCGTGCGGCCGACACATCCTCACCCGGCAAATACAAGATGATCGCGTCCGCGACACCGTTGCGTTCGGCATTGTCGCGGCTCGCCTCAAGCGCTTGCGGATCGTTGTCGACAGCGATCACCTGACCTGCACCGAGCAAGGCAGCGGCAATCGCGAGAACGCCCGAACCGCAGCCGTAGTCGATGACGACCTGGTCTTTGAGTTGCGCCTGATCGAGCCACTCCAGGCAAAGCGCCGTCGTCGGATGGGTGCCCGTACCAAAAGCCAGGCCCGGATCGAGACGTACGCAGATCGCATCCGAATCCGCTGGCGGCTCGATGTTCCATGGATAGATCCACAGCCGCTGTCCAAATTGCATCGGTTTGAACTGATCCATCCAGACCCGTGTCCAGTCCTGATCAGCAACGTCTCGAAACACGATCTGGTCAGGCTCGAGCTCGGGCAGCAATTCACTCAGGACATGCACGAGCCCATTGCGATCGACATCGGCTTCAAACAGTGCGCTGAGCACGATCAGCGACCATAGCGGGGTTTCGCCGACGCCGGGTTCGAGGATCGCCTGCTCGTTGCTGGTATCAGCATCGGCATCGAGCAAGGTGACCGACAACGCGCCAACCTCTTCGAGAGCGGTTTCGACGGTTTCTTGCAAATCGGAGCGCAGGGTTAGAGAGAGTTCAATCCAGGGCATGGTTCGGGATTCGGGATTTGGTATTCGTGGTTCGAGAAATCTCGAGCTGCCTCGACTGCACGAGCAGGGTTCAACCGCTTGTCCCTTCCTGGGAGCGATGCGCCTGCTCCGACTCAGACGAACCACAGCGTCTCAGCTGAATGGGCTCACGAAAGTCTGACGGTGAACAGCGTTACATGCAACGCGCCATTCCCTTGATTCAATTTCAGACGGCCTCGCCGCCGGTCTTGCGAACACCTGGAATTCTGTTCTGACAGTCCACATCGCGGCACGACCATCGAAGTCAACGGACGTCCGTTTACCCGCTCAAGCACTACAATTGCAAGGTTTCTTCTCTAGAATAAGCCCAATGCACGACGCACCGATCCTCGCCATCCTCAACCCTGATGTTCGCGAGCGTGCTGCCGAACTGCGTGGTGCATTCATTTCGGCCGAACCGTTCCCGCATATCGCCATCGACGATTTTCTCGAGGGTGATTTTACGCGCGCCTTGCTCGCACAATTTCCGGCGTTTGAGCGCGGCAATGCCGTGGGCGACAATGGCGAGCCTGGCGGCAAGTCGACCGTCGACCGGATCAAGGCGCTGGGTCCAGCTTACGAGCGGCTGGATCACGTCATCCGCAGCGGTGAATTCCTTGCCTGGCTCGGCGCACTGACCGGCATCGAAAACCTCCTCTACGATCCGTGGTATCTCGGCGGAGGCACGCACGAAAACCGCGATGGCATGAGCCTCGATGCGCATGTCGATTTCAACTACCACCCGAGCGAGCGCTGGCATCGTCGACTCAATCTGATCATCTATCTGAATCCGCTCTGGGACGAAAGCTGGGGCGGCTCACTCGAATTCTTTCGCGATCCGCATGCCGATGCGAAGCCGTCACGCAGTTTCACGCCGCTGTTCAATCGGTGCGTCGTCTTCGAGACCTCGGAACGCTCGTGGCATGCGTTCAACAGGATTCACCTGCCCGAATCGCAGCAACAATTGACGCGGCGCTCAATCGCCTTGTATTTCTATACGAAGGATCGGCCCGAACAAGAAGTGGCGGCGCGACACACGACGTTCTATGTCAATCGCCAGTTGCCCGAAAGGGTCGCCGAAGGCGCCCTGCTTTCAAGCGATGATATTGCGGAAATCCGCCAACTCATCGAAGCGCGCGACGCACATATTCGCCTCCTCTATGCCGAGAACACCGAGTTGCGTGCGGCGCAAGACAAAGGTTTTGCCGGCAATCTTCTCTACCTTGCCAAGCGCGCCTATGTGCGCTTTCGGCGCTAGTCCGACTGCAATATTTCTCAACTCAAGCCGAGCGCTTTTTCCTTGGCTTCGGCCATGCGCTTTTCAAGATAGTGGATATTCATGCCACCGGCGTGGAAGCCAGCATCAGCCATGATTCGCATCTGCAGTGGCAGGTTGGTCTTGACGCCTTCGATGACAACTTCGGCCAGCGCTTGACGCATGCGCGCGACAGCCGTCTCGCGATCACGACCGTGAACGATCAGCTTGCCGATCATCGAATCGTAGTTCGGCGGAATCCGATAGCCGTCATAGATATGCGTATCGGTGCGAACGCCTGGACCACCGGCGGCGAGGAAGCGTTTGACGGTGCCGGGGCTCGGCATG
The DNA here is from genome assembly GCA_038234445.1 of Lysobacterales bacterium. GTDB lineage: Bacteria > Pseudomonadota > Gammaproteobacteria > Xanthomonadales > Rhodanobacteraceae > Dokdonella. The sequence goes on from JBBQTY010000012.1 coordinate 35,710, forward strand.
AAAGTATCCGGATCTTCGGCATTGATGCGGCATTCGATCGAGTGACCGGTGATGCGCACGTCCTCCTGGCGGATCGAGAGTTTCTCACCGGAGGCAATCAAGAGTTGCTCGCGGACGAGATCGATGCCGGTGATCATCTCGGTCACCGGTTGCTCGACCTGGTTGCGCGTATTCATCTCGATGAAATAAAAACGGCCGTCTTCGTAAAGAAATTCAAAGGTACCCGCACCGCGATAATTGATGCGCAAGCAGGCTTCCACGCAGACCTTGCCGATCGCCGCACGCTGCTCCTCGCTGATGCCGGGAGCCGGCGCTTCCTCGACCACTTTCTGATGGCGCCGCTGCATCGAGCAATCGCGCTCGCCGAGATGGATCGCCCCGCCCTGCCCGTCGGCGAGCACCTGGATTTCGACATGGCGAGGATTTTCGAGGTACTTCTCCATGTAAACCTGATCGTTGCCGAACGCGGCCTTGGCCTCGGCCTTGGTCATCGCAATCGCACTGCCCAGATGTGCCTCGGTATGCACGACGCGCATGCCGCGACCACCGCCGCCGCCGGATGCCTTGATGATGACCGGGTAGCCGATGTCGCGAGCTATCCGCAAGTTTTCGGACGTGTCGTCACCGAGCGAGCCGCCTGATCCGGGAACGCACGGTACGCCTGCCGCCTTCATCGCGCGGATGGCTTCGACCTTGTCGCCCATCATGCGTATGGTTTCGGGACGCGGGCCAATGAAGATGAAACCCGATTGCTCGACACGCTCGGCGAAGTCGGCATTCTCGGAAAGAAATCCGTAGCCCGGATGAATCGCTTGCGCGTCGGTCACCTCGGCGGCGGCAATCAAGGCCGGCACGTTGAGATAACTCTCAGCCGCCGGCGGCGGCCCGATGCAGATCGACTCATCGGCCATGCCGACGTGCTTGAGATTCCTGTCCACCGTCGAATGCACAGCCACCGTCTTGATGCCGAGCACATGACAGGCACGCAGGATACGCAACGCAATTTCGCCTCGATTGGCGATGACGACTTTGTCTAGCATGGGATTCGGGATTCGGGATTCGGGATTCGAAAGAGCATGGGATTTACGGGTTCCTTGGCTTGTTCAGCGACCTGATCAACGCGTTCAACTTTGAAAACACGCGATCGACGAGTTCATTCAGATCAACAGGAATTTCGGCGAATCCGAGTCGGGCAGCGATCTGCAATTGG
>JBBQTY010000013.1:0-34721 GCA_038234445.1 Lysobacterales bacterium
TTCACGCTCATTGAGATGGACGATGTTTCCCTGCGTGTCGCCGAACACCTGAAATTCGATATGTCGTGGCTTCTCGACATAGCGTTCGAGCAGGACGCGATCGCGACCAAACGCATTTTTCGCCTCTCGCTGGCAGGATTCGAGATTGGCCAGAAATTCCTCGGCATGATGCACGATGCGCATGCCCTTGCCGCCACCACCGTAGGCCGCCTTGATCATCAGCGGAAAGCCGACGCGAGCGGCTTCGCGCGCAAGCAAGGCCGGATCCTGATCGTCACCGGTATAGCCCGGCACCACCGGTACACTGTGCGATGCCATTAAATCTTTGGCTCCGGCTTTTGAGCCCATCTTGCGCATCGAGGTGCCGGATGGGCCTATGAACTTCAAGCCAGCCGCGGCGACCGCATCGGCAAAATCGGCATTTTCGGAAAGAAAGCCGTAACAAGGATGAATCGCCTCGGCGCCTGATTTCAGGGCGACTTCAATGATTGCGTCACCCCGCAGATAGGAATCCGCCGGTGCGGGTCCACCGATCGGATAAGCGATGTCGGCCTGACGGACATGTTGCGCGGTGGCGTCGGCCTCGGAATAGACTGCCACAGTGCGGATACCGAGTCGGCGGCACGTACGGATCACGCGGCAGGCGATTTCACCGCGATTGGCGATCAGGATCGTCTTGAACATCATCAATTCTCGGATATCCAGCGGGGCGGACGTTTGTCCAGAAAGGCGGACAGTCCTTCCTGACCCTCTTCGGAAACGCGCAAGCGCGCGATCAGGATGGCGTTCTCGGCATCGAGCTTTTCAGCACCCTCGCGGGTTATGCCAGCAATGCGCAGGGCCAATGCCTTGGCTTCGGCCTGTGCCTGTGCTCCACATTTGCTGAGGAAGTGCAGGCTGCGGGCAACCGCATCATTCAGCGACGAATGTGAAACCACTTGATGCAACAGGTTGATGCGATGCGCTTCATCGGCATCGAAAACCTCGGCGCTGATAAACAGCTTGCGCGCTTGTCGCGGGCCGATTGCAGCGACCACGTAAGGAGAAATGACGGCGGGGACCAGACCGAGCTTGGCTTCACTGAGCGAGAATTTGGCGCCTTCTACGCCAATCGCGATGTCACAGCAGGCGATCAAGCCGATGCCACCGCCATAGGCCGAGCCGTTGACCTTGGCGAGGGTCGGCTTCGGTAGAAAGTTGAGGGTGCGCATGAGGCGAGCGAGACGCAGCGAGTCCTCACGATTCTCGGCTTCGCTCGCGCCTGCCATCTCTCGCATCCAGTTGGCATCGGCGCCGGCTGAAAAGGTGCTGCCTTCGCCCGAGAGCACGAGTCCCCAGATGTTGCCATCTTCGCTGGTTGCTTCGATCGCGGCGGTCAGCTCGGCAATCAATTGATTGTCGAACGCGTTATGAACCGCGGGTCGGTTTAGGCTGATTTCGCGAATGCCGTTGCGATCGGTGATGAGTAGGGATTCAGACATGCCATACGCCTTTCGTGAAGGCCTCGATCATAGAGTTTTCGGGCAAAACCTGCAGGTCAGGTCTTGCCAGATAGGCATCGCAGGAATGGAAAGTTCGGCGTATAATGCGAACCATTCTTATTCGCTATGGTCTTTGCATGCGGTTGTCCGAGTTGGCCCAAGGGTCCGATGCCGTGGTTAAAGAAGTCGAAAACGTCAGCGAACTTGATCCGATCGCGCGCCGCTTGCGCGACTACGGCTTTGTTCGCGGTGAGCCGGTGCGCGTGGTCGGACGAGGTCCAATTGGGGCGGATCCGTTGCTCGTGCAGATTGGCTACACCCGATTTGCCTTGCGCCGTGCTGAAGCCGCACGCGTGATCATCGAGACTGTGGCATGAGCGAGGCACTCGCCGGTTTGCGTCTGGCCCTGGTTGGCAATCCGAACTGTGGCAAGACCGCCTTGTTCAACCAGCTCACCGGTGGACGCCAGAAGGTCGCCAACTATGCCGGTGTCACCGTTGAACGCAAGGAAGGTCGATTCACGGGGCCGTCGGGGCGACTATTCCAATTGCTTGATCTGCCCGGTGCGTACAGCCTTGAAGCAGCCAGCCCGGATGAGGTCATCACGCGTGATGTCTGCCTCGGTCACTTCCCCGGCGAAACCGCACCCGATGTGATCGTCTGCGTGGCTGATGCGACCAACCTTCGATTGCATCTGCGCTTCGTGCTCGAAGTGCGTCGTCTCGGTCGTCCGATGGTGCTGGCATTGAACATGATGGATGCGGCACGCAAGCGCGGCATCACGATCAATGTGCAGAAACTTGAAGCCGCACTCGGTATTCCGGTTATCGAGACGATCGCCGTGCAGAGAGGTGGCGCCGCCGAGTTGATCCGACGCCTTGATGGAGACAAGCCGTCCGTCGTTGAAGTCCCCAGCGCTGGAGATCTGCACGCCGAAGTGCGCGCGATGATCGCCGATGCCGTAAGCATGCCGACGCGCACGGCCGAAATCGACGATGCCATTGACCGCATCGTCCTGCATCCACTGCTTGGTCTCGCCTTGTTGGCGCTGATCATGTTCCTGATCTTCCAGGCCGTATTCTCGTGGGCGGCGCCATTGATGGAGGGGATCGATGCTGGAGTCGGTCTCGTTGGCGAATGGGTCGGTGGCGCGCTGACTTCGATGCCGTTGCTGCGGAGTCTGGTCGTCGACGGTATCTTCGCTGGTGTCGGCGGTGTGCTCGTGTTCCTGCCGCAAATCCTCATCTTGTTTCTCTTCATTCTTGCGCTCGAAGAATCCGGTTATCTGCCGCGCGCCGCTTTTCTGCTTGATCGACTCATGCTCAAGGCCGGTTTGACCGGGCGCTCATTCATTCCACTGTTGTCGAGTTTCGCCTGTGCAATTCCCGGCATCATGGCCACGCGCAGCATCCAGGATCCTCGGGATCGTCTGACCACGATCCTAATCGCACCGCTGATGACGTGCTCTGCGCGCTTGCCGGTGTATGCCTTGCTGATTGCGGCCTTCATTCCGAATCAAACCGTCGCGGGCATCTTCAATCTGCAAGGTGTCGTGCTTTTCACCTTGTATGTCGCTGGGATCGTCAGTGCGCTGGCGGTGGCTTGGGTGATCAAACTGGTTCGTCGTGACAAGAGCGAACACGCGCTGCTGATGGAACTGCCGTCGTATCGCATTCCGCATCCGCGCGACATCGCGATCGGATTGTGGGAGCGCGCGACCATTTTCCTCAAGCGGGTCGGCGGAATCATTCTTTCGCTGACCATCATCCTGTGGTTCCTGTCTTCGTTCCCAGGCGCGCCCGAAGGCGCCACGGAACCCGCGATCAACTACAGTTTTGCCGGAACGTTGGGTCACTGGCTGCATGCGGTATTTGCGCCGATCGGATTCAACTGGCAGATCTGTATTGCGCTGGTGCCAGGAATTGCTGCGCGCGAGGTCGCTGTTTCATCGTTGGCCACGGTGTATGCGTTGTCGGGCAATGAGCAGGGGCTGCAGGCGATCGTAGCCTCGCAGTGGTCGCTGCCAACAGCGCTCTCTTTGCTCGCGTGGTACGTGTTCGCGCCGATGTGCCTGTCGACCCTGGCTACCGTGCGCCGTGAGACCAATTCCTGGCGGCAGGTCTGGATCATGGCGGGCTATCTGTTTGCATTGGCCTATATCGCCTCGCTGTTGACCTACCAGATCGCACGGGTGATGAGCGCATGAATGCTTCGATGCTGCAAACGCTGCTGGTTGCGCTGATCGTTTCGGTCAGCGCGATTCTCGCCGTGAGGCATGTGGCGCCGGGTCTGTTCCGGTTGCTGCAGACTTCGATGGCTCGCGCGCTCAGTCGATCAGGTCGGAACGCGATCTTGCGCGGCGTCGGACTCTGGCTGCAGCCGCTTGAAGCGAAAAAAGGTGGTTGCGGAACAGGCCTCGGTTGCGGAAGTTGCGGGGGTTGCGGCACATCGCCTGCGCTGCAAGTTGATACGATTCCGCTGAAGATCAACCCGCGGCCGACCGCCCATCACTGAAGCCGTATTCGCAATCATTTCCAGCGATTCGGGAACCCGTAGTAAGCGCGTAGACTGCGGTCATGAGAATTTATGACTTGCATTGCGGTGCCGAGCCTCTGCTGATCAGTCTGCCGCACGACGGCGTGACACTTCCGTCGGAGATCGCCGCGCGCATGACGCCTTCTGCACACCGAGTGCCCGATACCGATTGGCATATTTCGCGACTTTACGACTTTGCCCGCGATCTCGGCGCCTCGGTGCTGGTGCCGACACATTCCCGCTATGTGGTCGATCTCAACCGGCCACCCGATGACACCTCGCTCTATCCGGGCCAGAACACGACCGGTCTTTGCCCGATCGTGCAATTCTCCGGTGAACCGATCTATCTCGATGGGGAGACGCCGTCGGCGGATGAAATTACCGGTCGCGTTGATCTTTATTGGCGTCCTTATCACACCGCTTTGGCCGAGGAGATCGAACGCATCCGCACGCAGCACGGCCGCTGCGTGCTCTGGGAAGGGCACTCGATCCGCAGTGTTGTGCCTTTCCTGTTTGAAGGGCGGCTGCCGGATTTCAATCTTGGAACTGTCAGTGGCGCCAGTTGCCGTGCTTCATTGCGCGAGCACCTCGTCGCGGTGCTGGAAGCCCAGGCCGACTACAGCTTCGTCGTCGACGGCCGCTTCAAAGGTGGCTACATCACCCGCCATTACGGCAAGCCGGAGCAGGGCGTCGACACGATCCAACTCGAACTTGCGCAGATCAATTACATGGACGAAGCGAATTACGAATACGACACTGCGCGAGCATCGTCTCTGCAAGCCACGATCCATCGCCTGCTTGAAGCAGCTCTGGATGTCGAGTAGCTGGTTGGCGACAAACTTGAATGAGCTCGCAGTCTGAATTTGCACTCAAAATTTTGCGGTCATTTGCACGGTCGCTGCGGACGAATTCGCTGCTTCGTTGAACCCTTCCTCGATCAAGCTTCGAACCGCGCAGCAAGTCGGACTTTCCCTCGAGAGAATTCAAATCCTGGCGCGGCATCATCACAGCGACCTGCTCGCCGTAGCGCATGATGATCGGTTGCTGATTCTCGCAAACCAAGTTCATTGCGGCACATGCCGTGCTGCGGGCGATGGAGTCCCTTGGTATTTCCAGTTGCACAATGAATCGAAGATTTCGAGGTAACCCAATTCGGGTTGCGTTATTGCGCTGATCAGGCCCCCGCATGCTTGCGCGGAAGAAACCACGCGAGCAAACCGATCGCCGGCAGCCACGCGCAGATCCGATAGACCGCCTCGATGCCGATATGGTCGGCGAGTTGGCCGAGCACGGCGGCGCCGATACCACCCATGCCGAAAGCAAAGCCGAAGAACAGGCCCGAGATCATGCCGGTGCGCCCCGGTACGAGCTCCTGGGCGAATACGAGGATGGCCGCGAATGCTGATGCAAGCACCAAGCCGATGATGATGGTTAGCAAAGTTGTCCAAACCAGATTGGCATGCGGCAGGATCAGGGTGAACGGAAGCACGCCGAGGATCGACGCCCAGATGACATAACGTCGCCCGATGCGATCGCCGACCGGGCCACCGATGATCGTGCCAGCGGCAACGGAAGCAAGAAAAATGAATAGATGGACTTGTGCGGACTGAACGCTGAGGCCGAATTTCTGCATCAGATAAAACATGTAGTAACTCGAAATGCTGGCCATATAGAAATACTTCGAGAAGATCAGTAAACCGAGAACAACCAGGGCCAGTCTGACCTGTCGGCGCGAGTAACCCACCTCGCCCACTGCGCGCGCCGCAGGGCGACGCAAGTTTGGGATCTGCAGTCGATACCAGCGGCCAATGCGGGTTAGCAGAATGATCGCAACCATGGCTGCGAGCGCGAACCAGGCGATGCTGGTCTGGCCGCGCGGCATGATGATGAAGGCAGCGAGCAGCGGTCCGGTCGCCGAGCCGATATTGCCACCGACCTGGAACAAGGATTGAGCCAAGCCATGACGACCACCCGAAGCAAGCCGCGCAATGCGAGAGGATTCTGGATGGAACACTGCCGATCCGGTCCCGATCAGTGCCGCGGCGATCAACAGAATCGAAAAACTGGGTGCGCGCGAGAGCAAAAGTAGTCCGATCAAGGTCGAAGCCATGCCGATAGCGAGCGACCAAGGTTTCGGATGGCGATCCGTCAGCGCGCCGATCATCGGCTGCAGCAAAGAGGCAGTGAACTGAAAGGTCAAGGTGATCAACCCGATTTGGCCGAAATCGAGCGCAAACGTCGATTTGAGCAACGGATAGATCGCGGGAAGCAACGACTGGATCATGTCGTTGAGCAAATGGCAGAAGCTCAACGTCGCGAGAATCGGAAACGCGGTCGCGACAGCTGCACTGGTGCTGGATCCGCTGGGCGAGCTGGCGATGACTTCGGCAGTTGTCGACATGTGAGCGCAGGAGCCTCGGAATGAGTTGAACGTTGGTTTGCACGCACAGGGTGCGCTACTGGAACTGCAGGGCCGCGCTGCGCATTATCGGCGACAACCAACCGAACGCGAATAGGCCATCTTGCATGTTCAACGACGTGGATGCCTGCCAAGCGGGATCGTCCGCCTGGCAGGCTGCTGAAATTCTACTCAGAATGCACTCGGGCAGCGGGTCAATTGCTCCAGCTTCCAATCGCAACTTGGTGGCTGATTCGCCGGCTAGAGCACATGCTCAAGCCACGAGTGGTATGACTATGCAATGGACAATTCCGTGTCCGCGAAGGAATTTCTGGGCCATGCTCAAGTTTTCCCCCATTCGAGCGGCTGATCTGCGCGCGTACACACGCTTGGCGACCGATGCGACCATCGCGGTCACCGACCTGCTCGAAAACATGCATCACAATATTTCGCGTCTGCCCGGTGTGTTCGGGCAGGCCACTGATGAACCCGCGCGCGGCATCACCGGCTTTGTCTATCGCAGCATCCGCGGCATCACGCGCACGGTAGGAAATGGTGTCGACAGTTTGCTGCGCGCAGTCACGCCCGAGACGCTGCCGGCGGATATTTCGCTGCAGCGCGAAATCCTCGTCGCCGTGCTCAACGGTGTAGTAGGCGACTATCTGGTTTCGACCGACAACCCGTTGCAGATCTCGATGCAGATGCGGCGTGATGGTGTCGCGCTGGCGCTTGAGCCGGAAGCATTGGCGGAATCGATTCCGCAGGCGACCGGCAAGATTCTCGTACTCGCCCACGGTCTGTGCATGTCGGATCTGCAATGGCAGCGCCGCGGCCATAATCACGCTGATCGACTGGCGGCAGAGGCGGGCTTCACGCCGGTTTATCTGCACTACAACAGCGGTTTGCATATCTCGACGAACGGACGCGCATTCTCCGCGCAACTCGAAGCCTTGGTTGACGCCTGGCCGGTTGCCGTGGAACAACTCGTCATCATCGGCTACAGCATGGGCGGACTGCTCACGCGCAGCGCTTGCGAGGATGCAAAGCAAACCGGAAAGTCATGGATCCGACATTTGCGCGATCTGATCTTCATCGGAACGCCACACGATGGCTCGCCGCTGGAGCGAACTGGCAATCGTCTCGATGCGATCCTCGGATCAAGTCCCTATACGGTTGCGCTGTCACGACTTGGCAAAGTGCGTAGCGCAGGCATTACTGACCTCAGGCATGCCAGTCTTGATGATGCCGAATGGCAGGACCGCGATCGTTTCAGCAAACTGCCGAGTCGCAACGACGCATTGCCGCTCCCTGAAGGCGTGCGCTGCTACGCAATTGCCGGATCGCTCGGCAAGAAACCCGGTGCGCTCCGTGAGCGTCTTGCGGGTGACGGGTTGGTGCCGCTCTACAGCGCGCTGGGATTGAATCGAAATCCCCAGCGAAAGTTGGGCCTGCCCGAATCGCGGCGCTGGATCGCCTACAAGACCAATCATCTGGATCTGCTTGGCAGCGAAGACACCTATGAGCGAATCAAGGATTGGCTTGATCAAGCAGAACGGGACAGTCAGAGCAAACGCTTGCCGGTTGAAGTGATTTGAATAGTCACGGATTTCTCGGGCGTTTTGGCCCAGGCGCAGATTGTTTTCCCTGGCGTGAATCGATCTCGTCGATCCAGCCGGCGCGCGAATCCGCGAATGCGTCGGCGTAGGGCACATACGGTTTGATGTCGAGAATCGGCGTGGCGTCGAGCAGATCGATGCCGCATACGCGCAGTGCGCGCGCTTCGACGCTGACCAGTTGCACGGCCGAGAGTCCGATCGCATTGGGGCGATGCGGCGAGCGCGTGGCCAACACACTGCGCTTTCCGCCACCGCGCGGCGGGCGTACCTCGGCTTTCCAGCCTTCGCTGCGATTGAAGGCGAAGATCAGCCAGATCCGTTCAAACCCCGCGAGGTCACGAAAAGCCTCGGTCGGAATATCTGAAACGAATTCGATCAGGGCTTCGGCAGCCGCACCGGTTTGCGTACCCTCAATCACCGTTGGTTGATGCGGCGCGTCAATCCGCTTTGCGTAGGGCGAGCGGACAAACGCGATTGCGCGCATTGCGGGAATGAGTGAAGGCTGCATGGCTTCTAAGGGAATCGTGAAAGGGGAGGGTGGAATCGTACGCAGTGGTTCGCATTCCCGCCAATCCGTCCTACCATTCCGCTTTGACCACAGGATTCAATTCCGATGAGCCAGATTGCTGTTCCCGTTTCGTATGGAGAATTGATCGACAAAATCACGATTCTCGAAATCAAGGCCGAGCGTATTGGCAATCCGGAGAAGCTGGCCAACGTCCGCATCGAGCTCGATCTATTGAATGCGACCTGGTCGGTTGATCCACTCGCGGCAACCGATATCGTCGCCGAACGCACCAAGCTCAAAGCTGTCAATGAAGCCTTGTGGGATATCGAAGACCATATCCGGATCAAGGAAAAGGCCAAGGCTTTCGACAACGAATTCGTCGAACTGGCCCGCGCCGTGTACTTCCGCAACGATGATCGCGCCGCCTACAAGCGTGAGATCAACGAGAAGCTCGGCTCAACCCTGGTCGAGGAAAAATCGTACGAGAACTATCGCTGAAATGTCGCGTCGGCGTACATTGCAGTGGAGCGCTGCGGTCTTGTTTCTCGCCGTCGCGCTGTACCTGCCAATGCTTCGATCATTGTTGGGACGAACGATCATGGATCAGGTGATGGCCGAGCAAGGAGATCGCGCGCAAGCTGCCGCCAAACGGGTAAAACCGAAGCTCGAAAGGGATCTGCATACGCTTGGGCTTGAGTTCGGCGCGCCGATTTTCATGCGCATCTTCAAGCGTGAAAAGGAATTGGAGTTATGGGTCGAAAGCGATGCGCATCGCTTTGTACTTTTTCGCACGTATCCGATCTGCACGTATTCGGGGGATCTCGGCCCGAAACAACGCGAAGGCGACAATCAGGCGCCCGAGGGTTTCTACCGCGTCACGACCGCACAGCTCAATCCAAAAAGTCAATTTCATCTCTCATTCAATCTCGGCTATCCGAACGCCTACGATCGTGCGAATTCGCGAACGGGAAATTTCCTCATGGTGCATGGGGCCTGTGTCTCAATCGGTTGCTACGCGATGGGAGATGACGGCATTGAAGAGATCTACACCATTGCCGCTGCGGCCCTGAAAAATGGCCAGCCCAGCTTCGAGGTGCATGCCTTCCCGTTTCGACTCGACAAGGACGCGCTCGAGCGTGAAAAAAATTCAATATGGCATGCGTTCTGGAGCGAATTGAAACCGGCCTATGATAGTTTTGAACATACCCGCCGACCGCCCCTGATTCAAGTGCGCGATCGGCACTACTCAATCACGGAGTCATGATGTCTGAAGTGATGGGAATGACGGTCGAGCTGCTCGATGAGCTGTGCCAGAACTGGCCCGGCGCGACGCGCGCGATGAAGTGGGATGTCGATCTGGTCTGGAGTGTTTCCGGCAAGATGTTCGTGGTCATGTGCGCACTTGGGCCGGATCGTGGCCGGCTCAGCTTCAAAGTCGGCGCGGATCGTTTTCTTGAAATGACCGATCGTCCCGGAATCACGACGGCGCCCTACATGGCACGCGCCTATTGGGTCAGCATCAACGAAACCAGTGAGTTCAGTGAAGCCGAGCTCGCCAATCATGTACGCCAATCCTATGAGCTGGTGCGCTCGGGCTTGCCGAAGAAAATCCAGCGCGAGCTTGGCGTGACCCTGGTCTGAGCTTTCTCGATCGGCGGGATTTTTCGCTGATCGGGCTAAACTAGTCTCCGCGTTTAAAACCCACGGGTGTTTGTATGGCGGGGCAGGGCGATTCGATTCGCGCGATCTTTTTTGCCCTTGGGGCGAACTTCGCGATTCTTGTGGCGAAATTGACCGCCGCGCTGATGACAGGCTCTGGCGCGATGCTGGCCGAGGCCGTGCATTCCCTGGCCGATTGCGGCAACCAGGTCCTGCTGCTGTTTGGGATCCGCCAGGCAAAGAAGCCGCCGTCACCGGAATACCCTCTGGGGTACGGCAAGGCGGTGTATTTCTGGTCATTCCTCGTCGCCTTGATGCTGTTCAGCGTCGGTGGCATGTTTTCGCTATACGAGGGCTGGCACAAGCTGCATGAAGACCAGCCCATGAGTTCGCCGTGGATTGCTGTCGGCGTACTGATTTTCAGCATTGTTGTCGAAGGCGTTTCGATGCGTGCGTGCATGGTCGAAGTGAACAAGGCACGCGCCGGGCGCAGCATGTGGCAGTGGTTCCGCAGCACGCGCCAAGTCGAGCTTGTAGTAATTTTTGGTGAGGATCTTGCCGCATTGCTCGGCCTCGCGCTTGCACTTGGCGCCGTGGTGCTGACCATGCTTACCGGCAATCCGCTTTGGGACGCACTTGGCACCTTGGCCATTGGTGTCTTGCTTGTTGTTGTCGCCATTTTCATCTCGATCGAGGTCAAGGCGATGCTGATCGGCCAAAGTGTCGAGCCGCAGACGCGAGAGCGCATGCAGCAATTTCTTGAGCAGCGCCCGGAAATCGAAAAGGTCTACAACTTGCTGACCTTGCAGCTCGGCAGTGATGTCATGGTATCGATCAAGGCGAAGATGCGGGGAGAGGAATCCGCGTTAGGCATGATTGCCCAGATCAACGCGATTGAACGCGAGCTCAAGCGCCGCTTTCCCGAGGTTCGATTCAGTTTCTTCGAGCCTGATGTGGATGATCGCGACGAATCGGAAACGCCTGCCTAGTGAATGCGCACACCGACGCCAACGCTGACCTGCGGTTTCTTGTCGAACATGAAACCCCACGGCCACACCGTGACCTCGCTCGCTCGCAGAAGTGGAAACAGATAGTCGTGTGCATCGACGTGACCTGAGCGTGTTCCCGAAACGACACCGTGCACGCTGAGGTGTCGCCCGGCTGGATAATCGAATGGTTCGACAAAGCCGGGCAGTATGAGGATGAAACGTCCCACGGTTGGCGCATCCGGCATCGGTTGCTGGTCGTGATCAAGCGGATAGGCGATCACCTCGACTTGCGTGCTTGTTTCGCGATTTTCGACTGAAATGATGCGCCCACCCCAGACCACTTCGGCGCCGACATTGCGATCTGCCGATTGTTGAACATCGCTCGGCGTGATCCAGACCACGTTGGCGACATTCTTGAACACGGGCGTCGCACATGCTGTAACTACTAGGCAAAAAAGCGAACTCGTCAGGATACGGATGCAATGCATATGTTTCATCATGGACGCGGTTGCGCTGTGTGGATGCTTCAGAGTCGTCCGTTGCTTCCTGAATCAGTCGCGGATCAACCATTCAATGCGATGCTGACCGAAGCGACCTTGCGAGAGCAAGCCCTGCAAGGCAGGCAACAATTCTTCCAGCTGGCGTTCGAATTTCCATGGCGGGTTGATGATGGCCATGCCACAACCATTCAGGCGCAGGGCCGAATTGTCCGGGTGCAACAGCAGTTCTGCGACCAGCACCTTGTCGAATCCGCTCTTCGAAAGCCAGCGATGGAAGGGCTGAACCTGCTGGCGAAGTTTGATCGGATACCACACCGCATACATGCCACTGGCCCAACGTTTTTCTGCTTGCGCCAGCGCTTTTTCGATGATGCGAAACTCACCGTCTTGCGCTTCGAACGGCGGGTCGATCAGGACGAGGCCACGACGCTCTTTCGGCGGAAGCAAGGCGCTCATTGCCTCGTAGCCATCGCGCTCATGGATCGAGAAGCGGACATCGCCGCGCATCGCGGCCTTGAGCGCCACGCATTCATCGGGTTGGAGTTCGCAAAGTACGCCGCGGTCCATCTCGCGCATGAGCAGGCTCGCAATCAGCGGTGAGCCCGGATACTCGACCAGCTCGTCGCGCCCGGCATTGAGTGAGCGCAGAAGATTGAGATAGACATGGACAAGAGCGGGCAGTCGAGTCGACGCTAGCAAGCGTTTGACGCCATCGGCCGCCTCGGCCGTGCGCACGGCTTCGGTGTCATCAAGCAGGTAGTGGCCACGTCCCGAGTGCGTGTCCATGTAGTGGAATGGCTTCTGCTTGGACTTCAACGATTCGATCAAGCCGATCAGGATCGTGTGCTTGAATACGTCAGCAAAATTACCGGCGTGGAAGGCATGGCGATAGTTCATGAGTTTCCCGGCGCGGCGCTCGAGGGTAGGCGATGCCAAGGCTGCAACATAACCGGCCATTGGCTCGGCAGCAAGGATGTAAAAAGATACGCTACCTCAGCGGGGAACGTCGGCATAGGCCAACAGGCTTCAGGAGGAAATCCGGGGGGATGCGATCAAAATTCATGACCAATGGCCATGCCCGACGCCCTGCCAACAATGATAGCTTTGATCGGATATTGGCTTGGGGATGGAAACATGAGATCACTGTTGAAATGGTTGTTGCGTCTGCTCGTCTTGCTGGTTGTCGTGGTTGGCGTCGCCTTTGTGCACGTCTGGTATTTCAAGCCGCTCAAGATCGACTGGTTTTACGGCCGCGTATTCGGGCAATTTGCCCTGCAAAGCCCGCAAATGCTCAGCGGCATGCGCATCCTGCCGCCCTGGGCAGATTTCTACAGCGACAAGCTCGATGACGCCTCGCCCAAGCATGCCGATGAGATGGCAGCCATGGTCAAGGACGATCTGGACATGCTGCATCGCTACGATCGTGATGCGCTTGATCAGGATGGCAAGCTGTCCTATGACGCACTCGATTTTTTCCTCAAGGATCAGGTTGAAGGCGAGCAGTTCCGCTACGACGATTTTCCGGTCAATCAGATGTTTGGTGTGCAATCGAATCTGCCGAGCTTCATGGCCGATACGCATCAGGTCAACAACGCCTCAGATGCAGACAACTACATCAAGCGGCTGGATCTGTTTCCGCAACATTTCGGGCAGGTCCTCGAAGGGCTGAAGCTGCGCGAAGGCAAAGGTGCGATCCCGCCGAAGTTCACGGTGGACAAGGTGCTCGATCAGATGAATGCCTTCATTGCGATGCCCGCCGCGGAAAATATGCTCTTCACGAGCTTCAAGGAGAAACTCGGCAAGCTCGACGGAGCGCATGCGATCAACCAGTCAGCTCAGGATGCGTTGCTCAAACGCGCAGCGGCATCGATTGATGGGAAGGTCTATCCGGCTTATCGCGAGCTGATCGCCTATTTCACTGCGCTGCAGCCCAAAGCCACGCAGAATCTCGGCGCATGGAGCTTGCCGAATGGCGATGCGTACTACGCGTGGTGCGTTCGCAGCCACACGACAACCGACATGACCCCGGCACAAGTACACGAGCTGGGCTTGTCTGAAGTCGCACGCATCAGCGTCGAGATGGATGCGATCCTGCGCGAACAGGGCTTGACCGAAGGCAGCATCGGCGCAAGGGTCCAGCAACTCGCTCGCCAGCCCGACCAGATGTATCCAAATACGGCCGATGGCAAGAAAGAGATGATTGCTCGATATCAGGCGATTCTCGATGAGGTCAATGCGAATCTGGGCGATGCCTTCAACCGGCGTCCGAAACTCGGGGTCGAGGTCAAGCCTGTTCCTGCATTCTCGGAGAAGACCGCACCGGGTGCTTATTATCAAGGGGGCGCATTCGATGGCTCACGACCGGGAGTGTTCTACGCGAACATGCGCAACCCCGGCGAAACACCGAAATTCGCCATGCGCACATTGGCCTATCACGAAGGCATTCCGGGTCATCATTTCCAGATCACGATCGCGCAGGAATTGAAGGGCGTTCCTTTCTTCCGTCGCGTACTGCCGTTTACCGCCTATTCGGAAGGCTGGGCGCTATATTCGGAACGCCTGGCCTGGGAGCTGGGGTTCGAGAAGGATCCACTCGACAACCTCGGCCGCCTGCGCGACGAGATGATGCGCGCGGTGCGACTGGTCGTCGACAGCGGCATCCATTACAAGCATTGGACGCGCGAACAGGCGATCACCTACATGCTCGACAACACCGGCATGGGCGAGGGTGATGTTACTGCCGAGATCGAGCGCTACTTCGTCAATCCGGGCCAGGCGCTTGCCTACAAGGCGGGCATGCTCAAGATACTCGCCCTGCGCGAGAAGGCGAAGCAGGAGCTTGGCGACAAATTCAAACTGAGTGAATTCCATGACCAGGTATTGACGCACGGCGCCTTGCCGCTATCGCTGGTGGAACGTGTAATCGACGACTGGATTGCCAAAAAGAAGGCGGAGTGACAAAGGTCAGATTCGATCGATGACAGGCACGTCTGATAAGAAGGGCCTGAATTCGTGATGCTTCCAGTGCGCCGTTTCGGCGCACTGGAGCAAACCATGAACCTTTCGTTTCAACAGCGTGAAACCTTGAGACGCTGGCTGCCGACCCTTCTCTTGATCGCAGGCGTGTGGCTCCTGACTCGTGGCATCAAGCGATTACTCTGGGCGGCGTTCGGACTCGGCTGGGTGATGCTCTGGAGCGGAGGTCGTTTGCCGTTCTGGTTTTGAATGCAGCAGTACGGTTGCGTCAGGCTGCTATTTCGGCGGCCGAAAGTTGTACGCGTCCTCGCAACGAATTGGCCATTACCTCGGTGATCAGCACGTCGACAAACTGACCGGTCATGCGTGCATGGCCAGCGAAGTTGACCTTGCGCATGTTTTCAGTGCGTCCGGTCATTTCGTTTGGATCACGCCGACTCGGCCCCTCAACCAGAATACGCTGGGTTGTGCCGAGCATGGTCTCGTTGATCTTGCGCGCATTCTCATCGAGCACGGCCTTCAGCCGGCTCAGGCGTTGTTGCTTGATCTCGAATGGTGTTTCGTCAGCGAGAGTCGCTGCCGGTGTGCCCGGTCGTGAGGAGAAGATGAAGCTGTAACTCTGGTCGAAGCCGACATCATCGATCAGCTTCATGGTCTTCTCGAAATCCGCGTCGGTCTCGCCCGGGAAGCCGACGATGAAATCCGAGGACACGCAGATATCCGGACGAACGCTACGCAGTTTGCGGATACGCTGTTTGTATTCGAGTGCCGTGTAACCACGCTTCATCGCCGCGAGGATGCGATCGGAGCCCGATTGCACGGGCAGGTGAAGGTAGTTTGCGAGTTGCGGAACATTCGCATAGGCCTCGATCAGCGAGTCGCTGAACTCCATCGGATGCGACGTCGTGAAACGGATACGGTCAATGCCATCGATTTCGGCAACGGCATGAATCAGCAGGCCGAGGTCAGCGATTCCGCCTTCGTGCATCGGGCCGCGATAGGCGTTGACGTTTTGACCGAGAAGATTGACCTCGCGCACGCCTTGTTCGGCGAGCTGGGCGATTTCAGCGAGCACGTCATCGAACGGTCGGCTGATTTCCTCGCCACGCGTGTATGGCACGACGCAGAAACTGCAGTACTTCGAGCAGCCTTCCATGATCGAGACGAAGGCGCTTGGGCCATCGGCGCGTGGCTCGGGCAGGCGATCGAATTTCTCGATTTCCGGGAAGCTGATGTCGACCTGCGGCTTGCCGGTCCGGCGTCTCGCTTCAATCATCTCGGGTAAGCGATGCAAAGTTTGCGGGCCAAAGACCAGATCGACATAGGGCGCACGTTTGACGATGGCCGCACCTTCCTGGCTCGCGACACAACCACCGACGCCGATGACGACGGAATCCTTGTGTTGCTTGAGTTCTTTCCAGCGGCCAAGCTGGCTGAAAACTTTTTCCTGTGCCTTCTCGCGAATCGAGCAGGTATTGATCAGGATGACGTCGGCTTCGCTTTCGTCTTGAGTCAATTCGAGCCCATGAGCGGCGCCAAGCACGTCAGCCATCTTGGCCGAGTCGTACTCGTTCATTTGGCAACCGTGGGTCTTGATGTAGAGCTTTCCGGACATGGGTTCTGGAGAATTGTCAGCAAACCCAGTAGTTTACGCACTGAACCTGAGGCTCGCCAGCAATAGTCTGGAGAACTCAAGGCGTTTTCCGGACTCACAGTCGGCATTCCGGAAACCCGCTAGCTCAAGGCGTTGATGGGTGGTAATGCAACAAATATCGAAAAATCAGCTGCTTGGCGGACTCTTCTCGATCGGGTTGATGCTTTCAACTGGTGCGTTCGCGGATACCTTGTACAAGTGCGAAGGGCCGGGCGGCAGTACTGCCTACACGAACAAGAAGACTTCGTTTACCGCCTGCAAGGCGATCGGCAGCTATGCGATCAAGCCACCGGCGGCCAAAAGCAAACAGGCCGAACGCAAGGTTGACTATGATGAGCGACCGGATGTGCGCGCGACAAGCTCGGGCGTTTTCTCCACGGCGGCAATGATAGCGGCGCCGAAAAAGCCCGCGCCAGCGGTTGCACCGATCGAGCGCAAGGTGGCGTCAGTGATGACCAGTGCGACGACGTCGATAGCCGCGCCGAAGGTTTTGCGCGGTGCTGTCTACCGGGTCGATCGCAGCAGCGGTATTACCGAATATACCAATGTGCGCCCAACCGACGGCCGCTTCGCGTTGTTGTTCACTTACATTTCGACGTGCGTCGCTTGCGACCTCCATTCGACGATCAATTTTTCCCGTACCGCGCTCAATACTCAGGCATTCAAGGACGAAGTAGACCTTGCTGCCGGCGAGTTTGGTGTCGACGCATCGCTGCTGAGGGCGATTATCCACGCGGAATCCGCTTTCAATCCGATGGCGATTTCAAGCAAGGGTGCGCAGGGCTTGATGCAGCTCATGCCTGGGACGGCCACCGATCTCGGCGTCACCGACGCCTTCGATGCCGCGCAAAATATTCGTGGAGGAGCGCAGTATCTCGCCCAGATGCTAAGCGATTTCAACGGCGATGAACGACTCGCAGCGGCTGCTTACAATGCCGGTCCTGGTGCGGTACGCAAGTACGCGGACGTGCCGCCTTATGCGGAAACCCAGGTCTATGTGGAGCGCGTGGCGACACTGTGCGATCGTTATCGCAAGGCCCTCTAAGGTCGGCTTTCAGGTTCCAGTGACGGTATTTTGCGGGCGCTGCATCATGGTCAGTTCGATTGAAAGTGGCGTGCCGTTGCGCAATCCGTCCAGACGCGCAATCGTGCCGGGCGCGAGGGCGGCCTCATGACTACGCAGATCCGCCTGGTCGATGATGTCCTCTCCATCGAGCTTGAGCAGGATATCGCCTCGACGCAGGCCAGCCGCATCACCGGGTCCGCCTGGCAATACCTCAATGACAACGACACCGCGTTGCAGCGGTGTGGTTGCCGGCGTTCCGGCGGTAATCGCTGAAAGATCCGAATACTCGACACCAAACCAGCCGCGAATCACTTTGCCGTGGCTAATGATTTGGTCAAGCACCGCCTTCGCAGTGCTGACCGGTATCGCAAATCCGATCCCCTCGGCGTTGTTCTGTTGCTGGTTTCCGCTGCGTCCATCGCCGCCTGCATTGCGATAAACCGCTGTGTTGATGCCGACCAGTTCACCGAGTGCGTTGACCAGGGCGCCGCCTGAATTGCCGAAATTGATGGCTGCATCCGTCTGGATAAAGTCCTCATAGGCCGACAATCGCAGCTGGCGGCCGGTTGCGCTGACGATACCCATGGTCACGGTTTTTCCCACGCCGAATGGATTTCCGATCGCCAACACGACATCACCCACGTTGACATCGCCACGATTGGCTACCGCGATCGTCGGCAGATCCGAGGCGTCGATCTTCAGCACGGCCAAGTCTGTGTCGGCATCGGCACCGATAACGCGCGCCAGCGATACCCGCCCGTCCGAAAGCAGCACCTGGATATCGTCGGCACCGTCGATGACATGATTGTTGGTCAACACGTAGCCGTCTGCGCTGAAAACGACGCCGGATCCAAGGCTGTGTTCCTGCTTCTTGTAGGCCGGCCCCGCGGCAATCGCACCGAACAAGCGACGGGTGACCGGATCGGGGATGATCCGATATTGACGCACCGTGGTGATCTTGTTCGCGTAAATACTGACGACGGCTGGTGAGGCACGGCTAACCGCATCGGAATACGAGACAGGTCCTTCGCTATGCGCAGACGGCGGCGACGCTGATGGTTGGTTGGCTGAGACAATTGGCTGCGTGGCGTTTGATCGCTCTCCGCGCATCCGGTTGACCAGCGTGGGCGCAACGAGACTTAGCAAAAACGCGATGGCAAGTCCGAGGACGGCAAAGCGAAGAATGAATGAAAGGGTGTGAATTGTTGCGCGGCGCATGGCGTATTTTGGGCAGGTTTGTTTGTTGCGATGGACATCATGCCGCGCAGCACTCGATTGTGCGGTGCGGAGTGCTTCGTTAAACTAGCATGATCTTGCGGAATCCCCGCGTTCAATTCCTGTTCCTTTTCCGTTTTTCAGCAAGCTCTCGTGGAGTGCCGGATGGCAAATGACGGCGTCGACATGGGCCGCCGCAGATTCCTAACCGCAACGACTACTGTCGTTGGGGGTGCTGGAGTCGCAATGGCGGCCATACCTTTCATCAAATCGTGGCAGCCCAGTGCACGGGCAAAAACTTCCGGCGCACCGGTTGAAGCCGACATCAGCAAGCTCGAGTCGGGCCAGATGCTCACCTACGAGTGGCGTGGCCAGCCGATCTGGATCATCAGCCGCAGCAAGGCCCAGCTGGATGCATTGCCGAGCCTGGACTCGCGCCTCAAGGATCCGAACTCGATGGTCGAAGACCAGCAGCCCGACTACGCGAAAAACGAGCATCGCTCGCGCAAGCCCGAGTTGCTTGTTCTCGTGGGCATCTGCACACACCTGGGCTGCTCGCCCAAAATGGTCCCGGAATTGAAGCCCGAACCGTTCGATCCGGAATGGAAGGGCGGGTTTTTCTGCCCGTGCCACAAATCCCGTTTCGACATGGCAGGTCGCGTTTTTGACGGGGTTCCAGCCCCGACCAACCTCGTCGTTCCGCCTTACTACTTCGTGGATGACACACACATCATGATCGGTGTCAGCGGAGGGACGGCGTAATGAGCAATCGACTGACCGAGGCAGTGACCGGCGTGCAGGAATGGTTCAACGACCGTGCGCCGTCGTTCAATCCGTTCTACCGCAAGCACATGACGGAGTACTACGCGCCGAAGAATTTCAACATCTGGTACATCTTTGGTGTGCTGTCGATGGTGGTGCTGGTCAATCAGATAGTAACCGGCATCTTTCTGACGATGTTCTTCAAGCCGAGCGCGGCCGACGCGTTTGCCTCGGTGGAATACATCATGCGCGATGTCGAGTGGGGCTGGCTGATCCGCTACATGCACTCGACCGGAGCCTCGGCGTTTTTCCTCGTGGTTTACATTCACATGTTCCGCGGGGTCATGTACGGCTCGTACAAGAAACCTCGCGAGTTGGTCTGGCTGCTCGGCATGTTGATCTACCTGGTACTCATGGCCGAAGCCTTCATGGGTTATGTATTGCCGTGGGGGCAGATGTCGTTCTGGGGCGCCAAGGTAATCATCTCTCTGTTTGGTGCAATTCCCTACGTGGGCAACACGCTGACCGAGTGGATCATGGGCGATTACCTGCCTTCCGATGCGACGCTCAACCGTTTTTTCGCCTTGCACGTGATTGCCTTGCCACTGGTCCTGCTGCTGCTCGTGGTGCTGCATGTCTTCGCCCTGCACGAAGTCGGTTCGAACAATCCCGATGGCGTCGACATCAAGAAAGGGCCGAAGGGCAACCGCTGGTCGGCCAATGCACCCGCCGACGGCATTCCGTTCCATCCCTACTTCACGGTAAAGGACACCTTTTACACAGGATGTTTCCTGCTGATCTGCGCGTTCATCATCTTTTTCCAGCCGACTGTTGGCGGCTTGTTCCTCGAGCATGACAACTTCATCGAGGCCAATCGCCTTGTGACGCCTTTGCACATCAAGCCAACGTGGTACTACACGCCGTTCTACGCAATGTTGCGCGTGATTCCGAACAAGCTGGCCGGCGTCATGACCATGTTCAGCGCGATCATCGTGCTGTTCTTCCTGCCCTGGCTGGATCGCGGCAAGGTCAAATCCTGGCGGTATCGTGGTACCGGCTTCCGTGTTGCCCTGTTTGTGCTCGGTATCTGCTTCGTCTGGTTGGCCAAGATCGGTTCGGGCCCGGGTACGGATCCGGTCGAGACCATCATTGGCCGCTTCCTGACAGCAGCCTACTTCGGCTTCTTCATCTTCCTCTGGGTTTACACCGCATTTGGCTTCGAGAAAACCAAGCCGGTTCCGGAAAGGGTGACGGGTCATGACTGAGACAATCATGCAGAAAATCCAACAATGGATGGCAGGTCTTTTTATTGGACTCGCCGTGATTGCCGCTCCGGCTGCCAAGGCGTCTGAGGAGGGCGAATTGCCCGCCTCCAATGCGAACCTTGCGGATCTGGGTTCCTTGCAGCATGGCGCGAAGATTTATTTCAATTATTGCTCTGGCTGCCATTCGCTCAAGTTGATGCGCTATTCGCGCATTGCCGAGGATCTGCAACTAAGCAAGGAACAGGTCATGCAGAATCTGAACTTCACCGGAGCCAACTTTGGTGAGCGGATTCCTTCGAGCATGCCTGGTGAGGATGCCAAGAACTGGTTCGGCAAGGAACCGCCGGATCTCTCGCTGATGGCGAGAGCGAAGGGCGTTGATTACATCTACAACTACCTGAAGTCGTTCTATCTCGATCCGAGCCGACCGATAGGTTGGAACAATACGGTGTTTCCCAACGCATCCATGCCGAACCCGCTATGGGAGTTGCAAGGTATCCAGACAGCAACGTTCAAAGCAGCCGGGGAGGGGCATGACGCCGAGTTCGAGAAGTTTGAACTGCATCAATCCGGCACTCTGAATGCCGAAGAGTTCAACGCGCTAGCTCGGGATGTTGCGAATTTCCTGCAATACGCTGCAGAGCCGGCTGCGATGCAGCGCAAGGCGGTCGGCATCTGGGTTCTGCTCTTCCTCACCGTGTTCACACTCCTCGCATATTTCCTCAAGCAGGAATACTGGAAGGACGTGCACTGATTGGCGTACCTGAGTCCCGTTCTTCCGGCAGGCCTCTCCACTCGCGTTTTGTTTTCGACCCCCGGGGTACCTGATTGGTGTCCCGGGGGCTCTGAACTATGCGGTTTCGTCTTGGCGTAGTAGAGTGCCGACGAGCGGGAGCGGCCGGGATTTCCCCGGTTTTCGTCGTCTTGCGGGCCTTGCGCCCGTCTGGGGAGGTGTGCCGACATGGCCTTGAGTCAGCGTTCGCGGGCAGTACTTACTCTTTTTTCGGCGCGCGACTGCGTGCATTGCCATCGGATTCGTTTGGTGTTGTCGGCCAAGGGAGTCAGCTACGACCATGTTGTGGTCGATCTCGACAATCCACCCGAAGATCTGATCGAGCTCAATCCCTACAACTCGGTCCCCACCCTGGTCGATCGAGATCTGGTGCTTTACGACACCAGCGTCATTTCGGAATATCTGGATGAGCGCTATCCGCATCCACCGTTGATGCCGGTAGATCCGCTTTCACGTGCACGGTTGCGTTTGGCCATGGTTCGTCTCGAAAATGATTGGCTAACCCTGGTCGACCAGATAGAAGAGGGTGGCAAGGGAGCTGAGGTCGCACGAAAAGCATTGAAGGACGATCTAACGAGCAATGCACTTGCGTTCAAGGCATCCAAGTTTTTCTTGAGTCCGGAAATCAGCTTGGCCGATTGCGCGTTCGCGCCGCTTATCTGGCGATTCGAATCACTGGGAATCCAGCTGCCGAAAGAAGGACAGCCGATCATCGACTACGGTGAGCGGATTTTTCATAGTCAGGTGTTCATCCGAAGTATGACGCCAGAAGAACGCGCCCTGCGCGCTTGAGGAGAGTGGGTGTCAGAGCCAGCAATGACCTCAAACCGGCCGTATCTGTTGCGCGCCATTCACGAGTGGATCAACGACAACGGACTGACGCCTTACCTTCTTGTCGAGGCCGGCGCTCCGGGCCTGCGTGTGCCTTCGAGTGCCATCAAGGACGGTAAAGTCGTGCTCAGCGTTGCCGGCCGGGCCGTTGCGCGACTTGAGTTTGGCTTGGACATGGTCCGTTTCATGGCGCGATTCAGTGGAGTCAGTCATGCCATCGAAGTGCCGGTGGCGGCTGTGCTCGCAATCTACGCACAGGAAAACGGTCAAGGCATGATGTTTCCCGTCGAAGAGACGCCGTCGTTGCCGCCGCCAACGTCTGAACCAACCGCACCCGACCCGAAACCCGGGCGACCCAAACTCCACGTAGTCAAGTAGCGGGCGCGGGCGAAGACCAACGAACAAGCTTTGTGATTCTGCGTTTCGATTGCATTCCCATTTTCCGGGTTGCCGCGGCCGCGGCTCTGGCGCATTGATTGATATTGTTCGCATTGGATTGATCGTTCACCGACAATCGTGCGCGATTCGTTACAATCTTGAACGAACGGTTGGGGAGCTGAGGTGACGGCGATTGATATTCCCGGGTATGTGATTCGACGTGAGGTCGGCGTCGGCGGCATGGCCAGCGTCTATCTGGCCTTGCAGACATCGCTTGATCGCGAAGTCGCGCTCAAGGTAATGGCGCCTGCCTTGGCGTCTGACCCAACTTTTTCGAAGCGCTTCATGCAGGAAGCGAGGATGCTTGCCTCACTCGCGCACCCCAATATCGTCCAGGTCTATGACGTTGGCGTGACCCAGGCGCAGCTCAATTATTTCTCGATGCAGTACCTGTCTGGCGGTGATTTTGCCCAGCGCGTTCGCATGGGACTGAGTGAGAAGGATCTGCTGCGCGTCCTGGAAGGCATTGCCAACGCGCTGGGCTATGCCCACCACCGTGGCTATGTGCATCGTGATGTCGCACCCGGCAACATCCTGTTCGATGTCAACGACACACCATTGCTGACTGATTTCGGTATAGCACGCGCCTTCAGTCAGGCCGCGCGCATCACCAGCGCCGGAATTTCGGTTGGAACCAGCCACTACATGAGCCCCGAGCAGGCGCGTGGCGGTGATGTTGATGCGCGCTCGGATCTCTACGGGCTCGGTGTGCTCACCTGGTTTGGCCTGACAGGAAAGCCCCCGTATGAGGGAGCGGACGGTTTTGCCGTTTCCTACGCACATGTTTTCGAATCAATTCCACGCTTGCCCGCTGCACAGGCCCATTGGCAAGCGCTGATCGACAAGGCATTGGCCAAGGATCCGGCCGGGCGCTATCAGGACGCCGAAGAGTTCATCGCGGCTCTTGGTCAGATCGAACCTCGGGAAGCGGCCATTGGCGCGGCGACTCAGGATGCACCGACCCGCGTACTTCAGCGCGAATCGATTGCTTCGGCATTGCGCTCCAGCGAGGTGCCAACTCGCATTGGCGTGCTGCCTACAATGGAGGAAGCGGCAACCGCCAATCGTCCTGCGCCCGCATTGGTGTCCGAGCCTTCGGCTGCTCGGTCATGGTTGCCCTGGGCATTGGCTGCTGCCGGCGTATTGCTGATTGGAGCGGTAGGATTTGCGTTGATGGGGCGAGGCAAAAGCGAAACCGTTGCTACAACTACGGTAGTCCAAACGCCGGCTGGTCCCGCACTTGCGAAAACGCCGAGCTTGCCCCCAAGAACGGCTCCAACGGTAACCACGCAACAGCCCAGCGAGGCGCCGATAGCGGGTCCCACGAGCGATGAATTGGGCGATCCCGAGGAAGTACTCGATCTGTCCAATGTTCCCACGGTCGTTGATCCTGTCGTACAACTGGTCAGGCAGGCTCGACAGGATCTTGCGGGACAGCGACTGACCAATCCGCCGCGTATGAATGCCTTCGACCGATTCAGTCTGGCCTTGCGCATTGATTCAAAATCCAGCCTGGCGAAGCAAGGCGTTGTCGATACTGCCAAGGCCTATATCGATCTCGCGGATAAATCTCTTGCCGCGGAAAGCCTTGAAGAGTTCGGAACCTATCTGGACAAGGCGGCCGAAGTCGCTGGCTCGATCGCGGAAGGCGCTGCAACGGTAGCGATCGCAAAATCGCGGCGCGATGCTGAAATCAGTCGATTGCTCAAGGCAGGTGATGCGGCGACGTCGAGCATGGACGCCGATGCGGCGAAAATCGCCTTTGCCAAGGTATTGCTGCTCGATAGCAAGAACAAGTCTGCTCGTGACGGAAACACCAAGGCCGACGGTATCGGCAAGCCAGGCTACGTATTTCATGATCAAGTCGATGGCCGTGCCGGAACTGATCTTGTGATCGTCAGCACGACCCTCGCATTCGCCCGCCACGAAACAACGCGCGGAGAGTTTTCGGTTTGGTGGCGCGTCGCAGGTCAGCGCCAATTTTCCGGCAAAGAGCCATCTTGCCGTGATCGCGAATCCATTTTCCGATCGTCGCGCAAGCGCGACTGGAAATCAGCGGATATTGTCCAGAGCGACAATCACCCGGTTGTCTGCGTGAGTTTTGCCGAGGCGCTGGCCTACGCGCGCTGGATGTCGACTCAAAGCGGCAAGCGCTATCGATTGCCAACGCCGTCGGAATGGGAGCAGGTCGCACGCAAGGCGCCCACGGGCAGCTGTGCGACGGCCAATCTGGCCGATTCGACCTATCGCAATGCCTTTGATTCACGCGCAGGTTCCGATTGCAGTGATGGGAATCCGGCGACGGCTCCAGTCGGAAGCTATCCTGCGATAGGCGGTGTGTTCGATATCGATGGCAATGTGCGTGAATGGGTTTCCGCCTGTGGCAAAAGTGGATCCTTCTCGGAAGGTTGTCGTGACCATGGTTTGCGTGGACGTGGTTGGCTTTCAGCCGTGGACAAGGAAAATGTATTGGACGTTGATAGTTATTCCGAGGACGTTGCACTTAACAGTCTCGGCTTTCGCCTTGTTCGTGAACTAGACAAATGATCCGGCGCCCAGGTGCCCGGTGGGAGATCCAATGAAGTTGATATTTCCGAATGGCGAACATGCAGCGTTCGATCTGACTGATGGAATCACGAAGATTGGCTCCGGCAGTGATTGCCAGGTCGTACTGGTCGCCCCAGGAGTCGCAGTCAGTCACTGCGCGATCGAGATTCGTGAGGGCAAAGCGGTTGTGCGAATTCTTGATCAGAGCGTCGCAACGGTACTCAACGGGCGTCAAATCACGCAGGAAGGTCCGCTCAAGGCCGGAGATCTTTTGCTGTTCGGACGCATTGGCTGTCGCATTGTTGCTCCTGACCGCAGCGCTGCCCCCGTGGAAGCTCGTCCGGCTCCGGTGGGCGACGATGCCGATGGTCGCACCAGGGTGCGCATGGCGTTGCCGAAATTCATGCTCCGTGGCGTCTCCGGAACGACGTTTGGTCGAAATTTTGCACTGATGGGCTCGATGACCATCGGTCGCCAGAGTGACTGTGGAATTCCTATCCAGGCCGAGGAAATATCCCGACATCACGCACGACTTCAGGTTACCGCTGAAGGGGTCATGGTTGAAGATCTCGGCTCGGCCAACGGCACCTGGATCAACGACAAGCGTGTGCATACAGGGATGCTGTCGCCCGGTGACGAGTTACGCCTCGATACCGTTCGCTTCCTCCTGTTGGCACCCGGAGCTGCGCATGTACCGCAGACGCCCGCGCCGGCGATCGAGTCGGCGCCGCTCGCGCCGGCAAGCAATTCCAGCTCTGCCATGATCTGGGTGGTTGGTGCGATTGTCGTGCTCGGCTTGATCGCGCTCGGCGCGCTCAAGTATCTCGGCAAGATCTGATCAGTCGGCCAGCGCAGATTTCATGAAGTCGATCCGCAGGGATAGATCGATCGCGCGGATATGCTTGGTCAGCGCGCCAATTGAAATGTAATCAACGCCGGTTTCCGCGATCGCACGGACGCGATCGATACCGACGCCACCGGAGACTTCGAGTGGAATACGCCCGTCTACTTCGGCGACTGCTTGAATCAGTTCCTCGAGTTCGAATTCGTCGAGCATGATGCGGTCGACCCCTGTTGCCAGGGCTTCGCGCAATTCGCTGAAATTCTCGACTTCAACTTCGACCAGAATCCCGGGATGAAGCGTACGCGCGTGGGTCACGGCTGAGCTCAAAGAGCCCGCCGCGGCAATATGGTTTTCCTTGATCAGCACCGCATCGTAAAGACCCATCCGGTGATTCATTCCGCCGCCGATGCGTACCGCGTATTTCTGCGCATGGCGCAAACCGGGTAGGGTCTTGCGCGTATCGAGGACGCGCGCGCGGGTACCGCGGATAGCTTCGACGTAGGTAGCCGTCGTCGTCGCAGTTGCCGATAAGGTTTGCAGGAAATTGAGTGCGCTGCGCTCAGCGGTGACCAGTGCACGCACTGGCCCATGGAGCTGACAAAGCACCTGACCGCTGGTCACCCGAGAGCCTTCGGCGATGTTCCATTCGACTCGAACGGCAGCATCCAGTTGCTTGAAGCAAGCGTCGACCCAGGCTTGCCCACAGATAACAGCGGGCTCCCGGGTCACAATGCGTCCACTGCCGAGTCGGCCGGCAGGGAGCAAATCCGCGGTTACATCGCCGCTTCCGATGTCTTCGCTGAGCGCCCTCCTGACATCATTGTGGACGGATGCAACATCTGCCGGAGCAATCGACACCATTGTCGTGTCGGGCGAATCAGAATGGAGCTTTACGTTCTCGGGCATGCACCGGTTCCATCGGGTGACGTTGCCGCGTGACGGCGGCAACCGGGAGATTGGCTTGAATCACTCAATGATGCTTCGGCGAAGTTCAACCTTGCCGAGCAAAGGATAGGGCATCGGCAGTCGGCGAGGAAGGTTTTGAGGCGAGTTGTTGCGTATGCCTTGACCGGCTAAATCACGGTTTTGGTGAGGGCGGTACCGGTGGCTCGGGGGCATGAGTCTGGCGAAGCCGTTCGACGATTGCATCTAGTGCCCGATCAAACAGTGGCACTTCTTCAAGCAAAACGGCGGAACCTCGGCGCAGTTCGACCGCAAGCGCAGCGATCGTCTTGTCGCAGACCTTGAGCCCGCGACGATTGACAAAAAGATACTTTGAGCTGATCGGGCTGATCCAGGAAAGCTTCGCGCGTTCGCGATTGTCGCCTTCATCGATGAATTCGATCCAGTTGCCCACTTTCATGTTCTTGGCGGCATCTACGAACTCATCATCGCCAACATCTTCTTCGGGTTGTTCGGGTTCGATACTGCCCGAGGTCAGCACGATTTCTTCAACCGGGCTTTGGTTCGCCGCGGGGGAATCTTTCGAGGTCGTCGAGCCACGCGTATCCTGCTCCGCTTCGGCAGCGGCGTTGTCGGTGATGACTTCCTTTGCCGTCTTGACCTCAAAAATCTCGCCGTTGAGCAGGCCCTGATAGAACGATGACAGCTCCTGCATCAAGGTGCGCACGTCTCCTTCATGGTACGCAACTGTGCCGAGGCCATGCTTGAGCGCTTTCTCCAGTTGCGGCAGCAAGGTGCGCAAACGTGCCTTCTCAGCGTCAGTCTTCTTGGGCAGCGAGCTCCAGACAAATTCGTCAGCGAAACGCAACGCATTTTTCCACTCGTCGGAATCTTTGCCGTGACGCAGATCGGTAAGGACCAGGTAGTTTGCCCATGGTCGTGAGAGAACGTTGTGGACGACCGGCGCAAGTTCCCGATTTCCGATTCGATTGAGAATTTCCCTGGCCGCATCGCGACGGGCGGTATGCAGTTTTTCGCGACCGCGGGTGACTTCGGCGGCGCGTTGTTCGGCCAGCTCGGCGCGGCGCTTGTGCTGATGCAAGAACTGCTCGAAACCGGCCAGTTCGTGTTCAATGACGGCCAGATCATCGTCAAATTCGCTGAGGATCGTCTCCACAACCGACTTGATCCGATCGTACAATTTGTTGTCTACATCCGATTCTGCAGACCAGCTTTTGCCCGCCTCCGCCATCGCATCGAGCAGGCGCCGGGCCGGATGGGTTTTCTGCGCAAACAGATGCTTGTCGAGGATTGCGATCTTCAAATATGGTATTTGCAGCCGGCCGATCAATGCCTGAATCTGCGGCGGCAGGTTCCGATCCTGAAGAATGAATTCGAACAGCATGCCGACCAGATCGATCGTATCCTCATCCGCGGAAGAGACGCTGTAGTGGTTGGTAGCCGTACCGCCAAGGCGTTGAGCTTGTTCGAGCATTTCCTGCTTGATTTGCTGCACGATCTTGGCCGCGTCAGCCACGCTATCGGCATTTGCCTGATTGACTTGGGACTGGCTTTGAAGAATCGTCAGTGCGCTGAGCAGATCAGTCGGACTGAGATTCGGCACGCCCATGCCCGAGCCGGCATAGCCACCGCCTCCTTCGCCGCCATTGCCGAAATATTCCTGTTGAGCTGGGCGACGGCTGGCCAGCAAGCCACGCAACGTCGAGTACAGTTCGGCCTGAAGTTCGGATGTGATCGGATCGTATCCGGCATCGGCATAACCTCCTGCTCCCGCGTTCCCATCCGGGCCCGCTGACTGCGGCTCGCCCGGCGCGCGCGGTGGCCCTGCGGGCGCGCCTCGGTTGCGTGCGGATGCCGGCAGCTGGTGACGTATTTGAGGCAGCACGCCGGCCTTGATCAGCTCGGCATTGACCTCTTCGTAAAGCGGTTCGAGGCCAGACATGACGTATCGATCGAACAGCTTGTAGATGATCAGCTTGACCTGAACATTGAGCTCGAACTCGCGCACGACAATGCGAAAAGCCTGACATAGTGGCGCGGGTCCGATCGGGTTGCTTGCATCCTCGACTGCATTGCCGCCGCTGATGACTGACAAGCGTTGATTGACCAGATGCAAGGTTCTCGCGAGACGGTTCTCGGCTTTCGCCACCATGCTCGAAATTGCCAGCGAATCTTCCAGCTGCTGATCATCAACGAGGCTCAAACCCGCGTTGGAAGAATGGGCGACCTCAGGCCTCACTGGCTTCAAGTTGCCGTTGGCGAAATCGTTGAAGATCTGAGACAGCTGCTCCTGAAACATGCGTTCGACAAGTTGACGTTTTTTGCGCACTTCGCGCATGCCGTCAAAGAATTGCACTTGCACCGCATTGCTTTCCGCACGTTCGGCGAGGTGGAACAAGGCGTCATCGACATTTTCGAAGAGCGTGCTGACGAGACCATTTACGCGCTTCAGGGCGACACCACGGACCAGCTTGAGCAGTTCGCCAAGGCGATCTTGCGAACCTGCTGCGCCGGCCTGGCGTTGCTTGAGTTCGACGATCTTGCTCGGCTTGTCTTCTGCGCTGGACATGGATACTCAATCGGGTCGAAGCAGGGCTTTCACCGCCTTTGCATAGCTTGCACCAGATGTCTTGCAACGTCATGTGCAATCAGTCTCGTGAATGTGATCGACGTCACACTCCTGACCAAGCGACTAGCTCGGAAAGTCATTCATTTGGAGGGTGCTGATGCCTTCGTCGACGAGCATCACCGGGATGCCGTCGTCTACGCGATAGATGATTTTTCCATCCCTTGTGATGAGCGCTTCAGAAAAGGCCGTGTAAACTGGCTTGTTCGCGATAGTGAGCAATTCTCCATTGCCTATGCAGCGATTGAGCGCATCGAGCTCGATGCGGCTGGCCATGCGGACTGGCATTTTTGTCGAGGGGCAACAGAGGATTTCCAGCAGTTTTGCGTCCATGGTGGTTCCGATTCGGTCAAGGACCATAGGGTGTTCCGGTCAAACAGGCCAATGTGCGTACAATAACGATTTTGCCGCACCGCGACCATGAACGACCCCGCTGATTCCCCTCGCATAGGCGTTGTCATGGGTTCCCGATCGGATTGGGAAACCATGCGCCACGCCGTTGAAATGCTCGATCGCCTTCAGATCGCCCATGAAGTTCGCGTTGTCTCGGCTCACCGCACACCGGATCTGATGTTTTCCTATGCGGCGCAGGGTGCTTCGAGAGGATTGCAGGCGATCATTGCAGGTGCGGGCGGTGCGGCCCACTTGCCCGGAATGCTGGCAGCGAAGACGCGGCTTCCGGTACTCGGCGTACCGGTCGAGTCAAAGGCCTTGAACGGGATGGATTCGCTGCTTTCGATCGTGCAGATGCCGGCAGGAATTCCGGTTGCAACGTTCGCCATCGGTCGTGCTGGAGCGATCAACGCTGCCCTGTGTGCAGCGTCGATGCTTGCGCTCAATGACGTCGAGCTTGCCGCGCGACTCGATTCGTATCGCATCGAGCAAACAGAAAACGTGCTTGCCCACCCGGATCCGAGACAGGAGTAGTCGTGGCGACCATTGGCATCCTCGGAGGCGGGCAACTTGCGCGCATGTTGGCGCTTGCTGGAGCGCCGCTCGGTCATCGTTTTCTGGTTGTCGACAGCGCGGAGGATGCGTGTGCGGGGCAGATTGCGCCGATATTGCGCGCCGACTGGCGCGATTTTGACCAGTTGCGGAAGTTTGCCGATCAAGTCGATGTAGCAACATTTGATTTCGAAAACGTTCCGGCCGAGACGGCGCAGTGGTTGACCACGCATACGCGGGTCTTTCCGAATCCTGCTGCCTTGTCGGTTGCCCAGGATAGACTTCTTGAAAAAACGCTTTTTGGCGAAATTGGCCTCGATACGCCCGTTTTTGCCGCCGTCGACAGCCTTGCCGATCTGCATGCGGCAGTCCTCAAGACGAAACTCCCCGCTGTGCTGAAAACACGTCGAT
This sequence comes from Lysobacterales bacterium, assembly GCA_038234445.1. Lineage (GTDB taxonomy): Bacteria > Pseudomonadota > Gammaproteobacteria > Xanthomonadales > Rhodanobacteraceae > Dokdonella. The sequence goes on from JBBQTY010000013.1 coordinate 30,984, forward strand.
TGGGCTACGACGGCAAGGGCCAGTTCATCCTCCGCCAACCATCCGATATTGAATCAGCGTGGCAGGCACTCGGCGGTGTTCCGTTGATTCTTGAAGCCTTTGTCTCGTTCGAAAGCGAGATTTCGGTGATTGCGGTGCGCTCGCGCAGCGGCGAATTCCGCCACTATCCGTTGACCCGCAATTGGCACGATCGAGCGATCTTGTCGGCCAGTTTGGCGCCATGGGTGCTGGATGAAGACATCGAGCGTCGCGCCGTGGCACGCGCCCGCGCGCTCGCTGAGCGACTCGACTATGTCGGCGTTTTCGCCCTTGAACTATTTCTTTGCGGCGACCAGCTTCTGGGAAATGAAATGGCGCCGCGCGTGCACAATTCGGGTCACTGGACGATCGAAGGTACGCCCTGCAGCCAGTTCGAGAATCACGTACGCGCCGTTCTCGGTTTACCGCTCGGCGATACCCAAGCCCTCGGCCACAGTGTCATGTTGAACTGGATCGGTGAGCTGCCAGATGCGACGCCGGTCTTGGCCGAAGCGCGCGCCCATTGGCACGATTACGGCAAATCATCGCGCGAAGGGCGCAAGGTTGGCCACGCCACGCTTTGTACTGAAAGTCCCGACGAAATGGTCGAGCGCCTGCAGCGCATCGGGCGGGCGCTGGGCCGCGAAGAACAGGTACAACCCGTGATCGATGTACTTGCCGGGCGCTGAGCAAAGCACCTGCAGCTGGTAGGAGCCCGTTTACGGGCGAGCCTTTCGCGAAGACAGCAAGAAGCTCGCCCGTAAACGGGCTCCTCCATGAACGCTGTGGTTGAGCGAAACAATGTTGCGACTTTGGTAAAACCAGGTTTCTTCAAGCGATCGAGAATGACAGCCAGGTCGCCGGAATCGCTTTACCAATCCCGACTCCCCAATCCCAAATCTCCGCTTCAAGCCATCTGGCTTTCGACGAACTTCCAGTTCACAAGGCTCCAGAACGCTTCGAGATATTTCGGTCGCGCGTTTCGGTAATCAATGTAGTACGCATGCTCCCAGACGTCACAGGTGAGCAGGGCGCGGTCATTGCCGGTCAACGGCGTTGCCGCGTTTGAAGTGCTGACGAGGGCGAGATCCCCATCCGGACGTTGTACCAGCCAGCCCCAACCGGATCCAAACGTGCCGACTGACGTCTTGGTAAATTCTTCCTTGAGCTTCGCGAAGCTGCCGAAAGCCTTGTTGATCGCGTCTGCCAGGCGTCCTTGCGGTTCGCCACCGGCATCCGGTGCCAGGCAGTTCCAGTAAAACGTGTGGTTCCAGACCTGCGCAGCGTTGTTGAACATGCCGCCGCTGGCTTTTTTGATGATCGATTCGAGATCCATTGCCTCGAACTCGGTGCCGGCGATCTGGTTGTTGAGGTTGGTCACATAGGCTTGATGATGCTTGCCGTAGTGGAAGTCGATGGTCTCCGCGGAAATATGCGGAGCCAGTGCATCACGGGCCCACGGAAGCGGGGGAAGTTCGATAGCCATTGGGATCTCCTTGCCTGTGGCAGGTGGGTGAGGGCGAACCTGTAAACAATGAATGATGGCAGCCGACGCTTTTATGCGCCATGAATCGATAAGCCAATCAGCATATGAAGTTGGCGCGGTGCAAATCAACTGTGGCGCGTCTGGCCTGCTAAAATGTGCGGATTGGCCTGGTCGCTTTGGCGAACCAGCGACACACCACTTGCTGGAATGTTCATGGACATCATCGAACGCATCAGATCCACTGTTCAATCCGCTCCGATCGTATTGTTCATGAAGGGAACCCCCGAGTTTCCAATGTGCGGGTTTTCAAGTCGGACGGTCAAAGCGCTGCGCGTCGTTGGTGCGCCGTTCGTATCAGTCAATGTGCTGGAGGATCCTGAAGTTCGCGCCAACCTTCCGCGCTATTCGAATTGGCCGACCTTTCCGCAGTTGTTCATTGGCGGAGAATTGATCGGTGGCTGTGATATTGCGTTGGAATTGCATGAGAGCGGCGAGCTCGAGCGCATCGTTGGTGATCTGCAGAAGGCCTGACAACGATGTTGCCCCTGATCCGCAGCGAAGTACCGCTCGCTGACAAAAAAGTGTTGAGCGATCGCGTGGTTTTGATCACCGGTGCGACCGGTGGCTTGGGCCGCGCAAGCGCATTGGCTTGCGCCGCGGCCGGCGCCACTGTGGTTCTGGCCGGACGCAAAGTGCGGCCGCTGGAGAAGATCTACGATGAGCTGGAAGCGATGGGCGCGCCGAAGCCGGCTATTTATCCAATCGATCTCGAAGGCGCGTCGCCCGACGATTACGCGAATCTTGCGGAAGCCATTCGACTTCAATGTGGCGGTCTCGACGGCATTGTTCATGCGGCCGTCCTGTTCGATGGCTTGCGCCCAATCGAGCAGTTCAAGCCCAGCGACTGGATGCGAACGCAGCAGGTTGCGGTCAATGCCCCGTTTCTTCTGACCCAAGCCTGCCTGCCGCTGTTGCGCAATCGAAGTGATGCAGCCGTTGTTTTCGTTCTGGATGATCCCGAGCGGATCGGCAAGGCCTACTGGGGCAGTTACGGGGTAGCCAAGGCAGCGATCTCGGCTTTCGCTTCGATCTTGCACGAGGAAACCGAAAACAGCCCGGTGCGCATCCATTGCGTGCTTCCGCCGCCGATGCGCACAACCTTGCGGCGTATGGCCTATTTCGGTGAGAACACACTGGAGCGTCCGCTTCCCGACGAGACCGCACGCGCCGTTGCGTGGATGCTCGGTGTGGATGCATTGAAATTGCGTGGACGAACCCTTGATCTGCGCACGCAAGACTGAGGCATACCGATGAGCACCTTGTCCGCTGGCATCCTCCTGTTCTTGATCATGGATCCTCTCGGCAATATCCCGTTGTTCCTGAGCCTGCTCAAGAATGTCGCCCCGGAGCGCCGTCGACTTGTCTTGATCCGCGAGTTGATCATCGCGCTGATCGTTCTGTTCTTTTTTCTTTTCAGTGGAAAATATTTGCTTAGCGCCCTGCAGCTGAAGGCCGAGTCGGTCGGCATTGCCGGTGGCATTGTGTTGTTCCTGATCGGCATTCGCATGATCTTTCCATCACGCGACGGAGTTTTCGGTGGTGACGTCGACGCCGAACCTTTCATTGTGCCGATGGCGATTCCTGCGGTGGCGGGGCCTTCGACAATGGCGGCAGTGATGCTGCTGGCCAACGGCAACCCCGGTCGAACCGTTGATTGGAGCATCGCGTTGTTTCTTGCTTGGCTGGCAACTTCGGTTCTGCTGGTTTCTTCTACCTACCTCTATCGATGGCTTGGAGCCAGCGTCCTTGTCGCGCTCGAACGATTGATGGGCATGTTGCTGGTCGCCTTGTCGGTTCAGATGTTTCTCGATGGCGTGGTTGCTTACGTGCGCTTGGCCACGTGAGTTAAGAGAGATCCACACCATGTTTCCGCAACGGCATGTTTTATAACGAAAGTGTGTTTCTGCGGTGAGAGGGCGGAAGCGGCATTCACGAGCGCGCGGTCAGCATTTTGCGATTCGAATAGAAGGGTTCTGCAGGGCATGATCGTGAATCAATCGGATTTTGTTAGAAATCTGTCATGAAGCCGGGTTAAACTGCGGTTAAGTTCTCGTCGGCTTGTCGGCTTTCGCCAGATGATCCGGGTGAAACGGTTCAACCATGCTGGTGTTTCAGGGGTACTCGATTTCATAGGCCATCGCATGTCTGCGATCTGGCAGCTTTTGTCCAAATCC
>JBBQTY010000014.1:0-33896 GCA_038234445.1 Lysobacterales bacterium
GCTACCGGCCTGTTGCCATTGTGCTTTGGCGAAGCGACCAAGATCGCCGGGTTGCTGATCGGGTCGAGCAAGGCTTACGAAACCGAATGCCTGCTTGGGGTCAGCACCGATAGTGCCGATGCCACCGGCAACGTGATCGACGCCCGCCCGGTTCCGCAACTTGATGCGCAGTTGATCGAACAAGCGCTTGCACCATTCCGCGGAAAGATTCAGCAGGTTCCACCGATCTACTCGGCACTCAAGCGCGATGGTGAACGCCACTACGAACGCGCGCGGCGTGGTGAAAGTATCGAGATCGATGCACGTGAAGTCGAGGTGCATCGATTTGATCTGATCGAACAGCAGGGCGATCGCCTTCGACTTCAGGTCGAATGCGGCTCGGGTACGTATGTGCGCAGTCTGGTACACGATCTCGGCGAAGCCCTCGGTTGCGGCGCCCATGTGACGATGCTGCGCCGACTTTGGGTTGAACCGTTTCTTTCACCGCAAATGATCACGCTGGCGGAACTGGAATCGATCGCGACCGAGGGTATCGAGGCGCTCGACCAGCTGTTGATGCCGATCGAAGCGGGTCTGATCGGCTATCCGGATACGATTCTCGATGAGGCCGAGAGTGTCAAACTTCGTCAGGGCCAGGCCATTCCGGTGACCGGCGAGCCAGGAATCACTCTCGCCAAGTCCGCGGATGGTCGCCTGCTGGCCATGGCGGAAACGGGATCCGACGGGCTTTTGCGCACGCTGCGGGGCTTCAATCTGAACTGATCTTGCCGGCTTTCGGGTGATCTTTTCCGAGAGAACTTGTTGCGATGCACCTTTGCCAGCTAAAATAGGCAGCTTTCCCGACCAAAAACTTCAACGCGGGGCTTGGTAACCGTCACCGGCTGGTGATTGTTCCCAAGCCTCGCCCTCGTTCCATAAGGGTTTTCATCATGTCGCTCAACGTAGAAACAACCAGCAAGATCATTGCCGATTTCGGTCGTGTTGCCAACGATACCGGTTCGCCGGAAGTCCAGGTCGCATTGCTTTCGGCCCGCATCGAACATCTGTCCAAGCATTTCGCCGACCACGACAAGGACCATCATTCGCGTCGTGGCCTGCTCAAGATGGTCAATCAGCGCCGTCGCCTGCTCAACTATCTGAAGAGCAAGGACAACGATCGCTACAAGACGCTGATTGAACGCCTCGGTCTGCGCAGGTAATTCAAGCGTTCATCCGTGAACGCGGTGCGTGCGATCGTGGGCGTATCCGCAAACGATTCGCGTCTGGATGAACTCCAGAGCGCCCATCATCGGCCGCACTTCTCACCAGTGGCACGCGCGCGTCTTCGACGTTGCGGATGTGCACAGCAACCTCAGGACACTCAAACGTGGCGAAAGTAACCAAGACATTCCAGTACGGCAATCATCAGGTCACACTGGAGACGGGCGAAATTGCTCGCCAGGCCAGCGGTGCGGTCGTCGTCCGAATCGGCGATACCGTCGTTCTGGTCACGGCCGTCGGTGCCAAGTCGGCGCGTGAAGGGCAGGATTTTTTCCCGCTCACCGTCGACTATCAGGAGAAGTTCTACGCGGGTGGTCGCATCCCGGGTGGCTTCTTCAAGCGTGAAGGCCGCCAGACCGAGAAAGAGACCCTCACCTCGCGTCTGATCGATCGTCCGATCCGTCCACTTTTCCCGGAGTTCTTCCGCAACGAAGTGCAGATCATCGCCACCGTGATGTCGATGAACCCGGAAATCGACGGCGACGTGCCGGCTTTGCTCGGTGCCTCAGCCGCGTTGGCACTTTCCGGTCTGCCGTTCAACGGCCCGATCGGTGCGGCCAAGGTCGGTTACGCGAACGGCAACTACATCCTCATGCCGACCGCGACTGAACTGAAGACCTCCGAGTTGGAGCTCGTCGTAGCCGGTACCGCCAACGCGGTGTTGATGGTCGAATCCGAAGCCAAGTTGCTCAGTGAAGAGATCATGCTCGGCGCCGTTGTGTTTGGTCACAACGCAGCCAAGCAGGCGATCCAGGCGATCAACGAATTCGTTGCCGAAGTCGGTCAGAAATCATTCTCGTGGACGGCTCCGGAGCGCAACCCGGCCATCATCGACGCGATCAAGAACGCCGTAGGTGATCGTCTGACAACGGCTTATGCCGTGGTCGACAAGATCGAACGCCGTGACGCGATCAGCGCCCTCAAGAAAGATGTGGTTTCGGGACTCAAGGCCGATGCCGAAGCCCACGGTTGGGCGAGTGCGGATCTCGGCAAGGAATTCTCGGAACTCGAGTACACCACGCTGCGGGCCTCGGTGCTCGCAACCAAGAAGCGTATCGATGGACGCAACCTCGATGACGTCCGCGGCATCACGATCCGTACTGGATTGCTGCCGCGCACGCATGGTTCCGCCCTGTTTACGCGTGGCGAAACGCAGGCGCTGGTCACCGTCACTCTCGGTACCGGCCGCGATGCGCAGATCATCGATGCCGTCGAAGGCGAATCGAAGGATCCGTTTCTTTTCCATTACAACTTCCCTCCGTACTCGGTCGGCGAAGCGGGCCGCATGATGGGTCCGAAGCGTCGCGAGATCGGTCACGGTCGATTAGCCAAGCGCGGCGTGCTCGCGGTCAAGCCCTCGATCGAGGAATTCCCGTACGTGATCCGTGTGGTTTCAGAAATCACCGAGTCGAATGGTTCGTCGTCGATGGCCTCGGTCTGCGGATCGTCGCTCGCGATGATGGATGCCGGTGTGCCGTTGAAGGCACCGGTTGCTGGTATCGCGATGGGTCTGGTCAAGGAAGGCAACGACTTCGTCGTGCTTTCGGACATCCTTGGTGACGAAGATCATCTCGGTGACATGGATTTCAAGGTCGCCGGAAGCGCCGACGGAATCAGTGCCCTGCAGATGGACATCAAGATCGACGGCATCACCGAAGAGATCATGAAGGTCGCTCTGGCTCAGGCCAAGCAAGGTCGTCTGCATATCCTCGGCGAAATGAACAAGGCTCTCAGCGCCGCGCGCACCGAGATGAGCGAGTTCGCGCCGCGTCTGCTGACCATGCGCATCCATCCGGACAAGATCCGCGAAGTGATCGGCAAGGGCGGTTCGGTCATCCGTTCGATCACCGAAGAAACCGGCACCACGATCGACATCACCGATGACGGCACCATTGTTATCGCCTCGGTCAACCGCGCTGCTGCGGAAGAGGCCAAGAAGCGCATCGAGATGATCGTTTCCGACGTCGAGCCAGGCCGCATCTACGAAGGCAAGGTCGCCAAGCTGATGGACTTCGGCGCATTCGTTACGATTCTGCCGGGTAAGGATGGTCTCGTCCATGTTTCGCAGATTTCCAACGAGCGCGTCGAGAAGGTCTCCGACAAGCTCAAGGAAGGCGACATCGTCAAGGTCAAGGTACTCGAAGTCGACAAGCAAGGCCGCATCCGCCTGTCGATGAAGGCCGTTGAGGAAGGCGAAGGCGTCAGCGAGTAATTCGCAGTCTTTCAAGTGAACAAGAAAAAGCGGGCTTCGGCCCGCTTTTTCGTTGTTGGAGAAATTGTCGATCCATGTCAGTAATCAAGAATACGAAATTAAAAAAAGAATTAATATTGAGTTTCCGTTGCACTGCCGGACTTTGATAACCCAGCGTGTAATGAAAGCCACGATTTGCGATGAACTCACTTCGACAATGCGAGCGGGAAGCGTCCTTGTTCAGGTCGAATCTAACAACGGCTGGAACTGGCTCGAGTGGTTCGGCGCTATGCGCTGACGCTTTCCCCGGCCCCGCGAAAGATCCATCCGATCCGCAGTCTTCGGCGGCAATTTTCCAGGCACTGCCTTGCTTGCGGAGCAGCACGCCGCATTTCATGTCGTAGGCCTGCTCGCCTCTTCCAACATGGCTCTTGACCTTGGCCAGGGCCGCATCTCCGAGAAACCACATTTCGATGACTTCGAGTCTTCCGCTTTGGGCTGACACGAACATCCATTTTCCCGTTGCGGGCCTTCTGGGGTTCGCCTTCCTTGTTTCGTGCAGCACTGAAAAGGGGTGTCAAATCGTCGCTTTTCTTCGCCCCGCCGGCGGCTTTCCAGTAAGAAATCAAAGCTGTTTTTATCGCCGCAGCGCCGGGCGAATCAACCGGTATCACGATACGTGGCGAATTTCGATGCACAGCACGCAGGCAGCATGTGTCGCAGTGACGTCGATTCGGCTAGGCTGTCGCGGCTGGGTCAAGGAATTGCTGTGCTGCAATCAATTTTTCGCTTGTTACTGCTGATGGCCGGGTTGGTTGTGGCTACGTTGTTGCCGACAACCGTGCAAGCCGAGAACAAGTCGGGTGTTTTGGTTTTCGGCAGGGTGAGTGACGATCCAAAGTCACAGTACGAGTCGATGAAGGCATTGCTCGACTATGTGGTCGAGCGCATGGGCGATGTCGGCATCCACGAAGGGCGCATCCTGATGGCGCGCGATGCGTTGCAGATGGCGAGTTACCTGCGTCGGGGCCGAGTCGACTGGGTATCGGAAACCGGTGCCGGCGCGATGCTGTTGCAGCGGCGTGCCGATGCGCAGGTGTTTCTGCTCTCGGAACGCAATGGTATCCGCCGCTATCACACGATCTACTTCGCCCGCAGCGACAGCAAGGTGAAATCGATCGATGATCTGCGCGGTCATCGAATCGCGTTCCAGAACAGCACCTCGACGAGTGCATATTTTGTCCCTGCAATGGAGTTGCTCGATCACGGACTGTCGATGGAAATCCTTGGCTCGCCATTCGATGCGCCAGTCGCGAACTCGGTCGGCTACGTATTCGCAAGAACCGAGCGCAATATTGCGACTTGGGTCCACAAGGGATTGGTCGATGTCGGCACGGTGAGCAATCTGGACTGGGCCAATCCACAGCACGTCCCCGAATTCTTCAAGTCCGATTTTGTCATCCTGCGCGAGAGTGCGGAACTGCCGCGCGGCGTCGAATTGGTGCGCAATGGACTTGCGGATCCGGTACGCACGCGGCTTCGCGAGGTGCTCTTGGCCATGGCCGAAGATCCAGCGGCCAGCGCCATACTCGCGCCCTATCATCAATCGTTGCGATTCTTCGATCTGGATCCGCGTGACCGCAGTGACCTCAAGGTTCTGCAGGCCGGAGTTGCGCGGGTAAGTGCGGAGATCGAATGAAAATTCGTTTCGGACTGCAGGTCCGATTTCTCGTGCTGGTTGCGTTCGCCCTGCTGATCGGGGTGGCGGCGCTGATCGTCGTGCTTCAGCGGCAATGGGCGATGCGCGAGGAAGTGCTCGAATTGAGCCGGAATTCGATCCAGCATCTCGTCCTCGATCGACTTCGCGAGCAGGCCGAGGCCGTCGGCAAGAATACGGCCGAAGCGTTGGTCAATCCGCTCTACACGTTTGACTTGGAGATCATTGGCCGCGTCGTTCGCGATGTTCTCGCGCAACCCGACGTCAAATACGTGACGGTCTATGATCCTTCTGGCGCAATCATCCATGATGGCAGTGACGGTATCGCCAGCTATGGTCAGGTGATGTCCGATCCGCTAGCGCCGGCCATCATCACGACGGGTGCTCTGCTCATGCAGCGTGAAGGCGACGTGTTCGATGTCGCGGCTCCGATCCGTATTGGCGACGAGCGCCTCGGAGGAGTACGCATTGGCTATTCGCTCGAATCGGTCAAACGCTATGAAGATCAGACGACCCGAACGCTGGCCCACCAACTGACTGAAATCGGTAGGCGTTACCTTTTGGGTGTACTCGTACTGATGGGATTGGCTCTGATGTTCGGCATTGCCATCAGTGTGGTCATGCAACGCGTGCTCATACGGCCGATTCGCCGACTCGCCCAGGCAGCGCGTGACGTTGAGGCGGGAAATCTGATTACACATTTGCCCGAGCGCGACAGCGGTGACGAAATCGGTGAACTCGTGCAGGCCTTCGAGCGCATGACCGAGGGCATCGCGCGTCGCGATCGCGACATACGCCGCATCGCGAATACAGACTCGCTGACCGGCTTGGCCAATCGTCGCGCGTTTCGCGAGAATCTTGAAGCCGCCATTGGCCAAGGTGAAGGCCGTGAGTTCGCATTGATTCTGGCCGATATCGATGATTTCAAACCCGTGAACGATTCATGGGGTCACGAGGCCGGCGACAAGTTGCTGTGCCGCTTTGCCGAGCGCTTGCGCGCGGTCGTGAATTCGGTCGAAGAAGTTGAGGCCAAGCCGGCGCGTCTGGGCGGAGACGAGTTTGTGCTGATTGTCCAACTACAAGCCGATCTCGATGTCCCGTTTCGCAAAGTTCTCGATCGCCTTGGAAAGAGTCTCGTTGATGAGTTCAGTGCTTCGACCATGATCGATGATCGTTCCCATCAATTCAGCGGATCGTTCGGCATTGCGATCTTCCCGGCTGATGGCCGTACCGTTGCTCAACTCATGAAGGCGGCCGACGTCGCCATGTACGCGGCCAAGAAGGCCGGCAAGAACTGCTACCGGTTTTACAGCAAAGCCTGAGTAGCACGTTGAACATACTTCGATTTCTGCGCTCGGTTCGGTGAATCGCCACAACGTCAGCGTCTACAATTCGGAAATGACGGATGGCAAAGACATTACCGAGTTGTTGGCAGATGCCGGAAGCGGCGATCGGGCGGCTTGGGATCGACTTGTGCATTTGGTCTATCCTGACTTGAAGCGGCTTGCACAGCGATCCCTTCGCGGAGACCGCCAACTTACCCTCAACACCACGGCGCTCGTGCATGAGTGTTATTTGCGCCTGGCGCGAGCCAGTGGTGCGCCGCGTGATCGCGGCCATCTGATGTCGAGTGCAGTGCGCATCATGCGCCAGGTCCTGATCGATCACGCACGTGAACGAATTGCGCTCAAGCGCGGCGGAGGTGCGTCACTTGTGCAACTCGACGACGTGCAATTGATCGATGACAGTCAATTCGAGACCTTGATCGAAATCGACGCCGCGCTGCAGAAGCTCGCAGCAATCGAGCCCAGGCAGGCTCTGGTTTTTGAACATCGCTATTTCGGTGGTTTGAACGATGAGGAGACAGCGATGGCTTTGTCCGTTTCCGCGCGCACCGTACATCGCGACTGGGATTCAAGTCGACAATGGCTGGCTGCGCTTCTGAACCGGCCTGAGCCGGCTGCAAATTAGATCGTTGCGTCGCGTTCGATTTGCAGGGCGCTACGCATTTCCCTTGCGCGCACAGTCCGTGGATGATCATGGCCGAGTGATTTTTCGAGTATGTCGATCGCAGTGGCGAATTCACGATCGGCCTCGTCAAAGCGTTTCGTTGCCTGAAGGGTCAGTGCGCGACCGGCGCGAAAAAGGGCAGTTTGCCAGGCATCCTCGCCCAGACTCCGAATGGCGTTGTCGATTACGCGCTCGTGCATCGCCAGCGCATCCGCAAGTCGACCTTGCTTGCGATAGAGTCCGGCAATGTTGTGCATCAAGGCAATCGTGTCGGGATGGCTCTCGCCAATCAGCCGCGTCTCGATGGCAAGTGCATGCTCATACAGCGGCGCCGCTTTTTCGAGTCGCCCGGAGAGCGAATAGAGCAGGCCGAGATTGCTCATCGAGTTGCGCGTGTACTGATGCGCTTCACCCAGCAGATCGAGTCGCGCATCCAGCACATGTTTGAAAAGAACTTCGGCTTCGTCATAGCGCTTGAGCGCCTGCAGCACCGTGGCGATTTCATTGGCGCTCGACAAGCTATCCGGGTGATTTTCGCCCAATACCTTGCGACGTTCGTCGAATGCGCTCTGTAGCCAGATCAGGGCTTCGTCATTCTTGCCCTGATGGCGTTTGAGCAGGCCGATTTCGTGTGCGGCAAGCAAGGTGGAGGGATGCTGTGGACCCAGTTGTGCCAGCCTCGATGCATGGATAGCCATCAGCAGGGGCAGGGCATCATCGTGACGCCCGAGCATCTGCAGGTTGATCGCGGATTCCTCGGCAGCCCGCCATTGGAGAGGTGTGTCGGCATGGCCGTCGGCATCCAGTGATTGTCGAACGGCATTGGCGAGATCCAGCGCCTGATCAAACTTGCCGCGCAAGTTAGCCAGACGAGATTGCAACAATTGCAATTCAGCGGCTGCGGTCGATGTCCCTGGCTCATTGCTTTCGAGGTTTTGTGCCCGGGTGATCGCGGACTCGGCTTCATCGAGTTTGCCGCGCGACAGCAGCACATCGGTCAGCGCCGCGGTTGCCGCATGCCGGGCTTCCACGGGCGCGCCGACGGCTTCGGCGAGCGTCACCGCCTTGCGCGCCTCGCGCTCGGCTTCTTCGTAGCGGCCGAGTTGATCATAGAGGCCGGCCAGGGTGGTACGGATCGCGCCATGCTGGATAGGCTCACCGGCAAAACGCACGTCGGCGGCTTTCGAGGCGAGATCCAGCGCCTCGCGTACGCTCAATTCACGCCCGGGTGCGGCACCTGGGTCGGCGGCAGCAAGCAAATCCTCACGCAGGAAATTGAGTACCGAAGTGGCGACCTGCGCCTGATAATTCGCCTTGTCGCGTTCATGTCCAAGCCGAAAAGTAAAAAGTACAGTTCCAATCACGAGAGTGGAAAGCGCAAGCACGCTGGCAACAACGGCAACGGGATTGCGTTGCAAGAAGCGTGTCACGAGGTAGCAGGTGCTGCGCGGGCGCGCAATTACGGGAAGTCGATTGACCAGAGCACGAGCGTCGCCGGCCAGCGCATCGGCCGTTGCGTAGCGCGCCGAAGGCTGGGTGGCACAGGCTTTGAGCAGGATCGCGCGTAGATCAACAGGCAGTTCACGCATCCAGTCCGATTCCGACGTGGTCGCGCTGCGTACCGACTTTCCGGCGCTCGGGGCGGCTTGTTCGCTGCGCGGGCGCAACAAGGATTGGAGCAGACGACCGAGTTGGTAGATATCGGATGCAATAGTTACAGGTTCGCCGCGTTGCTGCTCGGGGCTGGCATAGCCCGGTGTATGCGCGCGCGCCGAAAGCTGATCGTCTTCGTCCAGCAGTTGGGCGATGCCGAAGTCGAGCAACTTGACCTGTGCTTCGCGATCAACCAGCACGTTGGAAGGCTTGATATCACGATGAATCAGCCCACGCGCGTGCGCAAACGCGACGGCAGTGCAGACCTGGTTGAATCGCGCCAGCCGTGCGGCCAGTGGCAATTCATGTTCGATGCAGTGGCGGTCGATCGGCAGGCCGTCAATCAGCTCCATCGCAAACCACGGGCGGCCCTCCGGCGTTCGTCCTCCATCGAGCAAACGTGCAATATGCGGATGACTGAGATCGGCCAGCGCCTGGCGTTCACGCCGGAACAGCTCAGTCGAGGACGCATCGGCTTGGCTATCGAGCATCCATTTCAAGGCAACCTGATGTTCGTATTCGCCATCGGCGCGCTCCGCGCGATAGACGACAGCCATGCCGCCGCGACCTAGTTCTTCGACGATCCGGAAGCTGCCGATCAAGTCGCCTGGCTTCGGTAGTGATGCGCTCTCGCGAAAACGCAACAACGAGGCCGCGACGCGGCCCTGTAGCGCACCGCCGGTCTGAAAATCCTCGGGCTGAATCGGCATCGGCTTCCCTGTGGTCCTTGGCCAAGGAGTCTATCGAAACGCGCAATGATTGGCTGATTGCACTATCTGCATCGGTGGATGGCAAAAAGCACCTTCGTTTTCCGTGATGGTAAGGGAATCAGGAGTTGTTCTTGCGTTCCGGAGCACGTCCCCTGTTGTTTCTATCCTCGTTTTTGCTGCGTTCTGCGAACGTCGCGATGTCGCCGAGCGTAGCGCGTGCGGCCTCGTCCCGGCGGTTTTTCGACTCAATCCGTTCAAGGATGCTTCGCGCGATGCCATGTCGGTTCCGACCAGCGGCGAACCGGCAATTCAGCGGCGCGGTGGTAGCGGCGTTCGCATTGAGCTGGAGCGGGTGTTCATCGAAAGATCTGATCGCTTATGCCTAAAGTGTTTTCCTATAGACGTACATTAGTTATATAGTTCCAATATCGTTGATAATTTTGCAGGAGATGGTTGATGGGTTGTTCAATGAAATCCACGCTGGAAATAGCAAATCGATTTCTGGTTCTGCTGGCGTTTGCGTCGCTCAGTTCCGTTCAAGCGTCCGACCGCAACATTGTCGGGCCGCCGGGTAGCGTTGCGTTCGGCACCCACGCCGTCGTGTTGCCGAACGGGAATATCGTCGTCACTGACCCGAAAGGTTCGGTGGCCAGCATCGGCGTGGTCTATCTTTACTCGCCCGACGGAACCCTGATCAGCAGCCTGACCGGTGGCAGCAACGGCGACTCTGTCGGCAGTGGCGGAATCCAGATTCTTGCCAATGGCAATTTCCTGATCAAGAGTCCCCTCTGGCGAAATTCGACATCCAATGCGGCAAAAGCCGGTGCAGTTACCTGGGTCAACGCGGTAACCGGTTTGTCCGGCGCGGTTTTCGATGGCAATTCGCTGGTTGGGACGTCCGCCGATGATCGAGTCGGACAATCTGAGGTGGTCTTGCTCAGCACGGGCCACTACGTCGTTCCGGTGCCGCAATGGGACAATGCTGCGGTGGCGGATGCCGGCGCGGTCGTTTGGGGCAATGGTAACGTCGGCATTTCCGGGCCGGTGACGACGAGCAACGCGTTGTTTGGTATCACATCATCCGATCAGGTAGGGAAAAGTGTTATGCGACTTGTAAACGACAACTATGTCGCTTGCAGTCCCTTTTGGGACAACGTCGGCCAGCCGAACGCCGGTGCAGCTACCTGGGCAAATGGCGCTGTCGGCATGGTCGGAGCGGTCTCTGCAGCGAACTCGCTGATCGGAGCCAGCACCGAAGACAATGTCTGCTCTCGCGGAATAACGGCATTGAACAATGGCAATTATGTTGTATCTAGTCACACCTGGAGCAATGCTTCACAAGCACTTGCCGGTGCGGCGACCTGGGCTGATGGCAGTACCGGCCTGGTCGGCGTGGTCTCCTCGGCCAATTCCCTGGTCGGTGCATCGTTCGGTGATGTGGTCGGTGATGGGGGCGTCATCGCACTGGCCAACGGCAACTACGTCGTTTCAAGCCCGCGCTGGGCAAACGGAACGCATCTCAAAGCTGGCGCGGCAACCTGGGGCAGCGGCAGCACGGGCGTGAGCGGGACGATATCGGCCGGCAACTCGCTGGTCGGATTGGGTTCGGAGGACGGCACCCCGCCATCAACCTCGGGCTACGTGCCCGCCGTCGCGTTGTCCAACGGCAACTACGTCGTGGTGAATCCAGGTTGGGACAATGGGACAATCGCCGACGTCGGTGCGGTGACCTGGGGTAATGGTGCGAGTGGACGTGCGGGCGTTATCAGCGCGAGTAACTCGCTTATTGGATTGAATGCCGACGATGCGGTGGGATCCGCCCCAACGACAGTGCTGCCCAATGGAAATTACGTGGTCGGGAGCCATCGCTGGCATAAAGGTGCTGCTGCCTTTGTCGGTGCGGCGACCTGGGCCAATGGCGCGAGTGGACTGGTCGGAGTCGTTTCGGCGGCCAACTCGTTGGTCGGAAGCAAGGCAAACGACAACGTTGGGCGCAGAATCCATGCGCTCGAAAATGGAAACTATGTGATCGCTTCGCCGTCATGGGATGACGGCACAATCGTCGATGCCGGTGCAGTCACCTGGCGCTCCGGCACCACGGCGAGCGGGGGTCCGGTTTCGCGCTCCAACTCATTGGTCGGCGGCGCGGCGGGGGATGCCTACGGCACGGCCCTGCTAGTCCTCGCCAACGGTGATTTTGTCGCAGGCAGCGACGGTTGGGACCATGGGGGCATCGCCAACACGGGAGCGTTTACCCGCGTTGATGGAAGCCGCGGATTCGTCGGCCGTGCCTTGGCGGGAAACTCGATCCTGGGCTCGATCGTCGACGACAACGTAGGCTCCGGCGCACGCACAAAACTCGGCGAGAACTACTACGCCATCATCAGCGACCATTGGGACAACGGCGGCATTGTCGACGCAGGCGCGGTTACAATCTTGCGCAATTCCGCGGCCAGCCAAGGCTTGCTGTCAACAGCCAACAGCGTGCTGGGCGCAGCCATTGGCGCTGGCTTTCGTCTCTTTGTTGGCTACGATCAGGTTCTCGATCGCGCAGTGATTGGACGTCCCGCAGACAATACCGTCACCCTACGCGATCTCGCGTTGTTTGCCGACGGATTCGACTGATTGGATCAAGATCACGCATTCAATTGCAGCGCCCGAGTCGGTTGCCAACGTAGTCCATCACGTGTTGTCTTCGATCCTGCTGTTGCATGGGCCCCGATGATCAAGCAGGCTTGCGCTGTTACCGCGATAGGCAGCGAGATGGCGCGACTCTGTTCACAATGCGGCACGTGCCCGGCACGCACGCGTTCATCGTTGTGGACGACATGGCTATCAATGTTTATGCCGGGCCGTGGATTCTCCGAGCGCTTGTACAGTGACTGCGCCGCCGGCACGAATTTTGTTGGCGTACTTTCTCTGATCGCCATCGCGATCGCAGCCTTTATCCTTGCTGTCATTCTCTGGTGAGGCTGTCGATACAGTGCGCATCGACAGCCATGGGTCGTACTTGATCAGGCTTCGAAGCCGTCGATAAAGATGATGTCGCGTGGATCTTCATACGCGCCGACGTCACAATAAGCGATGCCATCGCCGTCACCATCGATCGGACGAATCTGGAACCGCGCATCACGCGGTTCGCAGATCGTGCCATCGGTGATGCTGTCAATCACCGCGCTGCCGGAAAAGCGAATCACGCCAATCTGACCTGCGCGTTCGTCGACCATTGCCGAGCCGAGCGGTGAGTTCGGCAATGCAGCGGCGCCGACAACCGAACAGCTGGCATCGGCAAACACATTGAAGCCGACAAACGTTGTATTTGTCACGGTTGGTGTTCCCGCACAGGCGCTTCCCGCGTAGGTCGGCGCGAGCAGATTGCCACGGAAATAATTGATCTCGGCGGTGGGCGTGAAACCCAGGTGTGCGCCATCGCTGGCATCGGAATTGTAGAATGTATTGTTCGATGCACTCAAACTCGCGCCCGAGCCGACGAAAGCGGCGCCTCCGTTGTTGAGCACACTGCTGTTGTAAAAAGTCGAATTCGCCAATGAAAGGAATACATCGGTAGCGCCTGCATCGCCGCGGCGCGCGAATACCGCACCGCCGTAGTTGGCTGCGTTGCCGCGCAGATAGCTGCGGACGATTTGCGTCGAACAATTGTTACAACCGACGTACACCGCGCCGCCGTAACCGAACAATGGCGAGGCCGGTGAGGCCCCATTGAAGCGGAAAGTCGATTCGGTGATCGAGTTGCTGCGTGCCGAGCCGAGCATTGAAATGGCACCACCGCTTCCACCGCCCGTCGTTGACAGCGCAGCGTTGCCATCAAACAACGTTCGCAAAGAAGACAAGTTGGCGGTGGTGTAAATCGCTCCACCGGACGATTCGCCATTGCTTGCGGTGGCCGTGGCGGTATTGTCGAGGAACTGGCTGTCGATCACGCTGAGCGTTCCGCTGGATCGCGACCAGTTGATCGCTCCACCACGTATCAAGCTGGCACCGACGGCCTGGCAGTTGATGAACGTGACGCGTTCCACGCGCAGTTGGCCAGCCGTTGAACTGCTGCCCGAATCGATGCAACCCCCTTTCTCGGATGCCAACGCATTCTGGAGAGTGAGGTCGCTGAGCTGGAACACGGTCGTGCTCGTACTCAGCAGGAAAACCGATCGCAGCGATTGCCCATCGACACGCGGCTTCTTGCTGTCGCCCATGATGATCAAGCTTTGCGAGTCGATCTGCGGCAGATTGCTGCTGAGCGGGATCACGCCGTTGTTTGGAAACGCAGCCGAGAAGGTCATCGTGTGTACGCCGCCAGCAGGCGTATTGGAATCGAGGATGGCCTGGCGCAGCGATCCCGCGCCGCTGTCGGCCGTCGTGCTTACAACGTAGTTGTTTGCGTTTGCCGCGGATGCAAACGTGAGCAAAGCGAGTGCAATGAATTGAGTTCGCAAGAGAGATCCTCTTTGTTTTCGGCCCGCAGCGCACATTGCCGAAACGGAAGGTCAATTCCCGCAATGCCTGCATGGGCTATTGGATAAGTCAGCAAGCGCGGCAACTGACCTGACGGACCCAAACAACCCGTCTGACGCTTGCGCTGATGTCACTCTCATCGGAGTGACCGGGCCAGTATCCCGATCTGGCAGATTATTTCCAGTCGATTTGTTCCGGACGCATCCGGGAACTCCATCACAGTTTCGATGCGCTGGCCGCGAAGCCGCGATCGACGCATTTAAACCCAGCCTGTCAAATAGAACAATCCGATGACAACAAAAACCGAAGTCGTCTTGATCAACGTGATCGCGAAAACATCCTTGTAACTCTGTCGATGACTGAGGCCGGTCACGGCGAGCAGGGTGATCACGGCACCGTTGTGCGGCAGCGTATCCATGCCGCCCGAGGCCATCGCAGCGACGCGATGAAGTACTTCCATCGGAATGCCGGCGGCGTTTGCGTTGGCGATGAAGCTGTCGGCCATCGCCGCCAGCGCAATACTCATTCCACCGGATGCCGAGCCGGTGATGCCTGCGAGTGCAGTCACCGAGATCGCCTCATTGACCAGCGGATTCGGAACCGCCTTCATCGCGTTGGCCACGGCGAGAAATCCCGGCAACGCAGCGATCACCGCACCGAAACCGTATTCGGAGGCGGTATTCATCGACGCGAGCAGCGCGCCGCTGATCGCATTCTTGGTACTTTCTGCAAAACTCGTAGTGACCGTGCGCCACGCAAAGACGATCACGCACAAGATGCCGATCAGCAATGCGCCTTGCACGGCCCAGATTGCGGCGATTTTCGAAACCGTCTGCACGACCGGAGCGGGCGAACCGATCACCGAAGGAACGAATGATTGCGTTTCCCCGTAAAACTCCGGGATCCAGCGCGTAAACAGGAAATTGGCCACGCCGACCAACAGCAGCGGCAGGATCGCAATTAACGGATGGGCAAGTTTTTCGCCGACAAAAGCGACCGGCTCATTGAGCAGATTCTCACCATAGCCTTCGCCGCTTCGCGCTGCCGCACGCCGCCGCGATTCGAGATAGGTCGTGCCGACGATCAAGATGAAGACGCCGCCGAGCGTGCCGAGTATCGGTGCGGCCCAGCCATTGGTGCCGAAGAACGAAGACGGGATGATGTTCTGAATCTGCGGGGTGCCGGGCAGGGCATCCATTGTGAAGGTAAAGGCGCCGAGCGCGATCGTGCCGGGGATCAGGCGTTTCGGGATGTCACTCTGGCGAAACAGCTCCGCAGCAAACGGGTATACGGCGAAGACGACGACGAACAGTGATACCCCGCCATAGGTAAGAAGTGCGCAGACGATCACGATCGAGAGAATCGCGCGTTGTGCGCCGACGACGCGAATCGTTGCCGTGACAATGGATTTCGAGAATCCGGAAATTTCAATCAGCTTGCCGAATACGGCGCCGAGCAGGAACACGGGAAAATACAGTTTGAGAAAACCGACCATCTTGTCCATGAACAAGCCGGTGAACATCGGCGCGACGAGAGTCGGGTCAGTCAACAGCACGGCGCCCAGTGCCGCGATCGGCGCAAACAGGATCACGCTGTAGCCGCGATAGGCGACGAACATCAGGAAGGCCAGCGCCGCCAGCACAATCAACAGGGACATCCTTGCAAGCTCCGCAACGGGCGCGCCGGCGACGCGATCAGCGAGCAGTATCCCGAGTTCATGGGCTCTCGGCCCACTGTACCAAGGTACAGGTGTCGTCGATTTCCTTGAAGTATCAGACTGCGACCTGTCCAAGATCCGAAGCATGGCAATGACCGTGCACGGGTTCATCGATTACCGATATCCACCCAACAATGAGGGGAACCATGAAGCGCAACCCGATGAGTCTTGCCATCAGCCTTGTTCTCGGAATGGCCTGCAGCGCGAGCGTGCATGCCCAGAGCAGCGCCGATACGAACGCCAGCGAAGAGACCAGTTCCGACAAGGTCACCAAGCTCGAAGGCATCACAGTCACCGCGCGCAAGCGCAACGAAACCCTGATGGATGTGCCTATCGCGGTTACGGCGTTCACGCCCGAGCGCGTCGACAAGCTCAATATCGAGGATCTCAGCGATCTCGGCGGCCAGGTGCCCAACCTGACAATCTATGCCGCGCGCGGTTCAAGCAGCACGATCACCGCCTATATCCGCGGCGTCGGCCAATCCGATCCGTTGTGGGGCGTGGATCCGGGTGTCGGCATCTATCTGGACGATGTCTACATCGCGCGACCGCAAGGGGCGCTGCTCGATGTATTCGACGTGGAGCGCATCGAAGTATTGCGCGGCCCGCAAGGAACGCTATACGGCAAGAATACGATCGGTGGTGCGATCAAATACGTGTCCAAGCAGTTGAGTCCCGATTTCAACGGCTACGGGCAGATCACGCTTGGCAATTACAACCAGCGCGATGCCAAGGCGGCGGTCGGCGGTGCGTTTGACGAAGGTGGCATGTTCCGCGCCCGCATTTCCGTGGCCAGCATGAATCGCGATGGTTTCGGCGAAAACATCGTGACCAAGCAGGATGTCAGCGACAAGGAGGTCAATGCCGCCCGTCTGAGCTTTGGCATCTTTGCCAGTGAAACTTTTGACGTTATCTTCAACTATGACTGGATGGACGATCAATCTGGCGTGCGTGGCGCCAAGTTGCTTGCGCCGAACCGATTCGTCCCGGGCTCCACGCCGCTCGATTCGCGTTACGACGTTCGCAACGGCATGCCCAACATCAATGATACGAGCATGGATGGCGTGTCGGCGACGGCAACGTGGGTGGTCAACGATGCCTGGACGCTCAAGTACATCCTCGCCCATCGTTCCTCGGACACCGAAACCAATATCGATTTCGACACGACACAGGCACCGATTGCCGACGTCAAGGCGTTCTACAGCGATAGCCAGACGACCAACGAATTGCAGTTCAACTATGACGCCGGTGGACGCTCGCGTGGCGTGCTTGGCATCTACAATTTCAAAGGCGATGCCGGCGGTCAGGTTCTCAACAATTTCTTCGGCTTGTTGTTCGGCGACACCCAAGGCACGGTCTACACCGACAGCATCGCCCTCTATGGCGATTGGACGTTTGATCTGACCGATCGCCTGAAGCTCGATGCAGGGCTTCGCTACACCAATGAAGACAAGCGCGCCGACGTGCTCAATCGCGGCTATTCGGACGGCACCTATACGACACCGACCGCCGTGGTTGCCGATTTTGACAAGACCATCAATTTCAAGAACACCTCGCCGAAACTTTCTCTGGATTACCAGCTCTCGCCCGAAGCCATGGTCTACGGCTCGTACTCACGCGGCTTCAAGTCCGGTGGCTACAACATCCGCGCGCAGGCGACGGCGGTTCCACGTTCTGCCGAACCGTTCAAGGATGAGCAAGTCGACACGATCGAGTTTGGCGGCAAGTTCTCCGTGCTTGACGATTCGTTGTTCATGAACGTGGCTCTGTTCCACAACAAGTACAAGGACATCCAGCTCTCGGTGTTCACCGCATTTGACAGCAACGGCGATGGTACCAATGATTCCTTCTTCGGTGACTTCACCAATGCCGGCAAGGGCACTGCCAAGGGTGTTGAATTCGAATATCAGTGGCTGCCTTCCGAGCATTGGTTGGTCAGCGGCAATCTCGCCTACCTCAAGACCCAATACGACGAATACCTCTACCGCGGTATCAATATTGCCAATCAGCAGGAATTCACCAATGCGCCCGAGCGTTCGGGTGCGGTCAACGTCGAATACAACACGCCGGTGTCCGATGGAAACCTCGGATTCCGGGTCGGTTACAACTACCAGAGCCGTGTTGTCGCGACGACCGAAGTTACCAGCGTCGCCGATCCGATCACCCAGGGCGGTTACGGTTTGCTCAGCGCGGGGGTGATCTGGCGTACCGGCCACAACTGGATGTTCTCGCTGCAAGGCACCAACTTGACCGATCGTGAATATCGCACCACCGGATACAACATCAACGCGGCGCTCGGCGTGTTGACTGGTTTCTACGGTGCGCCGCGTCAGTACACGTTGACCGCGAGGTATTCGTTCTGACCGGAAGCGAAATCATGAGCGAATTGCGAGCGATCTTGCAGGGCGCAGTCGGGCAGGGCGCAGTCGGATTGACCTTGCTTGCGATGGTGGTTGGCGGCTCGGGCTGCGTCTCCAGCCAAGTCGATCCGCCGCTGCCCAAGCTAAATCTTGATGCGGCCAGGACGACCGTTTCGGGGCTGTCGTCCGGTGCGTATATGGCGACTCAGGTGCATATGGCTTTCTCCAACCATGTCGCCGGGGTCGCCATGATCGCGGGAGGACCATTCGGTTGCGCAGAAGGTAATCTTGAGACGGCGCTGACGCGCTGCCTCAATCCGCAGACTGACAAGTTGCCGAATGTCGATGCATTGGTCGAGAGTGCCAAATCACGGGCGACCAGTGGCCTCATCGCTCCGCTCGAAGGCTTGGCCGGCGACAAGGTTTTCATGATGCACGGTACCCTCGATAAAACCGTCGGGGCAACGATCAGCACCGATGCGGCGGAGTTCTATCGCAAACTTGGCGGTGCTGTTGTCAACGAAGACAACGGCCGCGAGATGGCGCATACGTTTCCAGCCGAAGCCTCTGGCGGGTCTTGCACAACCAGCGAGTCACCCTACATCGGAAAGTGCGGTTTCGACGGCGCGGGCGAGATTCTCTCGGCGCTTTATGCGGATACGCCGTTCGCCGCCGCCGCGGCTGATGGCGAGTTGCGCAGCTTCGATCAAAAAGCGTATCTGCCGGATGGAATGGACGCGATGCTGGGCGATACCGGCTTCGTCTATATTCCAAAAGCGTGCGCTGCGGGAGAAATCTGCGGCCTGCATATCGCCCTGCACGGCTGCCAGCAGAACGCCGATGCGGTCGGCAAGACGTTCGCCAGTGACGCGGGCTTCAACCGCTGGGCAGACGCGCGTCATCTGGTCGTACTATATCCCCAGACGCGCGCAAGCTTTGCGCCATTGAATCCAAAAGGATGCTGGGACTGGTGGGGCTATTCCGGAACACACTACGACACACGTCAGGGCGTGCAGATGCGCTGGCTTGCAAACGCAGCGGCGGCGCTGGGCGCGCCGCTGGAATAATTCGAAAACATTCTTGCGACGAAACCGCGAGCTGTATCGTCTTTGTAAATTCGCGGCAGAAGTCGCCTCCAGCGCCCGCTCCGGTAGTTGCAGCAAGATCGACCCAAGACGATCTTCGCCAAGACTTCCGGATCAGGATCAATGCGGTCGCTCCGCAACGATCCACGCGCATCTTTCCCGTGAAGGGCGCGTCGCATGCTGGAGGCGGCTTCCGACGCGAACCTGCTCGGATTTTGGTAACCCATTTTTTCATTGGGACAGCGTTGCGCGATTGGGTCTGCCATCGTGCTGCCTGATCTGAGCATCATCGGCGCGGGCCTGCTCTGGCTCGGCGTCTTGTTCGGGGTCGCCCTGCTCGGTGATCGTCGACCGCAAATATTCGCGCGGCACTGGGCGATCATCTACGCGTTGTCGCTGGCGGTGTACTGTACCTCATGGACATTTTACGGCACGGTTACCCAGGCCTTGCGCTCCGGTTGGTGGCTGCCGCCGACTTTCGTTGGAACAATAGTTCTATACGTTTTCGGTTTTGGCTTGCTCATGCGACTGGTCTCGATTGCGCGGGCGCACAACAGCAGTTCACTGGCCGATCTCGTTGCGATTCGACTCGGGCGAAGTCCACTGTTGGCGGCTCTGGTCGCGGCGGTCTCGGTGATCGGCATCGTTCCGTATATCGCCTTGCAGCTGAAGTCGGTGGCGATGAGTTACGGCATGCTCGCGCAACGCCAGGATCTCGGCGCGCCCGCCTGGCAGGACAGCGCCTTGTGGGTTGCCTTGGCGATGGCCTTGTTCGCGATGTTGTTCGGCGCGCGCAAAGCCAGCGCGACGGCGCACAACCGCGGCCTGGTCCTGGCCATGGCGTTCGAGTCGTTATTCAAGCTGGTAGCCATGCTCGCGCTCGGCGCACTGGTCTGGTTTGGTGTCGAAGTGCCGGATGCCGCAGCCAGCGTGCAGCCGGTTGAAGGCGGCACATCAGGATTCGCCCCGCTGATTCTGCTCGGCGCATTGGCCGTATTCACGTTGCCGCATCAATTCCATGCGGGTGTCGTCGAGTGTCGTGACGCGAACCATGTGCGCACGGCGCGCTGGTTGTTTCCGCTGTACATGCTTCTGATTGCCTTGCCCCTGCTACCGCTGGCGCGCGCGGGCCAAGCGCTGCTGGGGCCGATGGGCGTTCCATCGGATCTCTATGTGCTCGCCTTGCCGCTGGCCCAAGGGCATGGAGCGCTTGCATTGATGGCTTTTCTTGGCGGTCTCAGCGCGGCGACCAGTATGGTCGTCGTCGCCACGCTCGCGTTGAGCCTCATGATCAGCAACCACTGGATTGCCCCGCTTCGCGTTCGCGCCGGATGGGGTCGGCCGATGGTCGGCGATCTGCGTGCCGAAGTGCTGATGCAGCGCCGCTTGATCATCCTTGCAGTCGTGTTGCTGGCGTGGGCTTACAGTCGCGTGCTGGTCGCCAGCGATGCACTCGCCGATATCGGCGCGGTGTCGTTTTCGGCGCTGTCGGCGATCGGACCGGCTGTGCTGGTCGCCGTGTATCTGCCGCAGATTGGCGCGCGCGCGGTCAGCGCAGGGCTGGTCGTCGGCAGCCTCGTTTGGCTGTACGTTTTGATGCTGCCGGTGCTCGCTGGCGGTTCCATCGACTGGATTGCTTCAGGACCGTTTGGTATCCACTGGCTGGCCCCCGATCATCTGCTCGGATTCAGCGACTGGAGTCGTCTTGCCCGCGCTGTCGTGCTGGGCCTTGCCGGCAATCTCGCCGTGCTGAGCCTGGTCGCTGGATCACGTTTTGCCCACGCGGCCAGCGATGGCCAGCGCGGCCGCGTCGGCGTTGCCGACTTGCATGCGCTGTCATTGCGTTTTTTGCCAGAGGAACAAGTACATATGTTGTTCGTCGGCACCGAGGCGGGTGGCTCAGCGTCCGAGGCATTGGTCGCCGCGATCGAGCACGAGATGGCCGCGGTGATCGGCGCATCATCGGCGCGTCTTTTGTTGACCGTGGCGCGACGCGAGCGCGGTGTAGAACTCGAAGCGGTTGCCGATATCGTCGGCGAAACCTCCCAGGATCTGCGCTTCAACCAGCGCGTGCTCGAAGCGGCGCTCGAGAACATGAGCCAAGGCATCAGCGTGGTCGATCGTGATCTCGGCCTGGTTGCCTGGAACCGACCTTATGCGGAGTTGTTCGGCTATCCGCCTGAGCTGCTGCGCGTTGGCGTACCCGTGGCCGACCTCGTGCGCTGGAATGTCTCGCGGGGTCTCGGTGGCGCGCGCTCGCTATCCGACGAAGTACAGAAACGCATCAACCATATGCGCGCAGGCACGCCGTATGTTGCCGAGCGCCGATTTCCCGATCGCAAAAGTGAGCGTGTTGTCGAGATTCGAGGCAATCCCATGCCGGGGGGTGGATTTGTCGCAACCTTTACCGATGTCACCGAATTCCGCCGCAACGAGGATGAGCTCAAGGGTGTCGCCGAGACCCTCGAGCACCGCGTCAGCGAGCGCACCGTGGAGCTTGAATCGGCACGCCAGGAAGCAGAAAAGGCGAATCAGGCCAAGTCACGCTTCCTGGCCGCGATCAGTCACGATCTCGCCCAGCCACTGAATGCGGCACATCTGTTTACGCACGCACTCGCGCAGCGACTTGCTCACGCCGAGTACCGCGAGTCGGTCTCGAATATCGATGGCGCGCTGACCTCGGCGGAAAACTTGCTCGGTGGCCTGCTTGATATTTCGCGGCTAGACGGCGGTCGCACGCGCGCCAATGTCGAAGTGTTCCCGGCCGACGAATGGCTGCGTGGACTCGCTGCGGAATTCAGCGTGCTCGCCGAGGAACGCGGACTGCGTCTAGACAGCGTGATTTCGCATGCCTGGCTGCGCAGTGATCCACAGTTGCTGCGCCGAGTGGTGCAGAATTTTCTGGTCAACGCGGTGCGGCATACGCGCAAGGGGCGCATCCTGCTGGGTTGTCGTCGGCGTGGAAAGAATCTCTCGATCGAAGTGTGGGATACCGGCCCCGGAATTGCCGAGGGTGACCGTGAACTGATCTTCGAGGAGTTCCGTCGCCTTGGCCACTCGGGCGAAGGGCTGGGACTTGGCCTCGCCATTGCCCAACGAATCGCGCGCTTGCTGAAACATCGATTGCGGTTGGTTTCGCGCGTTGGAAAAGGTTCGATGTTTGCAATCGAAGTGCCGATGACCGCGCCGATGGGCCTGCCTCCGCCGGTTGCGGCAGCAGCGGAACCTGCGCTGCCGCCGCTGCGCTTGCTCGTTGTCGACAATGATCCAGCCGTGCTCAAGGCCATGCACGATCTGCTTGTCGGCTGGAAAGCGGAAGTCCACGCGGCGCGCACGCCCGACCAGGCGCGTGAAGTGTTTGCTCTTCATGGCGCCGACATGCTGCTGCTCGATTATCATCTCGATGACCATGTCAGTGGTCTCGAACTGCGTGATTCACTCGGTGCGAATGCACGAGAAATTCCGTGCGTCATCATCACCGCCGATCACGGCAAGATTGTTGCGGACGCGGTGACTGCCGCCGGTTGTCAACTTCTGCACAAGCCGCTGAAGCCGCTGGCATTGCGATCGCTGGTCATGCAAATGATCGGGCGCAGCAAAACCTGAGTACATCAGTCGCGGAAATTCTCGAACTGCAGTGGCATTTCAATCTCGCTTTTGCGCAGCAGGGCGATCGTGTCTTGCAGATCGTCGCGTTTCTTGCCGACGATGCGCAGCTGGTCGCCCTGAATCTGCGCCTGCACCTTGCTGCCGGAATCCTTGATAAGCTTGATGATCTTCTTTGCCAGCGCCTGTTCGATGCCTTGCTTGAGGGTGACGTTCTGACGCGCGGTGGCGAGGTTTACCTCCGGGTCGGCGATGTCGACACAGCGTACGTCGATGCCGCGTGCGCTGAGACGCTGCAAAAGAATGTCCTGCATCTGCTTGAGGCGAAATTCTGCATCGGCCTTGAGCAGTACAACCCCGTCATTGAGTTCAAACGTCGCACCGCTGCCCTTGAAATCGAAACGCTTGTCGAGTTCGCGATTGGCTTGATCAACCGCGTTGGTCAGTTCATGGTCATCGAGTTTTGAAACGATATCGAAAGAGGGCATGGGTGACTCCGGAAGCGAAATCCGGATTCTACGCGGGGACGAAGCCGGAAAAGCAGCTGTTGTTGGAAGCGGCTTTAGCCGCTTGCCCCTCTTGGGGGCGATGCTCTTCCTCGCACCGTGACGAAGAGCATCGGGCATAAATGTCTCTCCCACAGAGCCGAGCGGGCGGCGCAGGCTTCGATATCGACGATCGCGTTTCCGCTTCGTTGTTGGCGTGAACGCCTCTCCCACAGGAGCCGAGCGGGCGGCGCGGGTTTCTTGGGCGAACCTTGCGTTGCTGCGTTGTTGTTGGAAGCGGCTTTAGCCGCTTGTCCCCTCTTGGGGGCGATGCTCGTCCTCGCGCCGTGACGAAGGGCATCGGGCTTGAATGCCTCTCCCACAGGAGCTGAGCGAGCGGCGCCGGTTTCGATGTCCGCAATCGCGTTTCCGCTTCGTTGTTGGCACGAATGCCTTTCACGCAAGGCTCTTCCGATCGTTTCGGCGATTTATGGCATCCAACTTGCGTTCGCTCAGCGTATAACTCGAATGCTGACCTGGGCCCAGCGACCCGCATCGGTCATTGCAGTGATGGTTTGATCGCCGGATTCTGAGAACGCATGTTCCCAGGTTTGCGCATCCTGGGTGGTCGCCTCGAGTCGACCGTTGACCAGCCACATCACGTCGCCGATCGCTCCCAACGCGCGCAAGCGGACGACGGCCGGCTTGTCGCTGTTGGGCGCTCGCGCAACACTCGAATGATCGGCAATGCCATCGATGCGCAGCTCCTGGCTCGATTCGAGTCCGTCGGGAGCGCATTGCGATGCGAGCATAGGCAAAATGGATTGCTTGCGTTGTGAACGCGAAAGCCACGGATAGGCGAGCGAAGGCCATCGTGGAATGTCGATTTCGCTGATTGAGGTTGCCGAGCACCCCGGACTCAGGCGCATGCCGGTCCGTGCATCGACGCGAACATGCAGCAACCCGGCACTCCAGGTACGTGCATCACGCTCGGGAAAGGTCGGTGGCACGACACCATCAAGCGTCCACGCCGTGTGCTTTTGCTGGCAATGCTCAGGGTGCTGTTCGTCGAAGGTCAAACCAAGCGGCCAGCAGATCTCGGTTTCCTTGACGCTGCTCGGCGGTGCTTCGGGAACCGACGACAGTGCGCTTCGCGGCAGGCTGTCGACAACCTGGAACATCAACGGCAACGCGGTCACCGCACCGTACTGGCCGGGCAGTGGCGTGCCGTCCGGTCGACCGATCCACACGGCCACCGTGTATTGACGCGTACTTCCAATCGCCCAGGCATCGCGATAGCCGTAACTGGTGCCGGTTTTCCAGGCAACTCGCGGGCTTGAACCGGTATCGAACGTGCCTGGTCGAAAGCCCGGGCGTGGATTTGCTTCGAGGATTTCGCGCACGATCCACGCCGCACCCTCCGAAAGAACGCGACGCTCGGTCAATGGATCATCCGGAGAGTAGCGGACGATGCCACCGACGCCTTTGCGATTGAGCGCGGCATAAGCGCCGGCCAGATCCTCCATGCGTGCACCGACACCACCGAGGATGATCGAAAGATTCGGCTGGACACCCCGCGGCAGGCGCAGCTGCAAACCGGTATTGGCCAGCCGTGCAGTGAAACGAGCCGCGCCCACGCGATCAAGCAGATCGACCGCCGGCACATTGAGTGAAAGTCGCAGTGCTTCCGCGGCACCGACCGGGCCATTGAACGCGCTGTCGAAATTGCCCGGTCGATAACCGCCAAACGATTGCGGCGCATCGATCAACAGGCTCTCGGAATGGATCAATCCATCATCGAGAGCGAGTCCGTATAAAAATGGCTTTAGTGTCGAGCCCGGCGAGCGCCACGCACGCACCATGTCGACATGGCCGAGTCGTGCCTCGTCGCCGAACAAGGCCGAGCCTACATAGGCGAGGGTAGTCAGATCACGATTGTCGACGACGAGCAGGGCGGCCGAAGTACGCTCGGGCAGTCGCGCAAGATAGTTGCTGACGCGATCCTGCACGCTGCGTTGCAGCTCGATATCAATCGTCGTCTCGATGCGCCGCTGATGCGGATGATCATTGTGCAGGCGGCGCGCGAGCAGAGCTGCACTGAGCGGCGGCTGCAAGGTTCGCGCGACGACGGACTCGATACGTGCATCCTTGACCTCGGCCGCCGTCCACACATCGAGCGTGTCCATGCGATCGAGTACCTTGTCACGTGCCGCGCGAGCAGCTGCAGCTTCACGATCCGGTCGCAAGCGGCTCGGCGCCTGCGGCAGCACGGCGAGCAGGGCGGCTTCGGCATGCGAAAGCTGTTTTGCGGAATGGCCGAGATAGGCCCACGATGCCGCTTCGACGCCCTGCAGGGTGCCACCGAATGGCGCGTTGTCGAGATAGAGTTCGAGGATCTCACGCTTGGACAAATGCGCTTCGAGCTGCAGCGCACGCAGGCTCTGGCGCAGCTTGCCGACGAAGCTGCGCGAATGCGGTTCGAGGATGCGCGCGACCTGCATGGTCAGGGTCGATCCACCCGATACTATTCGGCGATTGACGGCCATCTGACCCAGCGCGCGCAGGGCGGCGATCGGATTGATGCCCGGGTGATGCCAGAACCAGCGATCCTCGTAGCCAACAAGTGCCTCAAGGTAAAGCGGCGAAACATCCTCCAGCGAAACCGGGTAGCTCCAGATGCCTTCATCATCGGCGAACGCACGCAACGGAGATCCATCGCGCGCCAAAACCACGGTGCTGCCGCGATCCGGATCGGGCAATGGCAGCGGGAATAGTTGATCAAGCATCAGCGCTGCCAGCAAGATCACCACGAGTGACACCCCGAGTCTGCGCAACCAGCGTCGCCACCAACGAGCACGGGAAATCGGATTCGACATCGGGGTCGGCGCGACCAAATTTTCGGTCAAAGCTTGCGTGCTCATGGATCTATTGGAAAGTAGTCAGGAACTGCCTTCGATAGAGGGCTGCTTTCGCGGACCCACTCGGCCTCGCGGATCAAATCAGGTATGCCCCAGAGCAGTTCGACGAGGGCCATGATGATAAAGAAGCCATTGACCGTGCCGACGATGAGCTGAGCTGACAATCTTCCGCCTCCAATCCCCATCAGCGCAAAAACCACGACCAGCAATCCGATGCCGCGCTGGCCCGCGCAGAACGCCGGCAATTCGACACTGCCATCAGCAGCTCGTTGCAGACGCGCACGCAGGCTCGGCGCAATCCCGATCAAGGCAATCGCCATGATGCTTGCGAGCAACGAGCGCGATGCCGCCGCTTCGCTGATCGCGACGCCGCTTCTTGCCAGGCCGCTCAGGAGCAGACCGGTCGCGGTTGCTCCAGCGACGAGATCGACAATCAACGAGAGACCGAGCGTCGGGTGCGAGCGCGCATCGGCAGGTTGTCGTCGTTTGCCGCGCAGAATCGCCACGATTTGCCAGAAGCGTATGTCGTCGACGACGATGCCATAGCGGATCGTGAGGGCTTTCGAGCGGGTGAACCAAAGCACAAGATCGGCGAGCCAGCCCAGCCAGAAACTCGCGATCAGCAGGAGCGCGGCTTCTACGCTCGACCAGCCGAATACAAAGAGGCCAAACAGGCCAAGGGTTCCGGTGAGCAACCAGTCAAACCAAAGTGCACGCCGCGCGCGCACGAACGCCTTGCCGCGACGAGCCAGCGCTGCTCCTGCATGCCTGAGGAACAGCTGCTGATCGGCTGCGGGCAAGGACTCCCAAAGAGGCAGTTGCGGCATGTTTACGGTCACTGATGGCGCGGCTGAAGAGCGCGAGCGTGATGCCAATACGATTCAATTGCCAGAGCCGGTGTCACACGACGCGCCTGCTCGGGATCAGGCTGAGGCTGA
Source organism: Lysobacterales bacterium (assembly GCA_038234445.1). Classification (GTDB taxonomy): domain Bacteria; phylum Pseudomonadota; class Gammaproteobacteria; order Xanthomonadales; family Rhodanobacteraceae; genus Dokdonella. The sequence continues at coordinate 27,121 of JBBQTY010000014.1, forward strand.
CTCTTGCTAGCCCGGATTCTCAAAACCGCTGGAAAAAATCGGATCGGGATTGAAATCGATCAGCAGGTCGAGATTGACAACGGCGTTCGGATAACCCGATTCGATATTGAGGGTTGAGAAGCGCACGCTGTTGTCGCCGTCATGCAGTTCGGACATGGGAATGTCGATGGCATGATTGAAACCACCGGTCTGTCCCGGCTCATAGAGCATCGCGATTTCAGCCGCAGTGAATGCGCGCTCGTGCCTCGGATGATCGTTGATCGTGTAGCGCAGTCGTCCATTGCCGAGACGCAACTCCTGGTTGTTGTCATGGCCCTGATAGTAGCCGTTGAATACAAGTCGCGCACGCGTGGCACCGGTCATCGATACATTGCTGAACGTCAATGGTGCGCCGGTCGCGTTCTCGCCATCAGGAATCGTGTAGCCGAGGCTAAGACCGTGATGCAGCACGGTTGTGAACGTGCCCGCTGGATATTCATCGATCGTCGTTTCATTCGACGGTATGCCGGCGTCCGGAATTTCGTACTCGCGCGTGTTCGAAAGAACCGGCCCATCAAAGCCGATATTGTCCCAATAGGTATTCCACGAAGGCATCGGGCGCGGCAAGCCAGCGTAGGTGATCGCGTACTTCCACGTCGCATGGTTGTGGCCGACCAGCGTCACGTAGCCGCGAGTGAAAGCCAACGGCTGCGGAAAAGTTACGCTGCGTCGACTGACCACGGGGCTGAAAGTCAGGCCATCGACTGAAGGCTCCGATGTGAGGACTTCGAGCGCGCTTTGCGACAGGCGCAATTCGACGCGGGACAGATGGCCTCGTTGCGACGGCGGCGTGCTGACCTGTCCTGACAAAGTCGTCATCGCGTAGTCGCGCACGTCGTGAACGTCGACCGTGCTGCTGACGAAGACGATCATCAAACCGTTGCGTGGATTCGGTCCGCGACCGTTGAGATCCCAGCTTGGCGTCGGCGTTGGGTCCTCGGCGATCGTGACGCTCAGATAGCCGAGCAGGATCGGATCGTTGCTGAGGTCGGCGTCGAATACGATCGTGCCGGTACGATTCGCGAAATCGAACGGTTGACGGATCCGGTATCCATTGCTGCCGTAATTCTGTGAGCCGACGATGCCGAGCAGGTAGCGGCTGCCTATCGTGGCGTTCGGTTCGCAAACCAGGGTGTCAACGTTTGGCAGGAGGAACTGTGGCAGGCCGATACGACAGATATCCGGCTCGCCATCCATCATGCCGAGCTCACCTTCCCACGCCCAGAACGTCTCGCCGTCGCCCGTCGACAGCGAAGGTGCATAGCGAGAAGTGCTGAAACGTGCGCGGCTGAGTTCGTTGCCGCGACCGCGATCGGAAACCGTAGCCGGCCCTGCCTCAAACGTTTCGCAGAACGCGGCCTGCTGCAGGTCACAGCCGGCGAGACGAGTTTCGCCAACGGCATGCTTCGGCGACACCATCGCGGCCGTCGCCAGCAACATGACAAGAAAGCTGGCGCGCGCGAGAATTTCGCACTTCACGGCGCGCGCCTCCTGCTCAGTTCTGGATGTGGATCTGAATCGGGTAGTAGGCACCCGAAAGATCCGCCGCATCCCAGAGATAGGTTTCATGGCCATAGCTCGGGTGACTCTTGAGACCCGACGGCGAAGTCGCCTGGACAAAGATTTCGTAGTCGCCGTTGGCAAATGCATGGGTGTCGAGCGTTCGCGTAAAGCGTCCCTGCGGAGCGGGAACGTCGCGCGAGGTATCAATGGTCAGGACGTTCTCACCGGCCCCGGTTCCAGCGCCTACCGCGTGCAGAAATACGTCGACCTTGGCGATGCCGGTGGTGCCGCCGGTACTCCAGACTTCGGTGCTGTTGACCGGGAATAGCATCAGCTCTGGCGCCCAGTTTGCGTAACTGTGATTGCCGACAACCATGGTCAGCGGCACGAGTCCGCCGACTGAAATCCGCACCGGAGGATTGTCGCCACCGAGCAGGTGTTCGTCGCTGATCTGTGTGCTTCCGATCTGCTCAAAGCGGGCAGGCAGGCCCAGGTGCGGCAGCTCGCTGTGCAGCGGAAAGTGATGGATGTTCGCCGGTGGCGTATAGGCCGGAGCACTTCCTGGCGGATAGAACGCTTCCACGTGAACATCGATGATGCCGCTATTGTCTGCGAAAAACTGAAAGGTGTTGTCGCCGATGGTGAGCGGCGATGTGCCATTGTGCACAAGATCACCAAGCTTGATGCGAACCGTGCTTGGTACGCCCCATGACAGCAAATCGGGTACGTTCGGCACGCTGTTGTTGATGCGTGCCGGTAGCGCGAAGTTGGCGCTGCCGTTGACGCTTACGTGGTCACCCGCGATCAAGTTGAACGGGGAGAAGTCGCCCATCTGATAGGTCAGCACGAGCCAGGCTTCGGCGGTCGCGCCAGTGATCGTCGGGCGCAAGTCATCCGGAACCTTGATCGTGAAAGTCGGGAATGAATCATTCCAGCGGCTGGATTTCTGGTAGTCGGTTCCGGCGATGCGGGTCACGTAGTTGTGCACCTCTCGCGGCTCAACCACCGGGCCGTCGAAGCCGAAATTGTCCCAGTGCACGAGGTAGTAGGGATTGGCGTCCTTGAGCGTGTTGTAGCCGAAGGCAATCCATAGCGGCTCGTAGTCACCGGCTTGCAGGGACCAGGGTGTGAACAACGCATTGATGACGCTGCGACCATCGATCAACACCTCGATGCCGTCGGTGCCGACACGCGCCTCGAAACTGCGGCGGACATTGGAAACCGCCTGGCGTCCTGCGGCTTCCATGTCGACCGAAGCAACCTGATGCGAGGCGCCATCCATGCCGATGATGCTGACACTGAAGGTCTGGAACTGCGCGCGAAGGCGCAGCATGCCGGCCGGCAATCCGGTCGCACCTTCCATGTCGAAGAAGTCCGCGTGGCCGGTGACGTCGGTATGCACGGGGTTGAGATCGAGATACCACACTGAGCGCGGACTCAATGGACTGTCCATGTCGAAGACGATGCGGCGACGCACGCCGTTCTCGATGCGCAGCGGCTTGCGGAAGCGCTGCGAGGTTTGTGACTTGTCGCCGGTGTTGTCGAGGCGCGTGCCATTCAGCGAATGCGCGTGCAGTTGATCGTTGATGAAGAACAGGTTGAAGCGTGCGTCAGTCGAGGTGACGGTCGAGTTGTTCCATAATTTCTCATCCGCCGGCCCCATCGGCAAATTGAAGTCGTCGAAATAAGTCATCGACGTACGCAGCGCGTCGACGCGCGTGCTGTCGCCGCCGCTGAAAACCTGCTCGTTCGCGAAGCTGGTGATTTCGCCAAGCGAATTGATGCGTTGTACGCGCACTCGATACGGCGAGGCGTTGTCGAGCGGTTGGATCTGCACGCGGCGATTTCCAGTCACCAGCCAGCGAGTTGCGGTGATCGCCTTCGGTCCGGCGGTGTGCTCTCCGAGACAGCCGATCGAACCTTCCTTGAGCTGCAGCGCCGACAATGCTCCCGATGGCGGCGCGGGTTGCCCGTCAGGCCACCAACTCACGAGGAAGCCGGCCGGATCGCTGCCGGTTCCCTGCATCGTCCACCACTGGCCCCAGGCGTTCTCGCCGTCGTAGTCCATTTCAAGCGTGGCGACATGATCGTCGCGCAGGATCGAGACGACTGGCGCGACTTCCAGCGCTTCAAATCCAGAGCGAAAGATCGATTCGGCGTGTGCAGCCGTGACCCGTACGGCGGCCATCACGAAGATCGCCAGAAGGGCGTTGCGTAACGAACGCGTGGGGATGAGAACAAGAGGGCAGGCACGATGCAGGGACATCGGCAATTCCGGCAGTTGCGGCCGGCTGAGTCTAGACTTCGTGATTAGACCGAAACGAGGGTTTCGTCACAATGGGATTAACGCGCAGCATGACGATGTCCGAGACATTGCCATGCTCTTTCGCCTGATTCTCGCTCAGCGCTTGCGCGTGGCGAGGGCGTAGAGAATCAGCAGGATGATCGCACCGACGACCGAGCCGATGATGCCGGCGGTCTGGTCACCCGAATACCAGCCAAGACTGCGGCCGAGAAACGTCGCGATAAACGATCCCGCGATACCTATCAGGATGGTGATGAAAAATCCGCTTGGATCCTTGCCCGGCTTGAGGATCTTGGCCAGCAACCCGACCACAAGGCCGATGATGATGGTCATGATGATGCCGTGTGCGCCGCCAAATACTTGCCATGACATGGTGGGAATGTCCTCATTGTTGATGGATACCAAGCACTTTAGCTTCGATTGCTCGAAAAGTGGTCACTCTCGCATGCCATCGGTCGAGACGATATATGAAATCACCATATGCTGCGATGCAGCGCAAATCGGGCAGGCGCCGCTGCTGTGCTAAAATCACGTGCTTTTTTTGCTTCCGACCCCACTCACTTCCCAAGAGGTTTCCATGCCGCATCTTGCTGCGCGCATGAGTCGCGCCAAGCCCAGTGCGATCATGCTGATTGCCGAAAAGGCCAAGCAACTCAAGGCTGCCGGTCGCGACATCATCAGTTTTTCGATCGGTGTTCCGAATTTCCTGCCTGGCCCGCACGTGTACGAAGCGGCACGCAAGGCGCTGGACAAGGACAGCGGCCAATACGGGTCCAATCGTGGCCCGGAAGCATTGCTGGATGCGTTCATCGCGCATCTTGAAGAAGGCGGTCTCGGCGGCTACAAGCGCAGCAATATCGCGACCGGCATCGGTGCCAAGCACATGCTCTACAACCTCGCCGAAGCTTTGCTCGACGAGGGTGACGTGATCGTGTTCCCGGTGCCGTACTGGACGACCTACCTCGATCTGGCCGACATCCTTGGTGCCGAATCGCGTCTGTTGCATTGTTCGGCCGAGCAGAACTACAAGCTCACGCCGGCCCAGCTCGATGCGGCCTTGCCGGGCGCCAAGGTATTCCTGTTCAACAATCCGTCGAACCCGACCGGCATGGTCTACACCAAAGAAGAGATCGCCGCGCTGGCCGATGTGCTGGTCAAGCATCCGGACGTCTGGATCATCTGCGACGACATCTACAACCGCATGGTGTTTGATGGCGTCGGCTATCACAACTTCATCAATGCGCGTCCCGAGTTGCGTGATCGCTTGATCCAGGTGGATTCGATTTCCAAGTCCTATGGCATGCCCGGTTGGCGCGTCGGCTTCATCGCTGGTCCCGAGCTCGTGGCGAACGCCATGGTCACGCTGAATTCCAACCACATCACCAATTTGCCCGAAGTCGTCAACGCCGCCGCGGTCGCGGCACTGAGTGGGCCGCAGGATGTGACGATCTCCAAGAATGCCGAGTTCGCCGTGCGTCGCGATCAGGTCTACGCCGCTTTGACCTCGATTCCCGGAGTGATCTGTCCGCGTCCGCAGGGTGCGTTCTACGCATTTCCGAATATTTCCTGCGCGTTCGGCAAATCGCACAACGGCCGCATGATCAACAACGATGTCGATTTCTGCGGAACCCTGCTCGAAGCGAAAGGCGTCGCCTGCGTGCCCGGCAGTGCGTTCGGGGATCCGCTGGCTCTGCGCATTTCCTACACGTGCCCGGCCGACCAGCTCGCTCCCGGATTGCAACGCTTCCAGGACTTCTTTGCCGAACTGACTTGACGCCAAGTCTCGCCATGCTGCGTTGTACAGGTTTGGCCATTGTGCTTGCCGTGGTGGCGGCTTGCTCAAGCAAGGTCGATATCGCCGAGCTGCGCGCCGCCATCGGCGATGCGCCTGTCGTGCTGCTGTCGACCTCGACCTGTGGCTATTGCAAGAAGCTGCGTGCGGATCTGACCGAGTGGGGCGTCGACTATGTCGACGTGGATGTCGAGTCGGATCGCAACGGTCAACGCGTGTTCGAGTTGGTCAATGGCCGTGGCGTACCAATTCTTGTCATTGGCGATACGGTCGTCCATGGCTATTCGCCAGATCGCTCACATGAGTTGCTGGCAGCAGCAAACCTGATTCCCGATTCCTCCACTCCCTGATTCTCTCCCGACTTTGCGAGGTTGATGCTATGAAAGCTCCCGTACGTGTTGCCGTTACCGGCGCTGCTGGTCAGATTGGTTACGCCCTGTTGTTCCGCATTGCCGCCGGCGACATGCTTGGCCCCGATCAGCCGGTAATCCTGCATCTGCTCGAAATCACGCCCGCGCTACCCGCGCTGAATGGCGTGGTCATGGAACTCAATGATTGCGCGTTCCCGACTTTGCGCGGCGTGGTCGCCACCGATGACGCCAATGTCGCCTTCAAGGATGTCGACTACGCGTTGCTGGTTGGCGCACGTCCGCGCGGCCCTGGCATGGAGCGCAAGGATCTGCTTGAAGCCAATGGTGCAATATTCGGACCGCAGGGCAAGGCGATCAACGCGCATGCCAAGCGCGATGTGCGCGTGCTCGTGGTTGGCAATCCAGCCAACACGAATGCGCTGATTGCGCAGCAGAATGCGCCGGATCTCGATCCGGGTCGTTTCACAGCGATGGTGCGCCTCGACCACAACCGCGCGATCTCCCAGCTGGCCGAGAAGACCGGCGCGCTCAACACCGACATCGCCAAGGTGACGATCTGGGGCAACCACAGTTCGACCCAGTACCCGGACATCCACCAGACCACGGTCAAGGGCAAGTCCGCGCTGTCCCTGGTGGACCAGGCCTGGTATGCGGATACTTTTATTCCGCTCGTGCAGCAGCGTGGCGCGGCAATCATCAAGGCGCGTGGAGCCTCGTCGGCGGCATCGGCCGCATCGGCCGCGATCGACCACATGCGCGACTGGAC